>JADZCY010000458.1 GCA_020851325.1 Acidobacteriota bacterium | reverse complement strand
CGCTGCTGATACTCCTGATAGATGGGGTAGGAGTGCATCCGCGAGCCCATGTTGCTGCCGCTGTGCGGGCCCTGCTGATAGAGCATCACGAGCTGTTCGGGCTGCTTCACCGGCAGCTTGCGCAGCAGCAGTTGATCGATCAGCGTGAAGATGGCCGTGTTGGCGCCGATGCCGAGCGCCAGCGACAGCACGGCAACGAGCGCGAAGAGCGGACTACGGATGAGCCCGCGCACGGCAAAGCGGATGTCCTGGCCAACCAGAGTCATGGGCGGTTGGACGGAACGAGGGCGGCAAAGGTTGTGGCAGGACTGATCGGGAGACGGGAGGCGGGAGGCGGGAGACCGAAGGCCCCCCACGCCCTCCAAGCCCCAAGCCCTCCAAGCCGTCCAAGCCCTCCAAGCCGTTCAATCCGTTCAAGCCGTTCAAGCCGCGCCGAAGCGCGAAGCGCGAAGGCGCCCAGTCGTGCGATCATCCCCTCGTCTCGAATCAAGGAGAACGTGCATGTCAATGCGGAGCTGGACAGGCTGCCTGATTGTCGCGGCCCTTGTCGGAGCGCACCCCGGTCTGGCCGTGGCCCAGAAGCGGCCGCTCGTGCCCACCGACTACTACCGGCAGGTGAATGTCGCCGAAGCGGCGGTGGCGCCCTCCGGCGCGCTCGTCGCCTTCACCGTCACCACCATCGTCGAAAAAGAGAACCGGCGGCATCGCGAGATCTGGATGCAGCGGTTGAAGGACGGCGCACCAGACGGCGCGCCGGTGCGCTTCACCGATCCGACGCTCGAAGCGTCGGGACCGGTGTGGTCGCCCGACAGCACCGTGCTCGCGTTCACCTCGCGACGTGGCAAGGATCCCAACTCGATCTGGTTCGCGCGCGTCGTCGCGCCCGGCGGCGAGGCGTATCACGTCGACGGCGTCACCGGAACACCGACGTGGTCGCCGGATGGCAAGTGGATCGCTTTCACGCGCACCGAAGACGACCCGACGGTGGAGCGCACCGATCGCGATCCGCGTGAAGGCTGGATTGCGAAGGACGCCATCAGCCGCACCGTCGATCCGAAGCGCTTCGACGGCCGCGTCGTCACCTCCACGCGCTACAAGCGCGATGGCACGCTGCAGTTCATCGCGGATCCGGCGGCGCGCAAGAAGACGCGCGTGTTCGTCGTCGCCGCAACGGGCGGGACGCCGAAGGCGCTGACGACGGGAGAGTTCGACAGTGGCGGCTTGTCGTGGAGCGCCGACTCGGCGCGGATCTACTACACCGGCAACGAACTCGAAGACGACGAGATCAATCGCGAGCCGACATCCGATCTGTTCGTCGTTGCGATCGATGGCGGCACGCCGCGCAAGCTGACGACGAATCCTGGATCGGAGACCACTCCCGTGGTGTCGCCGAAGGGCGATCGCCTGGCGTTCACGCGCACGGCGTCGCGCGGGGCGGAGACGGACCTGATGGTGGTGTCACTCGCCGCCGACGGATCCTTCAGCGGCACGCCGCAGAACATCACGTCGTCGTGGAGTGATGCGCCCGGGCGCGCGTCCTGGACGCCGGATGGCACGGCGCTCCGCTTTGGCGCCAGCACCAGCGGCGATGCGCATTTGTTCGAAGCGACGCTGCAGGGCCGCGTGCGGCAGATCACCACGGGTTCGCGTCACGCCAACGGCTTCTCGTCGTCTGCTGACGGCCGCGTGCTGGCGTATGCGGTGAATGACGCCATGCACCCGACCGAGCTCTACGTCGCGCGCGGCGACGGCAGCGCCGAGCAGCGCGTCACGAAGTTCAACGACGCGTTGCTGGCGGAAGTGGCGCTCACCGAACCGGAGCCCATGACGTGGAAGGTGAAGGACGGCACGACCATCGAAGGCTGGCTGATGAAGCCGGTGGGTTACGTGGCTGGCCGCAAGTATCCAATGGTGCTGAAGATCCACGGCGGTCCGCACAGCGCCTACGGCACCGACTGGTTCGACACGTTCCAGGTGTTGTCGGGCGCGGGCTTCTTCGTCCTCTATTCCAACCCGCGCGGGTCGAGCGGCTACGGCCACGAGTTCACCTACGCGACGCGCGGCAAGTGGGGCGAGATGGATCAGGAGGACTTCCTCGTCGGCGTCGACACGGCGCTGGCGAAGTATCCCGACATCGATCCGAAACGGGTTGGCGTGTCGGGCGGCAGCTACGGCGGGTTCATGTCGAACTGGCTGACGGCGCGCACCGATCGCTTCGCGGCGTCGGTGACGTCACGATCGATCACCAACTGGGAGAGCTGGTACGGCAGCTCCGACGCGCAGGGGCTGACCGATTACGAATTCTTCGGTCCGCCGTGGGAGCAGCGCGAGCTGTATCGCCGGCTGTCGCCGATCACCTACGTGGAGAACGTCACCGCGCCGACGCTGATCATCCTCGGCGAGGAGGACTACCGCACGCCGATCAGCGACAACGAGCAGTGGTTCATGGCGCTCAAGCTGCGCAAGGTGCCGGTGGAACTGGCGCGCTATCCACGCTCCGCGCACGGCCTGTCGCGCGACGGCGAACCATGGCTGCTCGTCGATCGCCAGGAACGCATCCGCAGCTGGTTCGTGCATTGGCTGATCGAGAAGACGGATACAACGAGCGCGAAATAGGTCCTAGGTTCTAAGTCCTGGGTCCTAAGCAAGAGCTCTTGCCTAAGACCTAGGTCCTAAGTCCTAAGTCCTAGGTCCTAAGCAAGAGCTCTTGCCTAAGACCTAAGACCTAAGACCTAAGACCTTACGGAGTTACGAGAAACCGCACTGTCGGTGAGGCGACCAGTTCCGTGCCGCCCTTGAGCGCCGTGACCTGCCAGAAGTAGGCCTCGGGTTCGAGGGCGACGGTGTTGGGCAGGCGTGCTTCGGTGCCGGTGATCACCGGGCTGTCCCAGATGACGCGGCCGTCGGTGGCGGCGGTGACCCTCACCTTGTAGCCGTCGGCGCCGTCGGCCGCGGACCACGAGAACAGATCGATGTGGCCTGACGAGCTGCCCTCGGCGGGTTCGATCGGACGGAATCCCGCGGGGCTCGGCGCATCGGCGGCCGGCGTGGCCGCGGGTGCCGCCGCTGGAGCGGGCGTGGCGGCCGGCGCCGGTGCCGGCGATCCGCCGCAGGCCACAGTGAACACGAGGGCGGACGCGGCTGCGATCACGCCAGAGGTACGAGTCCGGGGACGAATGATCATCCCAAAATCTTAACCCGACTCTCCAACCCCTTGGCTCACTTGCGTGGAGTATCCACCTGCGCGCTGATGCGACGTGGGGCTAGGCGGGCGGCAGCTTCAGCGCCTCGCGGATCTGCTTTGCCGTCAGGCCCTTCACATAGACGGGTGTGTTGCGATCGAACTCCTTCGCGCGCGACAGTCCGCCGACGATGACGGGATCGAAGCCGGCGTCGGTGACCAGTGCCGCGACGATCTTCACGGCCTCGGCGTCATCACCGGCGACGGGCACGCCGAGCTTCTCGCCGGCGCGGTGCGCTTCCTTCTGCACCTGCATGAAGCTGAGCGCGCTCAGCGCCCGCACCAGCCGCACGCCCGGCAGGTATTCCGCGGAGGCGACACCGGTGCCGCGCGCCATCGCATCGGCAGCCATCGGTCCGTCGCGATCCTCGCGCGGGTTGCCGACGTCGATCACCACCTTGCCTTTCATCATCGCCGCGTAGTCCTTGCCCACCTGCGGCAGCGCGCCGTAGGGCACGGCGATCAGCACGACGTCACCAAACGCCGCGGCGTCCTGCGGGAAACCGGAGCGCGCGTTGGGCCCGGCCTTGTCGACCAGGTCCTTCAGTTGATCGGGATGGCGCGACGAGAACAGCACCTCGTGCCCGGCCTTCGCCCACAGCAGGCCGAGGCTGCCGCCCTGCTGGCCCGAGCCGATGATGCCGATGCGCCGCGGTGTCGCCGCCTGCGCGCCAAGCCGTATGGGCCGCACGCCCGCGGCCGCAGAAACGGTGATGAGTGCAAGGATGTCGCGACGGGTCAACAACGCCACAGAAACCTCCGCCACAGATTGCCCAGGCCGCGGGCCACAGATTACACAGACAACGACAGGCCGCAGATTACGCAGATTTCACAGACGGAACAAGCCGCAGATTACACAGGGCACAGGCAAACAAGCCGCAGATGCGCAGATGTCTTTCCAGTCCTCCAGTCCTCCAGTCCTCCAGTCCTCCAGTCCTCCAGACTTCCGTTGCCGCAGATGCAAAGATGAATCAGCCAATCGGCAATCGCCAATCAACAACAATCGCGCAATCCCCCGATCCGTCAATCACCCGTGCCACAGGCCCGCCAGCCCCCCAGACCTCCAGACTTCATTTATGCTTCCGCGATGCAAACCTGCGTTCTTGCCTCTGCCATTGCCCTGTCTCTCGCGTTCCCGGTCATCGCCGCGGCCCAGGCGCCCGCGGCGCCGGCTCAGCCGCCGCGTCCCGCGCTGACGCTGACGACGACGGCGTTCCCCGACGGCGATCCGATCCCCGCGAAGTACACGCAGGCGGGCGAGCAGGTGTCGCCGGCACTCTCGTGGACCAACGTGCCGCCCGGCACGCAGAGTTTCGTGCTGCACATGCGCGACCCCGACGTCGCGCGCAACAAGACCACCGAGGATCAGGTGCACTGGCTGGTGTGGAACATCCCGGGCACGTCCACCGGTCTGGCGGAAGGCCAGCCGAAGGGCGAGACGCTGCCGGACGGCAGCCGTCAGATCAGCGCCAGCGGCGCCGTGTATCGCGGCCCCGGCGCGCCGGCCTCAGGGCCGCAGCATCACTACACGTTCGAGCTCTACGCGCTCGACACGTAAGTCGATCTTCCCGCCGGCGCCGACGCCTGGGCCACGCGCACCGCGGTGTGGAAGGCGATGGAAGGCCACATCCTCGGCAAGGCCGTCTACGTCGGGCTGTTCAGAAGGCCGCAATAGTCGCGTCGGGGAACGGGAAGCGGGAGGCGGATCCTGGCGCAGCCGGGACCGCCTTCACGGACGGGACAGGGACCTGATCGGGACCGAGGATCGAACGGGACCGCTTCTCGCGAGGATCGGTCCCGAAGGTAGTGCAGTCCCGACGGAGAAGGCGATCCCTTCGCGCTGCAGTCCCGTCAGCACCTTTGAGCACCCTTCAGCACCCGTCAGCACCCGTCAGCACCCTTCAGCCCCCATGCCTTGAGCATTTCCGCCTCCTGCCGTTCCGTCATCACATACCGCGGCTCCTTGCGCAGCGCTTCCGGCACGGCGGACGATGAGCGCCAGGCGATGGTGTCGCGCGCGGTGTCGAGGAGCGGACGGAAGGTGAGGCCGGCCTTCAGCGCCTTGCGGTGATCGATGCGCATGTGGCCGAGGTCGTCGCCCTCGGCCATCACCCACGGAATCGCGTAGGTGAATCCCGTCGTGTCGCCGTCGCGCGCCGGCCGCAGCGGATACGCCTTCAACCACGCGTAGTCCTCGATCCACGTGAAGCGCGTGCCCGCGGGAGCGAGTGGTCGCAGCCCTTCGATGAACTGCTCCATCGTCTGCGGCGCCGCCGGACCGACGACGTTGAACGTGCCGGCGTCGTCTCGGTTCACGAGTCGAATCATCCACGCCGCAAGATCGCGCACGTCGATGTATTGCACGGGATCGGTCTTCCGTCCCGGCACTAGGACTTCGCCGCCGCGCGCGACGCGCACCGGCCAATACGTGAAGCGATCCGACGTGTCACCCGGTCCGACGATGTAACCGGGGCGGATGATGAGATCGCGCTTGGGAAAACCGGTGCGGACGATCTGTTCGCTCTGCGCCTTCAACACGCCGTAACTCGGCGGATCCTGCGGCGGCGTATCGGCGAGCAGCACCGGTCCGTCCTCGGCGATGTTCACCGTGCGATACGGATGAAACACGCCGGTGGAGGACACATACATGAAGCGGCCGGCGCGGCCTTTCAGCGCCGCCACGGCTTCGCGCGTCCACTGCAGGTTCGTCGCCGTATCGACGACGACATCCCACGTTCTGCCGGCAAGACCCGCGTACGCATCCGGCTGCGATCGATCGCCGCGGATCGCCTCGACGCGCGCGTAATCCGCCGCGTTCTGATTCGGCTCGCGCCGCCCGCGATTGAGCATCGTCACCTGATGCCCGGCGGCCAGCGCCGCGTGCACGAGATGTGGTCCGATGAATCCCGTGCCGCCGAGCAGCAGCACGCGCCGTTGCTGCCGCGCCGCGAGCGGAACACGCGCTGCCAGCGCTGCCATTGCCGCTGTCGATCCGATGCGCAGCACGTCGCGTCTCGTCGTCATGACGCCGAAGCCTAGCATCACCGGCGCCAATGGGATGGACGATGTGACGACTCCGAGTGCGGCCGTCGGTAATAATGAGGCGCCAATGTCGTGGGCTGATGCCGTGCGCCAGCGTTTCATCCAGGCGCGTCCCGTCGTCGATGCCGCCGAGCCCGTCCTTGCCCTGCCGTCGCTTGCGGCGTCGTGGCGCACGGACGCGCCCGCCGCCGTCGTCGTGTTTCTCGTCGCCCTGCCGCTCTGTCTCGGCATCGCGCTGGCGTCGGGTGCGCCGCTCTTCGCCGGTCTGATCTCCGGCATCGTCGGCGGCATCGTCGTCGGCACGCTGAGCGGCTCGCAATTGATGGTGAGCGGACCGGCGGCCGGGCTCACCGCGATTGTCATCTCGGCGATCGGGACGCTCGGGTCGTTCCGCGCGTTCCTCGCCGCGGTGGTGGTGGCGGGCTGCGTGCAGATTGGCCTGGCCATCCTGCGCGCCGGCGTCATCGGCTACTACTTTCCGACCAGCGTCATCCGCGGCATGCTCACCGCGATCGGCGTGATTCTGATCCTGAAGCAGATCCCGCACCTCGTCGGTTACGACGTCGACTACGTCGGCGACGAGACCTTCGCGCAAGCCAACTCCGAGAACACGTTCACGGCGATCGCGCACGCGTTCGAGCGCGTCGAACCGGCGGCGGTCGTGCTCAGCCTCGTCGCGATGGCGATGCTCATCGCCTGGGATCGCACGAGCCTCGGCCGGATGAAGCTGCTGCCCGGACCGCTCGCCGTCGTCCTCGTCGGCATGGTGGGTCAGTGGCTGCTGCCGCACCTGCATCCGTCACTGATGCTCGGACCGTCGCACCTGGTGCAACTGCCGGTGCCCGAGACGCTCGTCGGCTTCGCCGCGATGTTCACGTGGCCGGACTGGAGCGCGCTGGCCCGCACCGAGACGTGGCGCATTGCCGTCACACTCGGCATCGTCGCCAGCCTCGAGACGCTGCTGAGCCTGGAGGCGACGGACCGCATGGATCCGTTCAAGCGCGAAGCGCCGACCGATCGCGAACTGGCGGCACAGGGCGCCGGCAACATCATCGCCGGCCTGATTGGCGGGCTGCCGATCACCGGCGTCATCGTCCGCAGCGCGGCAAACGTCGGCGCCGGCGCGCAGACCAAGCTGTCGGCGGTGCTGCACGGTGTGCTGCTGCTCATCGCCGTGATGATGATCCCGGTGCTGCTCAACACCATCCCGCTGGCGTCGCTGGCCGCCATCCTGCTCTACACCGGCTACAAGCTCGCGCACCCACGGCTGCTGCGCTACATGTGGTCGCAGGGCCACACGCAGTGGCTGCCGTTCGCGGTCACGGTGATCGCGATTCTGCTGACGGACCTGCTGATCGGCATCGCGATCGGCCTGGCGGTCGGCTTCACGTTCATCCTGCTCGACCAGTTGCGCTATCCCGGCTTCGCCATTGTCAGCCATGCCGGCGCCGTGCTGACGCGCGTGCGCCTGCACGAGCAGGTGTCGTTCCTGCACAAGGGATCGCTGGCCGAGATGCTCGACGGTCTGCCGCGCGGCAGCCGCGTCGAGATCGACGGCTCGGCCTGCCGCCACATCGATCACGACGTCCTCGAGTTCCTCAGCGACTTCCGCCAGACCGCCACACTCAAGCGCATCGACTTCCGCATCGTCG
>JADZCY010000457.1 GCA_020851325.1 Acidobacteriota bacterium | reverse complement strand
GCTGCTATTGCGGCGATGGTGTTGATCGACCTGTATCTCATCGTGCGCTTCAAGAGGGCCGGATGGTTCTGAGACGCGCGTGCCTGCTGGCCGTGCTGATCGGCGCGGCGCTGCCGGCGCGTGCGGATGCCGCCGGCCCATCCGCGGCGACGACGGCGGCGTTCAATCGTTACGTCGTCGCCACCGAAGCACGCATCGACACCGAAGTGAACGACGACCGTCGCTTCCTGCGCCTGGATGTGCAGGACACCGCGACGCGCCAGACATGGCTCGGCCGCCTGCGCGCCGGGCAGGTGGTGGTGGAGCGCCTGCAGTCGCGCGACAACGGCCAGCGTATCGACGTGCCGGACGCGATGGTGCACCACTGGATCGGCACGGCGTTCATTCCTGGCGGCACGGCGCGCGCCGCCGTCGATCTGCTGCGCGACTACGATCATCACGCCGAGGTCTACGCGCCGGCGGTGCAGCGCTCGAAGGTGTTGTCCCGTGCCGGCAACACGCTCAAGGTGCACCTGCGCTTCTTCATGAAGCGCATCGTCTCGGTGACGCTCAACACCGATCACGACGCCGAGTTCTTCGTGCAGTCGCCGCTGAAGGCGCACAGCCGCATCCGCAGCACGCGGGTGCAGGAAGTGGATGATGCGGGCACGCGCGAGGAGCGCGAGATGCCGATCGGTCAGGACAATGGCTATCTGTGGCGCATCAACAGCTACTGGCGCTTCCTCGAGCGCGACGGCGGTGTCTACATCCAGTGCGAGTCGATCTCGCTGACGCGCGACATCCCGACGGGGCTCGGCTGGATCGTCGGCCCGTTCGTGACCAGCGTCCCGCGCGAGTCGCTGGAGTTCACCATGGACACCACGCGCCGCGCATTGGCGACCTCCGCCTCGCAGCGGAACCCGGCGCTGAAATCGCCGAAGGTCGGGTGGTAAGGAAACCACGAAGGCACGAAGAGAGAACTTCCGTCCACGAAGTGCGCGAAGGACACGAAAGGGACGGACCGTCCAGGGGCTTGAAGGGCTTGAACGGCTGGACGGCTTGAATGTGAGGCTTGCAAGGCTTGCGGCTTGGAGGGCTTGGAGCAATCTGGACACCCCTTTGAGTTCTTCGCGCCCTTCGCCCCTCGACGATGCTCGGGGCGACCCTGAGCCAGCCGAAGGGTCGTGATCAACCAGCCGACTTCGTGTCTCCGTGGTTTCCTTTCGGCATCGATTCACTCGCGTACACGGCCAGGGTGCCTTCCACCAGCGCAGCGACGTCGAAGTGGTCCGCGACGCGTGTGCGGCCGGCGGCGCCGAACCGCTGACGCAACGCGGCATCGGTCAGCACGCGCACCATGGCGGCGGCCAGGGCTTCGGCGTCGGCGGGCGGCACGAGCAGGCCTGTTTCTTCATGCACCACCGCCTCCGGGATGCCGCCGGCGCGCGTGCCGACAACGGGTAGGCCCATCGCCATCGCGTCGAGCACCGCGGAGCCAAGGCCCTCGGTGATGGAACTCATCACGAACATGTCCGCCGCCTTCGCCAGGCCGAGGACGTCCTCGCGGAAGCCGGGCAGGCGCACCACTTTCTCGAGGTGCAGGTCCTTTACCTGCCGTTCGAGTGCGCCGCGCAGGTCGCCTTCGCCGAGGATGACCAGATGCGCGTCGGGCACGCGGCGCATGACGAGCGGCATCGCATCGATCAGATAGCGCTGGCCCTTGTGCGCGACCAGCGCGCCGACGTTCACCACCACCGGCACGCCGTGCGGCAGCCAGAACTCGCTGCGAATGTCGACGACAGGGATGCCCTGCACCTTCTCCACGTCGATGCCGTCGTGCACCACCGACACCTGACTGGCCGGGATGCCGTCGTGAATGAGGATCTCGGCAATGGCGCCGGAAGCGGCGATGAAGCGCGATACCTGGCGATACTTCCAGCGCGAGAACGAGTTGCCGCTCAGATGAAAGTCGACACGACGCGAGGCGACGAGCGGCGACGTCGGCGTGACGGCGCCGAACGACAACGCCGTGGCCGCCATGGCCACCGCATGCGGGTCGTGCGCGTGCACGAGGTCCGGCCGATACTGCTTGAGGATGCGCGACAGCTTCCACGCCGCGGCGAGATCGATCTCGTTCATCGGCGCCAGGCCGATGAGGTCCGGCCCTTCGGCGGCGCGCTTGTACAACTCGCCGTCGGGATGCGCGACGAGCACGGCTCGATGTCCGCGCTCGCGCAGCCCGAGGACGGTCAGGAGCGCCTGCTGCTGTCCGCCGCGCCAGGTTCTGACCGTGTCGATGTGGAGGCTGAACACAGTTCCCACAGCTTCGCGAACTTGAGCCCGACGTAGCGGGCGTTCATGGCCGAGACGACAAGCCCGGGCACGCCGTCGCGGAATCCGCCGCGCAGCACATAGTTGCGCAGGAACGCCGCCGGCGGATGCGCCGCCAGGTCCCACCACGTCGCCCGCCGCCCGTCCTCGAACATCTGCCGCGCCGCCAGCGTCGTGTAGCGGTCCATCGCCTGCCAGTGATGCGCGATGTCGCGATAGGCGAAATGCAGGATCTCGCCGCCGAGGTGTTCGACGCGGCCATCCGCCTGCACCGACTCGTGCACGAGCCGTCCGGCCCAGCGGGCACGGCGACGATCGTAGAGACGGAGCTGATAGTCGGGATACCAGTCGGTGGTGCGCAGCCAGCGGCCGAGGTGAAACGTCACGCGCGGAATGCGATAGCCGGCTACCGCGCCCGAGCCGCCGGCGCGATCCGCGGACGGCTCACCACGTCCGAGCGCGTCACGCACCTGGTGTGCGAGCGGTTCCGACACGCGCTCGTCGGCATCGAGCGAGAAGATCCAGTCGTGGCTGGCTTGTTCGGCGGCGAAGTTCTTCTGCGCGACGTAGCCGGGCCACGGCCGCACGTAGACGCGCTCGGTGAACTCGCGCGCGATGGCCACGGTGTCGTCAGTGCTTTCGCTGTCGACGACGATGAGTTCGTCGGCGAAGGACAGGGAGGCGAGCGCCGCCCGGATGTGGGCGGCTTCGTTGAAGGTGATGACCGTAGCCGTGACGCGCGTCACGGCCCCAAGTCTACCCGAGCGGCGGAACAGGAAAGGAAGACGAAACACGAAGGACACGAAAACACGAAGAAAGACACACGAAGTCTCTTCGTGGTTGTCCTTCGTGCCCTCGTGTTCTTCGTGTTGCGTTCTACTGCTGCTGCTGCTGTTGCTGCTGCTGCTGCGTGCCCGTGGTGGTGGTCGTGCCGGTGTTGGTGCTGGTGACGCCGACGCTGCCGCCGAGCGGCGCGACCTGCACCGTCTCGTACTCGACAACCGAGCGTGCGTGGTCGAGCAGGGCCTGCAGTTCGTTGTTGCGCGCCTGGTTGAGATCGCGCTGCGCCTGGAAGACGAGGAAGCTGGTGGTCATGCCGGCCTGGAACTTCTTTTCCTCGGCCTCGAGACGACGTTCGGCCAGCGTGCGCGAGGCGCGTGTCGCATCGACGCGCTTGGCGTTGGTGGTGACCTGCCGGGCGCGCTCACGAATCTGCGCCGCCGCCTGCAGCTCCTGGCTCTGCAACTGCCGGCGCGCCTGCTGATCCTGCAGCCGCGCCCGCGCCAACTGCGCTTCCGCGGCCGCCTGGCCAATCGGATACGACACCTGCATCTGCACGGTCCACGTGGGGAAGTCGCCGGCGAGCATCGTCCGCAGCGCGCTGGGATA
The DNA here is from genome assembly GCA_020851325.1 of Acidobacteriota bacterium. Taxonomy (GTDB): domain Bacteria; phylum Acidobacteriota; class Vicinamibacteria; order Vicinamibacterales; family UBA2999; genus VFZN01. Next base: position 3,167 of record JADZCY010000457.1, on the reverse strand, counting down.
GCTGGTGGTGTTCTGACCGATGATCGGACCGCCGAGGCCGTCGCGCTGGAGGAACGTGCCGCCGAGCGCCTGCGAGAAGTAGGTGACCGATGCGTTGACGTCCGGCTGCGTCTGGTTGCGGAAGAAGCGGATGTTGACGTCGTTCGACTCGAGCTGCCGGCGCGATGCCTCCAGATCCGTGCGGACGCGCAGCGCGTTGGCAATCGCGCTCTCGACATCCACCGTCGTCGGGCGGAACACCGGCGTGTCGGTCGGCTCGATGCGCAGCTGCCAGAAATCCGGCTGCGTCTGGTTGTAGACGAGCGTGCGGAGCGCGTCCTCGGTACGCTGAATCGCCGCTTCGGCGAGGATGACGCTTTCCTCGCGCTGCGCCACCTCCGCCTCCGCCTGGACGATGTCGATGGGGGCCATGGTGCCGATCTCGACGCGGGCGCGGTTGTCCTTGAGCGACTGCTGCGCGAGCTCGAGCGACTGGTGCTGCACGGTGAGGTTGCCGATGGCGAACATCAGGTCGTAGTAGGCGTTGCGGACGTTGCGCGAGGTGAGCGCGATTGACTGCTGCAGCTGCACCTCGGAGATCTCGCGGTTCTTCTGGCTGACCAGCAACTGCTGCCGCACGCCGTCGATGCGGAAGTTGCGCAGCAGCGGCTGGGTGAGGCTCAGGCTGAGATTCGGGTTCAGCTGCGGGTTGAAGTTGGTGAAGATGTTGTTCGTGGTGTTGCGCGCGTTGTTGAAGCCGACGCTGTAGTTGCCGCCCCACTTCGTCAACTGGTTCACGCCGAAATCGAAGTTCGTGCGCGTGTTGGTGATGGACGTGGCGCCGCCCGCCAACTGGTTGGACGGCGGCTGCGTCTGGTCGTTGAGGCCGATGGCGCTCTGGAACACCGGCGTGTAGTTGGTGCGCACCTGCGCCACGCTCATGTCCTGAATCTGCGGGTTGACGCGCTGGACCTGGAGATCCAGGTTGTTCTCGAGTGCCAGCGCCACAGCCTCGTCGATGCTGATGCGGCGCACCGGCCCGGCGTCGGGCGCCGGCGTCTGCGCGGCGGGTGTCTGCGCGGCGGGTGTCTGGGCGCGGACAGGTGACACCCCAAAACCGGACAGCCCGGCGACGGCCAGGAACGCGGCCAGGGCCGATTGCCGACGAAAACCGTTCAGTGCACGCATCACCGTTGCGACTCCGTGGAAAGGAAACTCGTTGATGTCGGGATTGACCGGCCCGGCGACAGCAAGAAAAGTGCCGTGGCAGACCCGCCGACCACGTTCGGTATAGACGTCAGTGAACGAACGAGGGTTCGGCCGCAGAGGCGAGACGCCTGCGGTGGTGGGCTGGCGGTCAGGCTAGCTATACTACCGCCCGAATGTCTGAAGTCGACGTGTTGACCCTGTTCCGCCAGTCGGGCGCGCTGCTCGAGGGCCATTTCAAGTTGTCGTCCGGGCTGCACAGCCCGGGCTATCTCCAGTGCGCGCTGGTGCTGGCGCGGCCGGCCTCGGCCGAAGCCCTCGGCGCCGCGCTTGGCGCCGCCGTCCGCACGTTCGGCGCCACCATCGTCTTGTCCCCGGCCCTGGGCGGCGTCGTGATCGGACATGAAATGGCCCGCGCCCTCGGCGTGCCGGCGTTCTTCGCCGAACGCGTCGACGGCACGTTGACGCTGCGACGCGGCTTTGCGCTCGGTCCGGCCGACAAGGTGCTGGTGGTGGAGGACGTGGTGACCACCGGCGGCTCGACGCGCGAAACCATCGAGGTGGCGCGCGCCGTCGGCGCCACCGTTGTCGGTGCCTGCGCCATTGTCGATCGCAGCGGCGGGAATCCGGGCCTCGACGTGCCGTTCCACGCGCTGCTGCCGATGGCGTTGCCCACCTATCAGCCGGACGCGTGCCCGCTCTGTGCCGCGGGTTCGCCGGTCGTCAAGCCGGGCTCGCGTCCCGGCGCCACGGCCTGAACGCGCCGCCGGCCGTGCCGGAAGATCCCGCCGGACGCGATACGACCGTCAGCACCACCCGGCGTGTCCTGAAGCTCACCATCGCCTACGAGGGCACCGACTTCGCCGGCTGGCAGCGGCAGCCCGGCGCGCGGACGGTGCAGGGGTGCCTCGAAGAGGCGATGGCGGCGATCGACAAGCGTCCCGTGTCGGCCGTCGCCGCCGGTCGCACCGATGCCGGCGTGCACGCGTGGGCGCAGGTGGTGAGCATCCCGGTGCGCACGCACCTGTCGGCCGCGGTCATCCAGCGGGCGATCAACTTCCATCTGCCGGGTGACCTGCGCGTCACGGACGTCGAAGACGCCGCGCCGGATTTCAACGCCCGCCGGAAGTCCACCGGCAAGATCTATCGCTACACGATGCTGGCTGGCGCCGAGCCCGACCCGTTCACCAGGCGCGTGGTGTGGCGGGTGACGGGAGATCTGGACGTCGCCGCCATGCAGCACGCCGCCGCGCTGCTGGTGGGCGAGCACGACTTCGCCTCGTTCCAGGCCGCGGGAGGTGATGTGGTCACCTCGGTCCGCACGCTGCTCCGGTCCGCGGTCACTCGTGAAGCCACCGCGCCGCACTACATCCGCTACGACGTCGAAGGCACCGGCTTCCTCCGCCACATGGTGAGGAACATCGTCGGCACGCTGGTGGACATCGGCCGCCACCGCTGGCCGCCCGAGGCCATGGCCGACATCCTCGCCTCGCGCAGCCGCGACCGCGCCGGCGCCACGGCCCCGCCCCAGGGCCTGGTTCTCGTCCGCGTGCTGTTTTGAGCGTTCGGGCTAGAATCGTTCTTCAGCCCATGTCGTTGGAACAGTTGCTGGCGTGGATCCCCGCCGGATCGCCGGACGTCGATCTGGCCCGGCAGGTCCAGCTCGATCGCCTCCCGCAGCACGTCGCCATCATCATGGATGGCAACGGCCGCTGGGCCGGGCAGCGCCACCTGCCGCGGGTGGAAGGCCATCGCGCCGGCATCCAGTCGGTGCGCGACGTGCTCGAGACCTCGGCGCGCCTGGGCCTTCGCGTCCTCACGCTCTATGCGTTCTCGGTCGAAAACTGGAAGCGTCCGGCGGCGGAAGTCAGCACGCTGATGCTGCTGCTGCGCCGCTACCTGCGCAGCGAGCTGTCGATGCTGATCGAGCACGACATCCGCCTGCGCGTCATCGGCCGGCCCGAAGGCCTGTCGCCCGAGAT
>JADZCY010000456.1 GCA_020851325.1 Acidobacteriota bacterium | reverse complement strand
CGTCGCACCGTTCCCGCACGAGCCGACGCAGCCCGTGCCCCTCCGCCCCCAGAACGAGAGCGGTCGGAAGGGTGAGATCCCACTGATGATAGGCCATCTCCGCATCGGCGTCCAGCCCGATCGTCCAGACGCCCGCGGCTTTCAACTCCTCCACCGCGCGGGCGATGTTGACGACGTCGGCGATCCGCACGTGATGCACCGCGCCCGCCGAGGCCTTGGCCGCCGCGCCGTCGAGCGGCGCCGCCCGCCGCGTTTGCCGCACCAGCCCGGTCGCCCCCACCGCGTCCATCGTCCGCAGGATGGCGCCGACGTTCTGCGGATCCTCCACCTCGTCGAGCACGACGATGAGCGGCGGCGGATCGAGCGAGGCGGTGAAGCGTTCGAGCGAGCCCGCGGGGAGCGCGTCGACATCGGCGGCAATGCCCTGGTGCACGCCGTGACGCGTCTCGCGATCGAGCGCGTCCTTCGTGACGCGACGCACCGGCACACCGGCCGCCTGCGCCTCGTCGAGCAGGGCGGTCATGCGTGCATCGGCGCGATCGGCGACGCGAATGGCGCGCACGCGACGCGCCTTGAGCGCCTCGGCCACCGGGTTCATCCCGTAGATCAGCATCACGCCGTCCGTGCCGACAGCAGCGACGCAATCGCCGCCGCACGCTCACCGACCGTCAGCACCGCGGCGAGTCCGCTGCCCGTGGGCAGACGCGCCGCGCGTTCAATCGCCGGCACCAGCAGATCCAGTTCCGGCCCTTCACCGGCGCCGGTGATCGCGACGCGCAGCGGATGGAACAGCGCCCTGCCCTTCTGCCCCGCTACGTCTTTCACGCGTCCCGCCATGGCGCGGAACGCCTCGCGATCGACGAGCGGCGCGCCGCCGGCGGTTTCGGCCGCGAGCGCCTCCACCACACGTCGCGACGCCGGCACGCTCAATTCAGCCGACAGACCTTCATCCGCCAGCGTTGCCGCCGCGCTGAAGTGGAAGATGGTCGACAAGCGGTCCGGCAACTGATCGAGACGATCGATCGACGCCGCCATCGGCGGCAGCACCATCGCCAGCCACGCGCGCGCCTCGTCACCGGGATGCTCGGTGATGAAGCCGGCGGCACGCAGGAACGGCAGCGACTCGTCGACCAGACGCTCAGCCGGCACGTGCTTCAGATAGTGACGGTTCACCCACGCCAGCTTGTCCTCGTCGAAGACGCCGGCGCTGTGCGACACGTCTTCGAGGCGGAAGCGCCGCGCCATCTCCAGCGCCGGCAGAATCTCTTCCGCGCCCTCGCCACTCGCCGCGTCGTCGCCGCGCGGCGACCAGCCGATGAGCGCCAGGTAGTTGACGAGCGCTTCGGCGAGATAGCCCTTGTCGCGGAACTCCGCCACCGACGTGGCGCCGTGCCGCTTCGACAGCGGCGCGTGATCCGGCCCGAGCACGAGTGACAGATGCGCGAACCGCGGCGGCGACCAGCCGAACGCCTCGTACACCAGCAACTGTCGCGGCGTGTTCGAGATGTGATCCTCGCCGCGAATCACGTGGCTCACATCCATCAGGTGATCGTCGATGACGACGGCGTAGTTGTACGCGGGGATGCCGTCGGAGCGGACGATGACGGGGTCGCCGATGACGTCGGTGTGAAAGGTCACCGGCCCGCGCACGAGATCGTCGAACGACACTTCGCGATCCGCGGGCACGCGCAGGCGCACCGCCGACGCCTCACCGGCGTGGCGTCGTGCCGCGACCACATCGGGCGCAAGGGTGCGGCAGGTGCCGGCATAGCGCGGCGGCAACCCGGCCGCGAGTTGCGCCTTGCGCTGCTCGTCGAGCGCCTCCGCCGAACAGAAGCAGTAGTAGGCGTGGCCCGATTCGATCAACCGCGCGGTATGCGCGGCATAGATCTCCAGCCGCTCGGACTGGCGATACGGTCCGACATCGCCGCCGGCCTCCACGCCTTCGTCCCACGTCAGGCCCATCCAGCGCAGGTCTTCGAGGATGCGCTGCTCCGACTCGCGAGTCGATCGCTCGAGGTCCGTATCCTCGACGCGAAGGATGAAGGTTCCGTTCTGGCCGCGCGCCAGCAGCCAGTTGAACAGCGCCGTGCGGGCGTTGCCGACGTGCAGGTGACCAGTGGGCGATGGGGCGAAGCGGACTCTCATAAAGGTCTGGAGGGCTGGAGGGCTGGATAAAGGCTTGAAGGGCTTGGAAGGCTTGGGGCTTGGATGGCTTGGGCTTAAGACGGCCTAAGACCTAAGACCTAAGACCTAGGACCTGCGATCACTGTCGCGACCGCGTGGCAGGCCATCGACTCGCCGCGACCCATGCTGTCGACGGTTTCATTCGTCTTGCCCTTCACGCTCACCGCGCTCACCGGTACATCCAGCGCGCCGGCGAGGTTCTGGCGCATGGCGTCGATGTAGGGCAGCAGCTTGGGCCGCTGCGCGATGACGGTGACGTCGACGTTGCCGACACGATACCCGGTGCCGTGCAGGTGCGCGACGGCAGCGCGGAGCAGCACGATGCTGTCCGCGTCCTTCCATTGTGGATCGGTGTCGGGAAACAGCCGGCCGATGTCGCCGGCCGCCGCGGCGCCAAGAATCGCATCGGTGACGGCGTGACAGACGATGTCGGCATCGGAGTGACCGGCCAGGCCCTTCTCGAACGGAATGGTGACGCCGCCGAGGATCAGCGGACGCCCCTCGACCAGCCGGTGCAAGTCGTAACCGGTGCCCATTCGCAGCGTCAGCGCGGCGGTGCCCTCTTCTCCTGCGTGCCGGCGCGCCCAGGCAAGGTCGTCGGCGGTCGTGATCTTCACGTTCGTCGGTTCTCCTTCGACCAGATACACCGCCGTGCCCGCCTGCTCCACCAGCATGGCCTCGTCGGTGACGTTCAGGTCGTGCGTGCGGCCATACGTCACCGCGCGTTCGAGCACGTCACGACGGAACGCCTGCGGCGTCTGCGCCAGGAACACGTCCTCGCGCGGCAGCGTTTCGGTGATCGGCCGGCCGGCCGCACCACGATTCCCACCGGCGCGCTTCACCGTATCGCGAACCGGCACCGCCACGACAGCCGCGCCATGTGTAGCACCGGCATCGATGGCGGCGTCGATCACGCGCGCGGAGACAAACGGCCGCGCCGCGTCGTGAATCAGGATCACCTCGGCGTCGGGCCGGGCTGCCGCCAGCGCGCGGGCCACCGAGTCCTGCCGGCGCGCGCCGCCGTCGACGCACGACACCAGCCGCCAATCCGCGCTGTGCCACGTCGCCGCCACGCGTGCCCGCGTCTCCGCTGGCAGCGCCACGATCACTTCCGCCACGCGCGGATGATCCGCGAACGCGCGCACGCTGCGCTCGAGGATACTGCGGCCGCCGATCTCCAGAAACTGCTTCGGCTGCTCGGCGCCCAGGCGCGCGCCCCGGCCGCCCGCGGCAATCAACACCGACACGACGGGCGTCATGCGATCCATCGCGCCGCCTCCGCGCCGCCGCACACGTGCGCCAGCCGCTCGGCCGTGACGTCCAGCACCTGACGCAGCCGTGCCGCGTCCACCGCCGCCGGCGCATACACCACCACCAGAGCATCGTGTGTGTCCGTCGTCACCATCGTCCGCGCCGAGTCCGACGTCGGATTGCCGAACGGACCGTCGTCATCAACCACGGTGATGCGACCCGCCACGTGCACGTCATCTTTGCGGATGCCGGGATAGGACTCGTTGTCGCGACCCAGACGCAACGTCACCGCGCCGTGCATCCGGCGTCGATCGTAGAGACCGTAGGGCAACTGGAATTCAACCGAGCACCAGTTGATGACGTCGACCATGCCGTTGATGCGCGGGATCGACCCGCCCTTGCGGATGCGGCGCAGCAGCGCCTCGTTCGACGGCCGCGTCTTCGTCGGGTCGAGACCGATCCGCTTGTACATCGTCCGGACCGCGGCGGACTCCTCGGGCGGCAGGTGACGCACGCGCGCTTCGGCGTCGGCCAGCAGCGCGTCGAGCGCCGCCGCGTGTTCTTCGACCGTCGCGCCGTCCCACCACAACACCGCCGCCCGCACGATGTCCGCGACGTCGGCGGCGACGGCGAATCCGTATGCCTCGCTCACGGGCCGTATTGTACCTGCCGGTCCGTGTACACTGGACGACTCATGCTCGATCTGCTCCTGCACGCCGACGAACAGCTCGCCCTGTGGGCCACCCAGTACGGTCCGATCCTCTACGCCATCCTCTTCGCCATCATCTTCGCGGAAACCGGCTTGATCGTCACGCCGTTCCTGCCCGGCGACTCGCTGCTCTTCGCGGCCGGCGCGCTGTCGGCCACCTCCGCCCTGCGGATCGAGATCATGGTGCCGCTGCTCATCGTCGCCGCGGTGATCGGCGACGCGGTGAACTACTCGGTCGGACGGCGGCTGGCGCACCGCTTTCTCGAAGACGGCGGCACCGAGCAGCAGGGCCTGCACCGCTTCGTGAAACGCGAACACGTCGCCCGCGCCCACGCCTTCTTCGTCAAGCATGGCGGCAAGGCGGTGGTGCTGGCGCGGTTCGTCCCGATCGTCCGGACGTTCGTGCCGTTCGTCGCCGGCGGCGCCGCCATGCCGTACCGGACGTTTGCCATCTACAACGTCACCGGGGCCATCGTGTGGGTCGGGATTTGTGCCGGCGCCGGCTATCTTTTCGGTAATATTCCGGTCGTCAAGGAGAACTTCGAACTGGTGGTCCTGGGCATCGTCGCCGTGTCGGTGCTGCCGCTGGTCTACGAAGTCGTCCGCTCCTTCCTGAACCGCGAGGCGTCTGCATGAGCGAATCGATCGGATCGACCGGGCCCGGCATGAAGCTGCACACGAAGATTCTGCTGGGCCTCACGATCGGCGCCCTTGCCGGCGTTGCCACCAACCTCACCATCGGCGCCAGCCACCCTCTCATCGTCTTCGTCAACGACTACATCGCCTACCCGGTCGGCCAGGTCTTCCTGCGCATGCTGTTCATGGTGGTGATGCCGCTGGTCTTCGCCTCCATCGCCCTCGGCGTCGCCGGCCTCGGTGACATCCGCAAAGTGGGACGCGTCGGCAGCAAGGCCGTCGGCTACTTCCTCGTCACCACGGTGTTGGCGGCGACACTCGGGCTGATCGTCGTCAACATCATCCGGCCGTGGGAACGCGTCACGCCCGAGACGCGGGAAGCGCTGATGGAACGGTTTGCCGGCGACGCCTCGGGCCGCGTCGAAGCCTCGCAGCGCTCGACATTCGGCATCCAGACGTTCGTCGATATCGTGCCGCGCAACCCGATTCAGGCGGCCGCCAACACCGACATGCTCGGCGTCATCTTCTTCGGGCTGATGTTCGGCGCGGCGCTGACCCTCATCCGCGCCGATCGCGCCAAGGCGATGACCGACGTGCTCGAGGCGCTGAACGACATCGTCGTGCAGATCATCCACTTCGCCATGCGTATCGCGCCCTACGGCGTCGCCGCGCTGATCTTCGGCGTGGCGTCGCGGTTCGGCTTCGATCTGCTGGTCGCCATTGCCGCCTTCGTCGTCACGGTGCTGCTGGCGCTGCTGCTGCACGCCACGCTCACGCTGTCGGCCATCGTCCGCTTCCTGATCGGATTGTCGCCGCTGGTGTTCGTGTCGCGGGTCCGCGCCGCCCTCATCACCGCCTTCTCCACCAGTTCGAGCAGCGCCACCCTGCCGACGGCGCTCGACGTCGTCGAGACGCGGCTCGGGGTGCCGCGCTTGATTGCCGGATTCGTCCTGCCCATCGGCAGCACGATGTGCATGAACGGCACGGCGATCTTCGAAGGCATCACGGTGATCTTCGTCGCCGAGATCTTCAACGTCGACCTGTCGCTGCCGCAGATGGCGGCGGTGATGGTCATGTCGGTGATCACGGCCGTCGGCGCCGCCGGCGTGCCCGGCGGTTCGATTCCGCTGCTCGTCGGCGTCATGACGATGTTCGGCGTGCCGGGCGAGGGCATTGCGATCGTGCTGGGTGTCGATCGCATCCTCGACATGTCGCGCACGACCGTCAACGTGTTCGGCGATCTGACGGCAGCGACCTGGGTGGCGCGCAGCGAAGGCGCGTGGTCGCCGGCGGACGTCCCGGAGAAGTAACGGCGGACAGTGACGGCGCGGTGCCTGCCGCTCAGGCGCGCGACGACGCTTCGGCGTCCGGCGCCGGCCGGACGATCTCGCGCACGCGGCGCGCGAGATCGCGCACCTCGGTGGTGGCGGGATCGGGATTCGCCGCCGTCTCGATGGGTTCATGCACGATCAGGCGAACGAACCCCGGCTTCGTCGTCAACCGGCCCTTGCGCATCACGTGACGGCTGCCGACGATCGACAGCGGCACGATCGGCAGCCCGGCCTGCACCGCCAGATAGAAGCTGCCGCCCTTGAACATGCCGACGCGTCCGTCAGCACTGCGCGTCCCTTCCGGAAACACGATCAACGACAGGCCTTTCGACGTCAGCGCATTCGCCCAGCCGAAGATGCCGCTGCGATCGGGACGGCTGCGATCCACCAGCATGTGGCCGGTGCGCTTCAGGTGCGGACCCAGCATCGGAAAGCGTCCGAGCGATTCCTTGGCGATGATGCGGAGCTGAAACGGGATCCACCAGAAGATGACCGGGATGTCGTAGATGCTCTGGTGATTGGCGACGAACACGTAGGTGCGGCCGCGCTCGAGTCGTTCGAGCCCTTCCACCGCAACCTCGACGCCGGTGGTGGCGAGAATGAGCCACGACCACAGACGCGCGCAGCCGTGCGCGAAATAGCCGCGGCGGTCGAAGACGCTGGAGCCGATCGAGAGAATGCCGAGGACGATGGTGTAGATCCCGATCATCGGGATCAGGAAGAACACCGTCCGGATCAGATGGAACGTCTCGCCGTTCACTTGCCGGCCGACGATGCCGCGCGCGGCACGTCCGCGGTCGCCGGCGCAGCCGCGGCGGGTGCGACGGCCACGCCGGACGGCGTCACCGCCGAGGGCGGCGACCCGTGCGAACGCGATCGCGGCCGTTCCTCGACGCCCGACGCCTGGGTCGGGTCGAGATAGCGCCCGAAGATCATCTTGCCGGCGGTGGTCTGCAGCACGCTGGTCACGACGATGTCGATGGTCTTGCTGATCATCTTGCGCGCGTTGTCGACCACCACCATCGTGCCGTCATCCAGGTAGGCGACGCCCTGGTTGTATTCCTTGCCTTCCTTCAGGATGAACACCTTCATGATCTCGCCGGGCAGCACCACCGGTTTCAGCGCGTTGGCGAGTTCGTTGATGTTCAGCACCTGCACGCCGCGCAGTTGCGCCACCTTGTTGAGATTGAAGTCGTTGGTGACGATCTTCCCGGAGAGCGTGCGGGCGAGTTCGATCAGCTTGAGATCCACTTCACGCACGTCGGGGAAATCGACGTCGGAGACCAGCACGTCGGTGCCGGACATCTTCTGGATCTTCTGGAGGATGTCGAGGCCGCGGCGGCCGCGGTTGCGCTTCATCGAATCGGCGGAGTCGGCGACGAGCTGAAGTTCCTTCAGCACGAACTGCGGAATGACCAGCGTGCCGTCGATGAAGCCGGTGTCGCAGAGGTCGGCGACGCGGCCGTCGATGATCACGGACGTGTCGAGAATCTTGTAGCGCGGCTCCGGACCGGTGGCGCGGAAGAGGCTCATCAGGCGTGTCGGTTCGAGCCACTCGCCTTTCCGCCCGCCCAGCACGAGGCCGAGATACGGAAACAGCAGGAGCACGAACGTGTGCAGGAAGGCGACGCGCTGATCGGCGGGGTTGGCCCAGTAGAGCGCCGCGCCGACGCCCTTGGCGGCAAGTAATCCGGCACCGCCGCCGACGAGCGCACCGGCCATGTGCGGCACCGAGGTGTCGCGGAGTTGCGCTTCGAAGACGACGGCCAGCGCGGCCAGACCGGCGCCGAACAGCAGATTGGCTGCCGTCTGGGTGCCCAGCGGCGCAAGCAGGAACGCCGAATAGATGACCGCCCCCGAAAACAGGAGACGGGCCAGGAGTGACCACGCCATCGGTTATGAGACTCCAGTATGACCCGGGAATGAACTGCGGCCAAGGTAGACCGTGGCTTCCGGAACGGTCAAGTTAGAAGCACATCCAGCGCCTCGCCGACCGAGCGGACACCCACCAGTTCGGCGCGGCCCTCGCCCGGCCCCGGGCCCGGCTCGACGCCGGACTCGACATTCGCCGCCGGCAGCACGATCCGCGTGAACCCCATCTGCTCGGCTTCGCGAATGCGCAGCGGCGCCTGCGGCACACCGCGGACCTCACCCCCCAGCCCGACCTCGCCGAACACCGCCGTGCCCTGCGGCACCGGACGGTTGCGCAGGCTCGACGCGACGGCCGAGACGATGGCGAGATCCGCCGCTGGCTCGTCGATCGTCATCCCACCGGCGATGTTGACGAACACATCGTCGCTCACCAGGTGAAGGCCGGCGCGCTTCTCGAGCACGGCCAGCAGCAGCGTCAGCCGCGCCTGATCGAGGCCGACGGCCATGCGGCGCGCCATCCCGTAACTGCTGGTGCTGACGAGCGCCTGCACCTCGACGAGGATGGGACGCGATCCCTCGAGGCAGCAGAGCACGCACGATCCCGGTGTTGCCAGCGGACGCTCGGCGAGAAACAGTGCTGAAGGATTGGGCACCGGGCGCAGGCCGGCGCCGGTCATCTCGAAGACGCCGAGTTCGCTGACCGCGCCAAAGCGGTTCTTCACCGCGCGCACGACGCGATGCGCGTGATGCCGCTCGCCTTCGAAGTAGAGCACGGTATCGACGACGTGTTCGAGCGCCTTCGGGCCGGCGATGTTGCCGTCCTTGGTCACGTGGCCGACGAGGAAGGTCGGGATGTTGTGCCCTTTCGCCGTGAAGAGAAACTGCGTCGCCGCCTCGCGCACCTGGCCGATGCTGCCGGGCGCCGACTGGAACTTCAGCGAGAACACCGTCTGCACCGAGTCGACGACGAGCAGGCGCGGCTTGACGCGGCCGACTTCCTCGAGGATGCGCTCGATGCACGTCTCGGCCAGCAGGAACAACGGCGCGTCGCCGATGCCCAGACGATCACCACGCGCCTTGATCTGATGCTCGGACTCTTCGCCCGACGCGTACAGCACCGGTCCCACCGTGTGCGCGAAGTTCGCCGTCGCCTGCAGCAGCAGCGTCGACTTGCCGATGCCCGGCTCGCCGCCGAGCAGCACCAGCGAGCCCGGCACGATGCCGCCGCCAAGCACGCGATCGAACTCGCCGATGCCGGTGGTGAGGCGATCGGTGTGCGACGCCTCGATGTCCGCATAACGAATCGCGCCCTGCGACGCGCCGCCGATGGCGTAGCGATGGCCCTGCGCGGACGGCGACGCCGATGGTTCCATCGGCCGCTCTTCGACGTACGAGTTCCACGCCCCGCAGTCGGCACACCGCCCCTGCCACTTCG
>JADZCY010000455.1 GCA_020851325.1 Acidobacteriota bacterium | reverse complement strand
CAGTGCTAGCATTGCTAGCAACGAGGTGATCCATGGCGCAGTTGATGGTGCGGAATGTCGATGAAGCCGTGGTGCGCGCGCTCAAGAGGCGCGCTGCCAAACGCAATCACAGCGCCGAGCAGGAGCATCGCGACATCCTCGAACGAGCGTTGATGCAGCCCAGGCGGCGCTCACTGGCCGAAGTCCTGGCGGCGATGCCCGACGCGGGTGACGATGACGATTTCGAGCGGCGGCAGATCGACAAACGACGGTAGGGGACCATGTTCCTCGTTGACACCGATGTGATCAGCAATGCGAGGAAGCGTCTGCGCGCCAATCCAGGCGTCCGTCAGTTTTTCCGTGATGCGGCGTCGCAGAGCACGCCCCTGTTCCTGTCGGCGGTGACGATCGGCGAGCTTCGCCAGGGCGTCGAGGCGGTGCGCCATCGTGGCGATTCCGCCCAAGCAACGCGCCTGTCGCGCTGGCTGGAAACCATCACTCACGACTACGCCGACGCCATCCTGCCGTTCGATGAGGAGATCGCCCAGATATGGGGGCGGCTCCGCGTTCCGCACGCCGAGAATCCGCTCGACAAGCAGATCGCGGCGACGGCCCTGATGCATGGCCTCACCGTTGTGACTCGCAACGTCGCGCACTATGAGCCGACTGGCGTTGCCGTCCTGAACCCCTTCACGTAGACGACCGAGCCGAGGCCAGCGAGATCGTTCGACGGGAGTTCCACGAGCGCCTGACGAATCCGGTGCACCGCGTCCGCGATACTCATCACCGAAGTATCGATGACCAGCCGCGGCTGATCGATGGACTCGACATTCGTGCGGGTGGCGACCGCCCGCCAGGCGTCGCGCGTGAGCGGCCACGGATTGACGCAGTCCGCGACGACCCGATGACCGATGCGCAGGTTGTCTTCGGCGACGGCGTAGCCAACCGCGTAGCCTTCGCCTTCCACCGTGAGGCCGCCATTTCGCAGCGCCTGCTCGATCGAGTCGAGGCGCAGGTACACGGGCGTTCGCGGAACGACCACCGAGTCCTGCGCAGCGAGGCGATTCACGGTAGCGGGCGACACCAGTCTCCCGCATTTCCCGACACTCGAATCAGGTGGAAATCATCACCCGTCGGAACTCCGTTCGTGCTATCTGTTGCCGCACCGGCACCGGGCGCCGGATCGCGGAACCGTCTATCACGAGGGACTGCCGATGAAAGCCATTGGAGCCGCCGCCTGCGTTGTCACCGCGCTTGCCGCCGTGCCGGGTGCCGCCGCCCAGCCACCTGATCATCACGATCACACCGAAGCCCTGGGCCAGGTCCACTTTCCCGTCTCGTGCACCGCTGAGGCGCAACAGCGTTTCAACGTCGCCGCCTCGTTGCTCTATTCGTTCTTCTGGGAACGCGTCGATGACGCCGTCGCGGCGGTGCTGGCGGCCGATCCGGACTGCGCGATGGCCTACTGGGCCAAGGCGGTCGCCAGTCTCGACAATGCGCTCGGGTCGCCACCAACCCCGAAGCTGGAACAGCAGGGATGGGCCGCGGTGCAGCAGGCCAGGCGCGTCGGCGGCAAGACTCCACGCGAACGCGACTACATCGCCGCCATCGAGGTCGCTTTCAAGGATCACGACACGGTGCCATTTGCGCAGCGCGCCTCGGCATACGAGCGGGCGCTCGAGCAGTTGCATCAGCGGTATCCGGACGACACGGAAGCGGCCGTGCTGTACGCGTTCTGGCTGCAGGTCACCGCCGACCGCAACGATCAGACGTACGCGCAGCCATTGAAGAGCGCGAAGATCCTGGAGCAGGTGTTCACCGCAAAGCCCGAGCACCCGGGCGTCGCGCACTTCCTGATCCACGCGTATGACTTTCCGCCGATCGCCGAGCAGGGGCTGCACGCGGCGCGGCGCTACGCGTCGATCGCGCCGGACGCGCCACACGCGCAGCACATGCCCTCGCACATCTTCTCGCGCGTCGGACAATGGCAGGATTCGATCGACACCAACCTGCGGTCGCACCGGGCGGCCACGCTCGATCGCGACGTCTACCACGCACTCGACTACCTCGTGTACGCGTCGCTGCAACTCGCGCGCGACGCCGAGGCGCGAGCCTGGGTCGACCGTGTCACGACCGCGGCGGCGCCCAACGAACAGACGCGGCAGATTGCCTACGCCGGCGCCGCCATCCCGGCGCGGTTCGCGCTGGAACGCGGCGACTGGGCGGCAGCGGCCGATCTCGCCCTGCATCCGGCGCGCGCGGTGTTCGATTGGAGTCCATTCCCCGAAGGCGAAGCCGTCAACGCGTATGCGCGCGGGCTGGGTGCGGCACGTCGCGGCGACGCGGCGGCGGCGAAGACGCAGATTGCCCGGCTGGAACAGCTTCGCGCCGCGATGGTGGCGCAGAAGAAGGACTACTGGGTCGAGCAGGCCGACATCCAGATCGGCGCGATCACCGCGTGGATGGCGAAGGCTGAGCGGCGCGGCGAGGAGGCCGTGCGGCAGATGCGCGAGACCGCCGACCGTGAAGACGCTACCGAGGAACACATCATGATGCCGGGCCGCGTGATCCCGGTGCGCGAGATGCTCGGTGAACTGCTCCTGGAACTCGGGCAGCCGGCGGCCGCGCTGGCCGCGTTCGAGCAGTCACTGAAGAACGACCCCAATCGATTCCGCAACGTTTTCGGCGCCGCTCGTGCCGCGGAGCTCGCCGGCGAGCGGGACAAGGCGACGCACCTTTACGGTCAACTGTTGCAGCAGACAGGCGCGCAGGCCAGCGAGCGCGGCGAGATCGCGCATGCACGGGCATTCGTGACGAAGGGGCAGTAGCACAGTCACGGTCGAGCGATCCCTCCGCTCGCCGCGCCACGGCAGTGGCTGCGTCAGGCCTGAATCAGTCCGCTGTCGCGATCCAGACGGTGCTGCAGATCGCGCAGAGCGTCATCGCGCTTGCCAGCGTCTCGGGAGTGATCATCGCCACGAACGCCGTCGCGTCCGCCGCGTTGACGATACCGACAAGCCCCGCGGCGGCGTAGCCGAGGCCCAGCAGCGTGCGGCGGCGGCGCCGCGCCCGTGTCACGCGCGCCAGTACGTTGGCGGTGAACGTGTCACCGCTTTCGGCGATGTCCGCGTCAGCTCCGCTCAACCACCGCTCGATCTCGTCGTCGTGTGTATCACTCATGACTCGTCTTTCCAAACGTGTGCTGCAGCGATTGACGTCCGCGCCGAATCAGCGTCTTCACCGTGCCCAGCGGGAACTCCAACGCCTCGGCAATCTCGGCGTGGCTCATGCCGTGCTGGTAATGCAGGACGATCGCGGCTCTCTCGGCAGGCGTGAGGTGCATCAGCACCTGTTCGACCGCGCGCCGGTTGACGACGGTGTCCACTTCGTTCACCGGCGACGCCAATGCGTCGGGGAGCGGTTCCGGTAGGTGCCGCAGCGTGCGTCGATCGGTGACGAACACCTGGAACGCGATCCGGAACAGCCAACTGAGAAAGCGGCCACGCGCCTGGAACGTGGCGAGGTGCCGATACGCTCGCCAGAACGTCTCCTGCGCCAGATCGTCCGCCCGTGCGCGATCGTGCCCGACCAGACGGCCGAGAAAGCGGCGCACGGCGGATTGATGCAGCCGCACGAGCTCGGCGAAGGCCTCGTGATCGTCGTG
>JADZCY010000454.1 GCA_020851325.1 Acidobacteriota bacterium | reverse complement strand
GGGCTGATGGTGCTGGCGATGTGGTTGTCGTTGGGGCCGACGCCGATGACCGGCCCGACGCTCGTCCCCGGCATGGGGATCTACGGCGTGCTCTACGATCACGTGCCCGGCTTCGACGGCGTGCGCGTGCCGGCGCGCTACGCGATGATCGCCGGCCTCTTCCTCGCACTCTCCGCGGCGTTCGGCGCCCGTTGGCTGGTGCGGCGTTCCGGCGGCACCGCGTGGCTCGCGCTCGCTGGCGTGCTCATCGTCCTCGAAGGCCTGGCGGCGCCGCTGGAGGTGAACGGCACGTGGGGCATGAAGGAAGCGACGCCACCGCCGCGCGTCTATCGCGACCTCAATGCGCCGCCCGTGTATCAGGCGCTCGCTCAGCTCCAGACTCCCGCCATCGTCGCCGAGTTCCCCTTCGGCGATCCGGCGTGGGAGATTCGTTACACGTATTACGCCGGCATGCATCGCCGTCGCATCCTGAATGGCTACAGCGGCGCCTTTCCACCGGCGTATCAACGCCGTGTCGCCGCCTTCAATCGCCTCGACGCCGATCCGGCCGCCGCCTGGTCCGCGCTCGTCGACGCCGGCGCCACGCACGTCATCCTGCACCGCGACGCCTTCGCCGACCCCGCACGCGCCAATCTCGTGCACGATTGGCTGATCAGGAACGGCGCCCACGCGATCGCGCAGTTTCCGGATGGAACGTCCTTGTTCGAGTTGCGAAGCTGAGGGCAGGTATTCCCGACGAGCAAAGCTGAGGGCCGACACTCCCGACCAGCGAAGTTCGTCCCGGTAAGTGTCCAGTCCCGACAAGACTGCAGTCCCGGCAGGCGTCAGCGCGCATTGCGCTTCCCGTATACTCCTCCGATGCGCGTCGATCCGCTGGCCTACTTGTCCGATGAACTGGAGAACCTGAAGCAGCAGGGCCTCTACCGTAAGCTCCGCATCCTCGACGGCGAACCACTCGCGCACGCCAGCTTCGACCACCGCTCCGTCGTCAATCTCTCGTCGAACAACTACCTCGGCCTGGCGACGCATCCCAAGCTCAAGCAGGCGGCCCTCGACGCCGTGGAGAAGTTCGGCGTCGGCTCCGGCGCCGTCCGCACCATCGCCGGGACGATGGAGATGCACATGGAGCTGGAGCGGCGGCTGGCGGCGTTCAAGCACGTCGAGTCCGTCGTCGTCTTCCAGAGCGGCTTCGCCGCGAACGCCGGCACCGTTTCGTCCGTCTTGGGTAAGGACGACTTCATCGTGTCCGATGCCCTCAATCACGCCAGCATCATCGACGGCGCCCGGCTCAGCCGCGCCACCATCAAGGTGTTCCCGCACAAGGACGTCGCGGCGGCGCGCCAGATCCTCCGCGACATTCCCGCCGGCCCGAAGAAGCTCCTCATTACCGACGGCGTCTTCTCGATGGACGGCGACCTCGGTCCGGTTCCCGATCTGTGCCGCATCGCCGAGGAGTACGGCGCCATCATGATGGTGGACGATGCGCACGCGAGCGGCGTGTTTGGCAAGCACGGCTCGGGCACGGTGGATCACTTCGGCTGCCACGGCCGCGTCGACATCCAGGTCGGCACGCTGTCGAAAGCGATCGGCGTGCTCGGCGGTTACGTCGCCGGTTCTCGCGCGTTGATCGATTTCCTGTATCACCGCGCGCGGCCGTTCCTCTTCTCCACCTCGCATCCGCCGGCCGTGACGGCGGCGTGCATTGCCGCGCTCGACGTCCTCGAGAGCGAACCGGAACACATCGAGCGGCTGTGGGCCAACACGCGGTTCCTGAAGGACGGCCTGCGCGCGCTCGGCTTCAACACCGGACACAGCGAAAGCCCGATCACCCCCGTCATCGTCGGCGAAGCCAGCCGGGCGATGGCGATGTCCGACAAGCTGTTCGCGAAGGGCGTCTTCGCGCAGGGCATCGGCTTCCCGACCGTCGCGCGCGATCAGGCGCGGCTGCGCGTGATGCCGATGGCCACGCACACACGTGAAGACCTGCAATACGCATTGGATATGTTCGAGCAGGTGGGGAAGGAAGTTGGAGTGATCTGAGGGCTGGAGGACTGGAGGGCTGGAGGACTGGAGGCCAGTCCAGAGGCTCTGACCCTCCAGACCACCCCCCAGCCCCCCAGTCCCCCAGCCCTCCAGTCCTCCAGACCGGAAAGTTTCTTCTATGCGCTCCAAAGCGCGTGACTTCTTCTCGACATACACCGAGGACCTCAACGCCGAGGACCTGGGGAAGCTGTTCACGCGTGAAACGCCCGAGGCGTACCGGTTCTTCGCCCGCGGCGTCAACACGGCGGAACTCGAAGGGCTGCCGCGGCATCGCCGCGCGCTGAAGTACGTCCAGGCGTTCTTCCTCGCCTTCACGATGCGCCTGTCGCCGGCGCGCCGCGCGATGTATGCGGTCGCGCTCGCCATGTCGGTGTTCGGACTTCTCGAGCTGTTCCAGGGCATCGGCATCCTCAGCTTCCGTCTGCCGCTGCTGTTGTTCTTCGTCCGCTTCGGCGTGCCGGCGCCGGTGTTTGCCGACGGCACGCTGTGGCTGCTGAGCGGCTTCCTGCTGCTCAACCTGCTCGTGCTGCTGGAAGTCGCCGATCGTCTGTCGCTCAAGCGCGACCTCGAAGTGGCGCGCGAGATTCAGCGCGCGATGCTGCCCGAAGGCACGTGGAACGGACCGGGCGTCGAAGCGTTTGGCCTGACGCAACCGGCCAACACCGTCGGCGGCGACTTCTACGACATCCTGCCGCGACCCGACGGCACGGTGCTGATCGCGCTCGGCGATGTGGCGGGCAAGGCCAGCCCCGCCGCGCTGCTGATGGCGCTGCTGCTCGCCGTGCTGCGCACGCTGGTGGACGACAACCTGCCGCTGCCGGAACTCACGCGTCGTCTCAACATCCAGGTCGGCCGTCAGGCGCCGGCCTCGCGCTTCATCACGTTGTTCATTGCCTCGTTCACGCCCGCCACCGGCGAACTGCGCTTCGTCAACGCCGGGCAAACGCCGCCGCTGCTGCGCAAGCGTGACGGCAGCATCGTCCGCCTGAGCACGGGCGGTGTCGCGCTCGGCATGTTCGAAGGCGCGGAGTACGAGCAGGGCCACGTCTATCTCGAACCCGGCGAATCGCTGGTGATGTACAGCGACGGCATCACCGAAGCGGAAAGCCCCGACGGCACGCCGTTCGACGAAGAAGGACTCGAGCGCACGCTGGCGCTGCACGCCGGCACCTACGGCACGGTGGCCGCCGCCGATCTCGGCCGCGCCATCTTCAGCGCGGTGGAACGGCATCGCCGCGATCAGCGGCTCAGCGACGACCTCACGGTGCTCATCCTCAGCCGGCAGCCGCTGCCCGTCGCTCCGTCGCTGCCGGCGTTGCCGGCGCTGCGAGGGGCATGATGGCGGGCCTGCGCCGGCATATCGTTCGCCTCCTCGTCCTGACGATGCTGCTGCACGCCGGGCGCGCGGCGGCGCAGCCGCCGGAGCCGCCCAGCCGCGAAGACCTCACGATCCAGGCCTTCGTTCGTGTCGTCGAGGACACCGTCGTGGCAATGGACGCCAATCGTTGGGCGTCGCTGCTGTCGCCGAATGCCGACCGCGCAGCCGCGGCCACATTCTTCGACGACATGGTGCCGTCGAACGTCACGCGCGCGGTTGTCAAGGAGCGCGAACGCCTGCCGCTGCTTGGCACGCTGCCCGGTGACGGCTTCCGCCTGATCACCGAGGTGTTCATCGAGCAGGACGCGCGCGGCCGCATCGCGACATGGAACCTCGACATCCGCAAGCCGCGCGGCGAAGACGACGATCCACAACCGTGGCGCATTGTCGCCGTCGAGCGTTTGTCGTCGGTGGATGGTTTGCACCGGCTGCACCTGCGAACGGATCAACAGTTCAACGCGCAGGACCTCAGCATCCGCT
>JADZCY010000453.1 GCA_020851325.1 Acidobacteriota bacterium | reverse complement strand
CGCGCTCGCGCGCCGCCAGTTCGGCGAGACGCGCATGAATCTCGGCCGCCGACGCGAGGACCTCGGCACGGTGATCGCGCCACGTGTCCGCGATCTGATCGATCACCTGCAGGAACGACGGACGACCATGACGCGGTTCGGGCGGCCAGTAGGTGCCGGCGAAGAACGGACGACGATCCGGCGTCAGGAACGCGTTCAGCGGCCAGCCGCCGCCGCGACTCGTCGCCTGCAGGAAGCTCATGTAGATTTTGTCGACATCGGGACGCTCTTCGCGATCGACCTTGATGCAGACGAAATGCGCGTTGAGGAAGTCGGCGATACGCGCATCCTCGAAGGACTCGCGCTCCATCACATGACACCAGTGACAGGTCGAGTACCCGATGCTGAGAAAGATCGGCTTGTCGTCGCGGGCGGCTCGTGCAAAAGCTTCCTCACCCCAAGGATACCAGTCGACGGGGTTGTAGCAGTGTTGCAGCAGATAAGGCGACTGTTCGCCGGCGAGGCGGTTGGCGCGACGGGGCGCGGCGGTATCGGACATGTGGCACTCCGGCGGTGACGCCGTCCCGCCACTGGATGATTGAACGCAGATTCGGCTCACCTGCAGTCGCCAGGCAGCAGCGCTGCGGCCGGACGACGTTCGGCAGTGTACAGGCTCGCGGCATCGCGACGCAGTGGACGGGCGGCCGCCCGCGCGTCCGCCGCGCGCGACCCTCATGCGAGCGGGCGTGAGATCAGAACGTCTTGCCGAGCACGATCCAGCCGCGGCCGCTGCGGTCCTTGTCGGCCTGGGCGTCCTCGGGCCCGAGTTTCCACGCCCACGCGGCGCGCACCGCGAACCCGTGCGACTCGGCGAGATTGAAGCCGACGCCGGCGCCGGACAGGTAACGCGTCCTGTCGCCCGGCCCGAAGGGGTCGTGGATGAGCTTCACGCCGCCCACGTCGACGAAGGCGAGCACCTGCGGCAGCACGCCGCGCCACACCGGCAGGTTGTAGCGCAGTTCGACGTTGGCGAGAAAGCCGTCGTCGCCGGCCGCCTCGCCCTGCGGATAGGCACGCACGCCGCTCGCGCCGCCGAGCCAGAACTTTTCCGCCGAGTCGAGATTCTGCGACGCGAACTGGCCGCTCAGACTCGTATACAGCGACAGCGGCCCGCCCAGCGACTGCAGGCGCAGCAGCGAGTAGCTGTACTTCTGATAGGCGCCCGCGGCGCGCGTCGTCGCGCGATCGAAGCGACGCAGCGCGTCGGAATCGATATCGAGTTCGCCGGCTTCGATGTTGGCCGTGAAGGCGCTGACCGCGCCGGCGCCGACGCCGTCGCGCCAGTCGCCGGACAGGCCACCGAACACCGACCACAGCGAGCGATCGGCCGAAGTCGGCGGGTTGTCGGTGTCGTCGCGCAGAGAGGTGTAGTCGGCACCGCCGCGCACGTAGAGATTCGCGCGCGGCAGACGAATCAGCGGATAGCTCAGCGACACGCTCGGCATCAGCGCCGAGCCCTGGGCACCGAGCGGCGCGAAGTCGTCCTTCAGTTCGTAGTGCACGGCGCTGAAGCTCGTGTGCAGCGTGAGGCCGTCGACGCCGAGCGGCACGCGATACCCGAGGCGTCCGCTCTGCAGTTCGTCGCCCGAGGTCGACACCCGCACATCGAGCAGATCGCCGCGGCCCAGCGGGTTCGCGATCTCGGCATAGCCGCCGAGCCGATAGCGCCCGATATAGCGGTTGCCGTAATTGTCGGCGGTGATTTCACCCACCACGCGCGGAGTACCGGCGATGTCGACGCGCAAGGTCGATTCACCCGTGTGCTCGCCGGGCCGCAACGTGCCGACGACTTCGCCGACGCCACCGAGATCGCGAATCAAAAGCAGGCGACGATCGAGCGTATCGCGTTCGATGACGCGATTGGCTTCGATGCGCGCGAGATGCCGCTCGAGGACCTCGCGCTTCACCCGCGAGGCATTGCCGAGCTCGGGCTTGCCGTAGAGGCCTTCGAGCACGGCGATGCGCACACGGCCGTCGCGCACTTCCTGCGGCGGCACGTAGGCACGGGCGACGAGATAGCCGTGTTCGCGATAGTGGCGCGTGATCGCGAGCGCCGCGGCGCGCACGTCGGCGAGTGTCAACTCGCGCCGGGCCATCGATGCGACGATCTGCTCGAGTTCGGCGGCGTCGAAGACGGTGACGCCATCGAAGTCGTAGCCGTCGACGCGGAAACGCAGCGCGGTGTCGTCGCTGACGACCGCCGCCGGCAATGGGGCTTCGATTGGCGGTGGCGGTGCGCGCGGCAGTTCCAGATCGCGCGGACGCAATTCGCGCAGCGCCGTGCCCGCGTCGGGCGCGAGCTGGGCAAGTGCAAGCACGGGCAGCAGGGTGGCGGCGAACAGCGCAAGTCCGCACGGCACGCAAGCATTCCTGCGTGCGATGAGGTTCCGTTCCAAATCCATGGATATCTACGCGCGAACCGCGTGTTCCTTGTAGGAATACCCGCGGATTATCGGAAACGAACACCGACATGCGCAACCACTGCAGGCGGCTTGCCATAAACGAGGATCGGCGCGCAGTGGGCGCGGCGATAGCGCTCCACCGCCGCGCGGAGCGCACGCCAGGATTGACTCAGCGTGCGGCAGCCGTCAACGCCGCGTCGGCAGTGCCCGGCGCAGCGTCGTATTCGAGGTAGACGATGCCGTTGTCGATGCGTGCCGAGTTCGCCTCGACCACGCCGGTTTCGTTCATCGCGCTGGTGTAGGACGCAAGGCCGGCGTCGGGGGTCACGATCACCTCGAGCGGCGCGCGCTCGGCGGCCTGCGCGAAAGACGCAGCCAGGAAGAGCGCGAGGCTGGCGGTTCGACGCCACCAGGCGGCGGCTATGGAAGTCTCTTCGTGCGTGCGATCTGCCATGTTGGCCACCTCCCGTTGCGGCTCATGCCGTTGGAAGAGGTAGCGTCGAGGGCGTCGAGCGCCTTGAGCGATGAACAGCGATCCGGATCACGCATTCGCGCGCCGGCGGACCGGAGACCGCGCGGACGCCGAGGATTACGCCCCGGCGCCCGCGTGCGTTCAGCGCGTGCGCGCCTCCGCCGGCAGCAGCAGGCCTTCGTCGACGATGTCGAGCCGCGCGAGCCCGGCAATCGTCGGCAGCGGCGGCCGGTTCTGGCGTGCGGCGATGATCGCCTCTGCGCTGGAGCCGTCGCCAGGCGGCGTGGCCGGCGGTGGCGGTGGCAGCACCCTGGTGTCGAATACCGTCAGCGTGCCGTCGACGTAGACGAGGCGGTAGTTTGTCGACGTGAGACCTGCGGGCGTGATTGCGTAGCGGCCCGCCGGCGAGGCCGCGTCGGCCGGCGTCGAGTAGACGAGTGCGCCACCGAGCACCGCGCGGGTCTCGCCGAAGGCGAAGTTCGAAAAGCTCGCAGCGAACGGCGGATTCGCGCCGCCGGCTTCGCGGCCCGCGGCCATCGCGCGCACCGTCAACGGCCGCGGCACGATCGTGAACGTCGCCGGCGTCACCACGACGGCGTAGCCGATCGCCGAGGGCGAGGACGTCGCGTCGATTGCATAGGCACCGACGTCCTCGCCCGGCGCGCGCGTGAACACGCCGTCGAACACGTCGGCCAGCGCGTCGCCGGCGAACAGGCCCGTGCGCGTGAATCCGAAGCTCGCCGGATCGGCGTCGCCGTAGCTCTTCCCGGCGTCCAGCGCCGTCACCGTCAGCGTCGGCTGGAAGGCATAGATGAAATGATTGCCGGCCTCGATCGTCGCCGGCGGTGCCGAGTCGATCGTTCGGTCGTAGCGATTGGCTCGGGCGTTGCCCGGCACGAGCCCGTTCGGCACGTTGCCCGCCGGGCTCGTCGCGTAGACGAGCCAGCGCCCGTTCGGCGCGGCGATCGCACCGGGGCCGGCGTCGTTGATGAAATTGCCGTTGCGCGCGGCGAGCACGACGTCGCCGTTCGCGCTGGTCAGCGCCGCACCGGCGGCGATGCGCAGATCGCCGTTCGCCGTGGCAGCGATGGCACCGTTGCTCACGATGCTGTCGAGTGTCAGCGCGTTCGCAGCGACGAGCGTGACGCCGCCGAGGTTGGCGAGCGCGCCGACGGCACCGACGAAATCGTTCGCCGGATCGTCGAGCGTGATCGAGCCGGCGGTCACGGCGGTGCGCCCGCCGACGTGCAGGGCGCCGGCATCGGTCACGGCGCCGCTGGTCGTGACGTCGAAATCGCCGAGCACACGGGTCGCGGGCAGCGTGATCTCGCCGCTGCCGGTGAGCGCGAGACTCGCGAGCGGTGCCGTCTGGCCGATGGGTGCCTGCAAACTCATGAGTCCGGCACCGTTCAGCACCAGCGTGCGCGGCGTGCCGTCGCTGTCGATCGTCGCCGTCGGCCCGAAGCCGATCGCGCCGCCGACTCCCGGCGTCGTGCCGCCCCCCGGCCGGCTCGTGATCACGACCTCGGCGGCGAGCGTGACGGGCCCGTTCATCGTCACGGCGCCACTCGCGCCGCCGGCACCGTTGCGACCGCTGCCGCCGCCGGCGTCGATGTCCTGCGACAGCGTGAGGCGGGGACCGCTGCCGGCCGCCGTCAGCCTCACCGTGCCGCCGGCACCGCCGGCGCCGTCGATTGCCGACATCGAACCTCTGGCATCGATCGCACCTGCGGCGATCGTGTTGCCGCTGATCGACACGGCGCCGCCGTTGCGGCCGCCACCGGTCGTCGTCGTGCCCCGCGTCGTCACGTGGCCGATGGCGACGGCACCGCGCTCACCGGCATCCAATGTGAGCGGGGCGCCGGCCGCGTTCGGCAGACCGGTGGTGGCGATGTCACCGGTCGTGATGCCGCCGTCCGCTCTGAGCGTGATGGCACCGAGCGGCGTGGTCCCGCCGAGGGCGCCACTGGTGAATCGCCCGCTGCCCGCATCGACATTGAACGCGCGCCGCGCGCCACCGTTGCTGTCGATCGTCGTCAGCACCACATTGCCCCCGACACCCCGTGTGCCGCCGCTGCCACCGAGGGTGGTGATCGCGACGTTCGCGCCGAGCGTCAGCGGATCGGTCGTGGACACGGCGCCGCCCGCACCGCCGGTCCCGCTGCCGGTGGCGTTGCCGCCGCGTGCGCTGAGGTTGCCGCTCACCGTCAGCGACGGCGTCGTGCGCGTCGACTCGAGCGTGATCGTGCCGGCGCGGCCGCCCGCATTATTGCTGCCACCGGCGTTGCCGCCGTCGGCGTTGACGCCGCGCGCAGCGAGGCTGCCGCCGGCCAGCGCGATATCGCCCCCGCTGCGGCCCGCGCCTGTCGACGTGCCACCCGCTGCAGTGACCGACGCTGCCGTGATGTTCAGCGCACCCTGCGGGCTCGCCGTGAGGCTGATGCTGCCGCCGTCGCGACCGGCAGTGCCGGTTGTCGTCAGGTTGCCGAGTACGGTGATGTTCCGACCGGTGGCCGTGATCGTGCCGCCACCGGTCGTCAGTGGCGTGCGCAGCGCGACGTTGCCGATCCCGTTACCGTCGCTGTCCGCATGCAGCACGATGTTGAGCCGACCGACGGCGCTGCCGCCCGACTGCGAGATGGCCGCGGTGATGCCGATGTCGTTGTGCGCGCTGAACGTCAGCGTGACGTCGGTCGCGCCGGCGGATTTGTGGATCAGCGGGCTGCCGAGCAGCGTGATATCGCCGTTCTCGATGCCGGTCGCACCGGTCGCGAGGGTCACGTTCTGGCCGGCGTTCAGGGCATTCGTGATCAGGTTGGCGCCGAGCGTCGCACCGCTCGCGATCGAGGTCCAGTCCGGCCCGTTGACGCAGCCGCCGAGGCCGACGCACTGGTTCGCGGTCGCCGAAATCACGATGTTCAGCGGATCGATGAGCCAGGTGCCCGGGGCACCGTCCGTGGCCGTCACCAACGGCGTGTCGGTGACGTCGAGACTGCGCTTGCCGGACGTTTCGACGAAACCGCCATCGCCGCCTGCGACGCCGCCGGTCGCGGCGATCCGGCCGTGGATTTGCGCGCGGTCGTCGGCGTAGACGACGACCTGGCCGCCGTCGCCGTGCGCAATGGCGCTGGCGTCGAGGTGCACGTTGCGACCGATGAACACAGCTTCGCTGTTCGGCAGCGGTCCTTCTTCCTGGCGGCTGCCACCGACGTGGACTCTGCCGCCACCAGCATCGCCCGCCGCATCGACCCGCGCCGTGTCGACGAGGGCCACGCGCCGGCCGGTGATCTCGATCGCACCGCCCGCTTCGCCGGAATCGTCGCCGCGCGTCGCGAGCGTGCCGCCGACCTGCACGACGCCGTCGTCGCCGCCGCCGAGCCGGATCACGCCACCCTGCGCGCCGACGCTGTTCGCCTCGATCACGCCGTCGTGGTTGATGACGGTGTCGAGCAGCGCATCGCGTGCATGCGCCGTCAGCAGCACCGCGCCACCGTCGGCATGGATTGCGCCATGGTTCTCGACCAGCGCGTCGAGCGTCGCGCGATCGACGCTGACATCGACGAGGCTGTGTGCGTCGAAGCGCAGGCTCACCTGCTCACCTGCCGCGAGCGCGACCGTCCCGCGCGGTGCGTCGATGCGGCCCGAGTTGCCGACCTGCCGGCCGAGCAAGGCGACGTAGCCGCCGTCGGCGGCGCGCAACGTGCCCTCGTTGACGACGCGACCCGGGCCGCCGGTGTCCGTGAAGCGCGTGCTGCCGGCCATGAACGCCGGCGCCGAGAGATCGAGCGTCGAGGCGACCATGCCGCCGACATCCACTTGTGCGTCACGCCCGAACAGGATCCCTTGCGGATTGACGAGATACACCTGGCCGTTGGCGCGGATCTGGCCGTGGATCGCCGACGGCGCGCCGCCGATCACGCGGTTCAATGCGACCGCCGAGGCATCCGGCTGATGGAATTCGGTACGCTCGCCCGCGGCGAGCGAAAACGACTGCCAGTCGATCGCGAGCCGCGTGGAGTGCTGCGTGATCACCTGCTGGCCGGGGCTGCCGCCGATGCTGCCGCTGCCGCCGACGACGACGCCGCCGCTCGGGTCAGCGAGCGCCGCCTGTGCGGCGAGGCCCAAGGCGAAGGTGAGCTGGCGCACGGCAATGCGCCGGCGCTGGTGCCTGGCGACGCGCAGGCGCACCGTGCGAACGACGATACGGGACATTGATGATCCTTTCTGTGTTGCGGACTTCCCTGCGCAAAGCGCCGCTCGCCGAATCCGTCGTGCCCCCCGGCGCGAAGATCCCTGACAGCGAGACGGGCGGGCACATACATGCCCGCCGCGTTACGCGACTATAACGTGAGCCGGATCGCAGCTCTGCGGAAAGTTTCGCAACGTATCCCGCTTTTGGCGCAGTCCCAAGCCCCGCAGGGCGATCAGCAAAACCCGCGAATGAAGTGCTTCCGCACTTGTTCGCGACCGGACCATCCATGGCTCGCGGAAACGCCGCTTTTGCAGCGTTTCCTCAGAAGCCCAGCGCGCCGGTCAGGAGCTGCGCGGTCGACGCGCCGCCCTGCTGCTTCACGTAATCGACGATGACGGGGACGAACTTGCCGATCAGCTTCTGCTTCATGCCGAGCTGCTCG
>JADZCY010000452.1 GCA_020851325.1 Acidobacteriota bacterium | reverse complement strand
GCGCGTCGTGCCGCAGGCCCGCGTTGTTCACGAGCGCGGCAATCGGCCCCATCGCGTCGGTGACGTGGCGCACGACACGGTCCGGACCGTCGCGATCGGTGAGGTCCAGGGCAAACGCGCGCGCCGCACCGCCGAGCGCGGCCTCGACCGCCGCCGTGGCGTCGCCGATCGATCGCGAGGTGAAGGCCACCCGCCAGCCATCGGCGACGAGCGCGTCGACGATGGCGCGACCGATGCCGCGACTGCCACCGGTGACGAGCGCGACGGCACCGTTCACGCCGCGTCTCCATCGCCTTGCATCATCGGCGCGTCAGCGGCCCCGAGCCGTGCCGCGGCGACCGCGGCGACAATGCGCACGCCGTCGATGAGCGGACGGAAGTGACTGGTGGAGCGACCATCGGCGCGGGCCAGGTGCACGGGCGTCGTCCGCACGCGCAGGCCGGCGCGCCCAGCGCGTACGACCACAGCGCTTTCCGCCTCGAAGCGGCCGCGCATCGGACCCAGCCGTTCGATCAGCACGCGCGAATAGTAACGAAAGCCGGTCTGGACGTCGTCCAGGTCGAGCCCCGCGATCCACGAGATCCCGCGCGACGACAACGCGTTGGCGCGGCGACGCAGCGGGCTCATCTCGGCGAACAGGTGATCACGCGTACCGAGAACGAGATCCGCGTCCGCGGCCATCGCCAGCAGTCGCGGGATCTCGGCCGGAATGTGCTGGCCATCGGCGTCGAGCGTGACGATGCCGTCGAAGCCGCGGTTCATCAGGATCTGGAACGCGGTGCCGAGCGCCGTGCCCTTGCCGCTATTGACCGGCAGCCGATGCACCTCGGCGCCCGCGGCGCGCGCCACGTCCGCCGTACCGTCACTCGATCCATCGTCGATGACGAGGAGGTCCGGCAGGATCTCGAGCGTGCCGCGAATGACGGGCGCGACCGTGGAAGCGGCCTGATAGGCGGGGATGACGGCGGCAATACGCATCACGCGTGCTCCAGCACCAGCCACGAGGCGGCGCCGCCCGATGCCATGCAGGTGACGAGCGCGTGACGCGCGCGCGCCAACGTTCCGCCGGCGTACGGCTGAACACCAAGCGCGGGGTCCGGCGTCCGAAAGCCCGGCGTCGGTGCCAGCTCCGCGCCGGTCATCAACAGCACCGCCGCGGCCAGCAACCCGCCGCCGTACTGACCGAAGAACGCCTTGGGTGTGATGATCGGCGGCAACGCCCGATCGTTCCACATCCGTCGCAGCACCGAGGCTTCGAGCCGATCGCCGGCGCGAGCGCCCGAGGCGCCGGACACCACGTGCGAGATCTCGGACAGCGGCACACTCGCGCGCTCCAGCGTGCGCGTCATGGCGTCCGCGATCGCGGCTTCACCATGGCCCCAGCCGGTGCGCGACGCGGTGGCGTCGAACGCGCCGCCACCCGTTTGCACGGCGGCGTACACGCGTGCCTTGCGCTCGTGGGCGACCGAGCGGCGTTCGAGCACCAGCACGCAGGCGCCTTCCGCCAGCAGAAAACCATTGCGCGCCGCGTCGAAGGGACGCGCCATCTCGTCGCCGTGATCGTCGGGACGTGCCAGCGCCTCGAATCGATCGAGCAGTGCGTGCAGCAGCGGCGACACGTGATCGACGACGCCGGCGATGACGCGATCGGCGGCACCGCTTCGGATCAGTTCGGCGCCACGGTGCACCGCGGTGAGCGCGCCGGCTTCACGCTGCAGGATCGTCAGGTTCGGGCCTCGCGCGCCGGTGTCGATCGCCACCTGTCCGGCGGCGGCATTGGCGACGCTTTCGGCGAAGACGAACGGCGACGCCGCCTGTGGTCCATCGATGCGCACAGTATCGAGCATCTGCTCGGTACTCTCCACCGCGCCGAACGCGGTGGACAACACCACCGCCGTGCGCGGTCCTTCCGGCGTGGCCGGCAGGCCGGCGTCAGCGCGGGCCAACCGTGCCGCCGCCACCGCCAGCCGCGACGGCGGGCTCATGCGCCGAGCCAGGCCCGGCGGCAGCAGGGCCGGCCAGTCGATGGCCACCGGCAGAAGTGCCAGCCGCGACGACTGGGCAAGGTGAAAGCGGGCGTCGCGCGTCACCGCCGACGCGCGCGGGGCAGCTTCGGTCATCGCCGCGCGGACCGCGTCGACACCGACGTGCGGTCCGGCAATCACGCCGACGCCGGTGACGACGGTGTCGTGGTCGCCGGCCGTCATGCGGACCAGCGTCCGAGAACGATGGCGGCGTTGGCGCCACCGAAACCCAGGCTCACGGACAGCGCCGTGCGCAGGTGCGAGGCCGGACGCGGCGCGCGTTCGACGAGATCGACAGCGAGCGTGCGATCGCCGTCGGCGACGGGCACCGGATGCAGCACGCCTTCCGCAAGCGCGAGCACCACAGCCGCCGCCTCGACGGCACCGGCCGCGCCCAGCAGGTGACCGACGATGGCCTTGGTGGCCTCGATGGGGATCGCGCTGCTCCGATCGCCGAACACGCGAGCGAGCGCTGCCTGCTCCGCGGCGTCGTTCAGCGGCGTCCCCGTGCCGTGCGCGTTGACGTAATCGATGTCCGTCGTCGTCAGGCCGGCATCGACCAGCGCCGCCTCGATCGCGGCCGCGGCCCATTCACCAGCCGCGTGCGGCGCGGTCATGTGCGCCGCATCGCAGGTGCTGCCGCCGCCGAGTAGCACGGCCAGCGGCGTGCCGCCGCGCGCCAGCACGTCCTGTTCGCGTTCCAGCACCAGCACCGCGGCGCCTTCGCCAAGGGAGAGTCCGGCGCGGCCTTCGCGAAACGGCCGGCACGGCGCCTCGTCCACCGAGCGCAGCGCATTGAAGCCCGTGTAGGTCGTCGTCGCCAGGCAGTCAGCGCCGCCGGTGAGCGCGATGTCCACTTCGCCGGAGGCGACGGCGTCGAGGGCCTGCGCAATCGCGAGCGTCGCCGAGGCGCAGGCGGACGAGATGGTTTCGACAGGTCCGCTGATGCCCAGCGCGCGCGCCACCGACTCGGCCGGCGCACTCAGGTGATGCGACGCCAGCCAGGCGCGACGTGGCGTGCCCTGCGGATCGACGAGCGCGTCGTAATACTGTTCGGTTTCGAGCAGGCCGCCGGTGCTGCTGCCGAAGTAGACGCCCACGCGCGACGACAGCGAGTGAGGCGACGCGGCTTTCCCGGCGTCGTCGGCGGCGTCGGTGGCGGCGTAACTGAGGTTACGTCGCTCCAGCGCTTCCACTGCTGCCGCAATCGCGAAGCGATCGCTGCGCGCGAGTCGTGACCAGCCGGGGACGTCGGGTGGATGGGTGGGCGGCGGCACTTCGCCGGCGACGTGCGTGCGCTGGCGCGTGTGATCGAAAACGTCGAAGGGCCCGATGGCCGTGCGTCCGGATCGCAGCGCCGTGCGCAGCGCATCGACGCCCCAGCCGGCGGCGCTGACCACGCCGAGGCCCGTGACCACGACACGAGGACGCAGCCTCGGGCCGTCAGGCACCTTTCCGTTCACGGTTGATGGTCTCGCCGGACAGGGCGCCGTGGACGAAACGGGCGAGCGTCTCCACCGAACGGAAGATCTCCTTGTCCACCTCGTGGCTCTTGATGGCGATCCCGTATGCCTTCTCGATGCCGACGACGAGTTCGAGCGCGTCGACCGAATCGAGACCCAGCCCCTCGCCGAAGAGGGGCATGTCGTCGGCAATCTTCTCGGGGGTCAGACCCTCGAGACGAAGCCGATCGACGATGAGAACCTTCAGCGCGTGCCGAAGTTCCTGCTCAGACGCCATCGTGAACGGTCCTGGGCGTCGGCGCCGCCGGCTCCACCTGACGAGGCGTCAGGGGAAACACACGCTGCACCGACACGAGAAAGTGAAAGAGTCGCAGCCGCAGCCGCGTCGCCAGCGACGGCCGCCAGTTGCCGGCCAGCACCGACAGCACCGCTTCGTACAACCCGAACGGCGCCGACGGACTGAACCACAAATCGCGGAAGGCCGGATCGTAGAAGCCGGTGACGAAGCTGCGGAAGTGCTGATAGCGCTTCACGAGTCGCGCCTGGTAGGCGGCAAAGCGATCGGCCGTCGGCGCGACGCCGGCCCGCAGCGCGTCGCTGATCACCGTGGCGGCCTCGATGCCGCCCTGCATGGCCAGCAGCACGCCGGTCGAGAAGATCGGATCGAGAAACGATCCGGCATCGCCGGCCAGCACCCAGCGATCGCCGGCCAGCGTTGAATGCATGTAGGAGTAATCGGCGTCGAAGCGCGCCTCGGTCAGCGCCGTCGCGCCCGTCAGCAACTGCGCCGCCGCCGGTGTCTCCGCAATCATGCGGTCGAGCGTCTCCCCGGCCGTGGCGCCGGCCTGCGCCTTGTACGACGTCTGCGGCACCACCACGCCGACGCTCATCGTCGTCGGGCTGATCGGAATGAACCAGAACCAGCCGTGATCGGGACGCGTCACCATGCGGATGTCGCCAGCGCGGCGGCCGTCGGCCCGCGGCACGCCTTCGTACTGCCGGTGGATCGAGATGTTCTGGAGGATCGGATCCTTGCGCCGCTCGCCGAAGCGCTTGGCGAGAAAGCCGTTGCGTCCCGACGCGTCGATGATGGCGGCCGCGCGCACGCGCACGGTTTCGCCGTCGGCGGCGGTGATCGTCACCGTGACGCCATCGGCATCGAAGGTCGCGTCCTCGGCCCGCGCCCCCTGCCACACCTCGGTGCCCGAATCAGCGGCGTGCTCGAGCAGGATCTGGTCGAATCGATCGCGCGGCACCTGCCACGTCTGCGCTTTCGGCACCTCGACGGCCCGCGAGAAGTCGGCGTAGCGGCTCCAGTCGCCGTGCGACGTCGTGAAACTGGCGCCCCACTTCTGCTCGAAGCCGGCCGCCGCAATCTTTTCGGCAGCGCCGATCTCTTCGAGGACGCCGTTCAGCCAGGGCAGCTGCGATTCGCCGATGTGAAACCGGGGAAACCGATCGCGCTCGACGATCAGCGGCCGATGACCGCGCCGCGCCAGGATGGCCGCCGCTGCCGAACCTGCTGGTCCGCCGCCGACGACGACTACATCGAATAACCCCTCGCGCGCCATTGGTGATCTGGCCTGAATAGCGGGCATAGTATACGGGATGCCCGCGGGCACTTCAACAAACTGGACGCCCGTCGAGGGCCGCGATGACGCGATCTGCCGGGCCTTTCACAGGCTGGCGCATCGCCGCGCCGACGAACCGCTGATCGTCGGCG
The DNA here is from genome assembly GCA_020851325.1 of Acidobacteriota bacterium. Taxonomy (GTDB): domain Bacteria; phylum Acidobacteriota; class Vicinamibacteria; order Vicinamibacterales; family UBA2999; genus VFZN01. The sequence continues at coordinate 8,481 of JADZCY010000452.1, read as the reverse complement.
CCCGCGGCCGCGTGACGGCGCGCGACATCGATCGGTGGGCCTCGGCCATCGCCGCGCGCATCGGCGACGCCCGCCTGCCGGAACGATCGACGGTCGCGCTCGCGGTGCCGAACGGGCCCGCGTTTCTGGCCGGCCTCGTCGCGCTGCGCCGGCTCGGCCACCCCGTGCTGCTCGTGGACCACGCGGCGCCCCTCGCCGACCGCGGCCGTGCCGTCTCCACGCTCGGCGCGGTGGCCATGGTCTCCGCCACCGACGGCTGGCCCGGTGCCATCGACGCGGTGTCGATTGATGCCACCGGCGCGGCGGCGATCGAGGTACCGCCGTCAACAGCGGTGATCAAGTTGACGTCGGGCTCCACCGGCATGCCACGCGGCGTGGCGATGACCGCCGAACAGTTGCTCGCCGACGAAGCCGCGCTCGCCTCGACGATGGGCTTCACCGAGCGCGATCGACTGCTGGCCATGGTGCCGATGTCGCACTCGTACGGGTTCACCACGCTGGTCTTGTCGGCCCTCGTCCGCGGCCTGCCGCTGGTCGTGCCCGCCGACGCGGGACCGCTGTCGCCCATCGAGGCGGCGCGTCTGTTTGCCGCGACGATCGTGCCCACCGTGCCGGCCTACATCCAGGCGCTGCTGCGCCTCTCCACACCGCCCGCCTGGCCCACCAGCGTCCGGCGCGTCATCACCGCCGGCGCCGTGCTGCACGTCGCCCCGGCGGTGGCGTTTCGCCGCCGCTACGGACGGCCGATCCATGTCTTCTATGGATCGAGCGAATGCGGCGGCATCTGCTACGACCGCGAGGGTGACGCGGCGGAACGCGGCACGGTCGGCACGCCCGTCGACGGCGTGTCGGTGACGCTGGCGGACGCCGACGCGCACGGCGAAGGGCTCGTGACCGTGCAATCGCCGGCCGTCGGGCTCACCTATCTGCCGGCGGCGGAAGCGCGCCTCGCCAACGGACAGTTCCAGACCAGCGACATCGCCACCTGGCGCGAGGGCGCGCTGGCGCTGCAGCGCCGCGCCGATGGCGTGATCAACGTCCGCGGCCGGAAGGTCGATCCCGGCGAAGTCGAAAGCGTGCTGACACGCCTCGAAGGCGTGGACGATGCGGTGGTGATGGCCGGCGACGGCCGTGGACCCGATGACACCATCGTCCGGGCGTTTGTCGCGTGCCGGACGCGCCACCTCGACTACCAGCAGGTGTGGCGCTGGTGCCAGCGTCATCTCGCCGATCACAAGGTGCCGCGCAGCATCGTCATCGTCGAGGCGATTCCGCGGAACGCGCGTGGCAAGGTGGATCGCGTGGCGCTGGCCGGACTCGCGCCGGCGGGCGATGGCGATCAGCGGCACCATGCCTGATCTGGTGACGTCGATCCGGCGGGCGTCGCCGCTGCTCAAGACCAGCCTGGGTGTGCACGGCCTCGCGGTGACGGCCATCCTCGCCGATGCCCGCATGGCGCCGGCGGCCGCGGGCGCGCTGGTCGCCAATCATGTCGTGCTCGGACTCGCCGGCATCCACATGCGCGGCGCCTGGCTGGGACCGAACATTACGCGTGTCGCGGTGACCACGCCCGACCTGGCGCTGACCTTCGACGATGGTCCCGATCCCGAGGCGACGCCGTCCGTGCTGGATCTGCTGGACACGACACCGCATCGCGCGACGTTCTTCTGCATCGGCACGCAGGCCGAGCGGCATCCGGATCTCGTTGCGGAAATTCGCCGCCGCGGTCACGGCGTCGAGAACCATTCCTACAGCCACCCCAACAGCTTCTCGCTGCACGGACCGCGAGGCATGGCCGACGAAGTGAACCGTGCGCAGCGCGTGCTTGCCGGCGGCAACGGCCAACGCCCAACGCTGTTCCGGGCACCGGCCGGGATTCAAAGCCCGTGGCTGGCCGGCGTGCTCGCCGACGCCGGGCTGCACCTGGTGTCGTGGACACGGCGCGGGTTCGACACGGTCACCGCCGACGCGCGCCGAGTGACGACGCGGTTGATCGGATCGGGACTGCGTGCCGGCGACATCCTGGTGCTGCACGACCGCAACAGCCGGCAGACGGCGGGGCGTCCCGTTGTGCTCGAGGCGCTGCCGCGCGTGATCGACGCACTGGACGCGGCCGGGTTGCAGTCGCGGCCGCTGCACGCGCTGCTGCCCGCCGTGGCGGTCAGCGCGCCGCCAGGTACTCGCTGAGGATCCCGCCGGTCACCTTGCGCTTCGCGTCGGCAAAGCCGCTGTCGCGCATCGCCCGCAGGATGGACTCGGGCGGCACGCACTGCTCGATGGTGTGCCAGAAGTACTCCATCATCCGCTTCGCATCGGCGCGCCCGACCGACAGCGTGGCCGCACGTGGCACCGCCACGCCGAGATAGAAGCGGTTCAACCAGCGTCCCCACGCCGACTGCGGCTGCGTCATCTCGAGGATCAGCAGTCGTCCGCCGGGGCGCAGCACGCGATGACATTCGCGGAACAACTGCGTGAGATCGGCAACGTGGCGCAGTCCGTAGCCCATGCTGATCATGTCGAACGAACCGTCGCGGAACGGCAGCGACTCGCCGCGCGCCTGGAACAACGGCGCATCACAGCGCTTGCGGCACTCGGTGAGCATGCCGCGGCTGGGGTCCAGCCCCAGCGCCAGGCCCGTCGGGCCGACAATCGCACGGGCAGAGCGCAGCACGAGGCCCGTGCCGGTGGCGATGTCGAGGATGCGCGCGCCGCTCACCAGGCCGGCGTCGGTGAGCGTCTGGCCGCGATACTTCTCGCCCGTGCCGAGCGACATCACCTTGCACACCCACTCGTACGACGCCGCGCCGGCGTCGAACAACTCGTTGACGGCCCTGGCGCGATCGGCGTCGCGCGCGTAGTAACGCTCGAGGGGTGGATGCGGCGGCAGCGGTTCGGTCACAGCGGTTTCAACACCTGAATCTGGAAGACGATCGTACCCGGTTTGCGATACCGGCCGGGCATGAAGCTCTTGCCGATGTCGCCGCGCACCATCGTGTTGCGCGGGCCGCGCAGGCTGAACGCCACGCCGGTGCCGGTGATTGGCTGCCAATCCGGCGACAGGGCGCGGTCGCGACCCATCGCCTGATCGAGGAACAGATCGATGCGATAGAGATCGAAGAGGTTGAAGGAATAGGCGCCGCGCAGCATGGCGAGTTCGCCGAACCGTACACCGGCCGACGGCACGCCGCGAATGCGATTCTCGTCGAAGAGGCCGAACTGATACTTGCTGAAGCGGTCGAGATCGCGGCCGCCGTAATACGCCGCGTTCAGCGTCACCTTGTGGAAGCCGGTGAAGTACACCTTGCTCGCGCTGAGGGAGTACTTCGCGTAGTCGCGATGCGCGGGATCGTAATCGCCGTCACGGCCCCACGCGCGCCAGCCGGCGCGCCGGAAACCGGTCCATGTCGCCGTCAGCGCGTTGGCGCCGCGCTTCCACTCCCACGACACGCCAAGCCCGTTGGTGGCGGTGGATTGCGGCGGCGTGAAGTCGGGCGCCGTTGCCGTTTCGCTGCCGTACCAGTCGTAGCGGAACTGATAGTTGCCGACCAGCCGGTTGAACTCGGCGAAGCGCCAGCCGACGGTGGCGCCCGTGGTGAACGGAATCGTGCGCACGCGGGACGCGGGGTCTTCGCCATTCTCGGTGTAGAGCCGATCGCTGCCGGGCACGGCAATCGCGAACAGGTCGACGCTGCCGTCCACCGACTTCCCGATCAGGTTCGGCCGCTGCACGTTGGCCAGCGCCAGCACGCCGCCGAAGGTGACCGCCAACTGGTTGCCCTTGCCGAGGAACTCGAAGTCCAGGTGATTGAGGCCGCCCATCGGCAACGGGAAGTCGTAGGCGGGATCGACGATCACCCCCAGCAGCAGCGCCGTCGCGGTCGTCGTCGTCCCGGTGTCGACGACGCGGGCGCCGTCGCGGAGGACGAGGTAACGCAGGCCCTCGTCGGTGTCGCGATACATGATGTGCTCGCTGGCACGCGCACGATCACGTCGCTCGACGAAATCCGCGGCGTTGACGTCGAACGCGCTCAGCCGCATCTCGCGCTCGAGCAGCAGATTGCGCCCGGCGATCAACATGCTCTGCCGGCCGATCAGGCGCGTCATCAGCGTCACGGTGCGCCCACCCGGCGCGTCCACCGTACCGAAGAACTGAATCTCCTCGCTCGACAGCACTGGCGCTTCGAGCGACGTCTGCACCGTCTGCACTTTCACCGTGTGGAACGTCGCGCGATCGATCCACACGGTGCCGCGATAGAGCGCGCGGCTCTCGTCCACGGGATCGAAGCGGATCGCAAACGCCTCGCGGTCTTCCACGCGTTCGATGCCGGCAAGGCGATACGTGTAGTCGCTGGTCAGCCGCAGATCCAGCGGCAGCGACAACACCTTCTCGGCCTGGAGCAGCGGAAACGGCGGCCGGTCCGCGCCCCAACGCGTGCCGTTCAGGCGGAACTCGCGTTCCTCGAACTCCACCTCGCGGCCCTGCACGTAGAACGTGTTCTCGGTGACGACGTCGAAGGCGAGATCGGCGGCGGTGGCGCGAAAGTGCTGCTCGAGGTGCGCGTCGGCGATGTACGAGCGCACGAACTCGTCCTGCGCGGCGCGCGCCTGTTGATGGCGCGAGACGATCTCGGCCAGGCTCGGCATGGCCGCCGAGGTGACTTCGGTGCTGTCGACAAACCCGGCGCGGCCGGCGCTGTTCCAGTCGAGCATCACCGGCCGGCCCGGCGCGGCAAGGCGTGCCGACACACGATTGGTGGCGGCATCGTGCGTCCAGCCCGCCACCGCGCGACTGGTGCCGCTCAGCGCGTCGATCTCCTGCGGCCGCACGCCCGACGGCTCGGTCAGCGTCACGCTGAGGTCGGGCGCCTCCGCGGTGTAGATCAGATAGTTGCTGAGCGAACGGAGCCCGAACACGAGCACGTGCGGCACCGACGAGGTGACGTCTTTTCCGTCGCGCTCGAAACGAAGACCGACCTGTGCCTCGTCGATCGGCACCAGCCCCTGCGACAGCAGGTCGGACAGCCGTGCCAGTACTGGCAGCACGCGTTCGACCTCCGCGCGCGAGCCGGCATAGGTGGCCAGGCGGGTCTTCGTGCCGAGCAGCGGCACGTGCGTGTCGGTGAATCGTCGCGGCGCGGCCGCGGGATCGCTGCCGAGCGTCGCACCGAGCATGACGACAAAGGCGCCGGGATCGTCGCGTTCGGCAATGGCGAGGATGCGGCTGGCGGGTTGCGCGGGCACGACGGCGATGCCGTCTATGTAAGGCGCGATGTCGTCGCGATACAGCGCCTCGAGATCCGCCGCGACGACGTCCGACAGACCGCCGAGTACGAGCACGGCATCCGGATCGCCGGCGCGAAGATCGACGTTCGACGACTTGAGGTGAAACGCGTACGCCGGCAGCGCCGCTTGATCGCTCCCCGGCGGCGCCCACTGCAGCACGTAACCCTGCACGCGGCCGCGATACCGTGCCGACAGCGCGCGAAGAAAGCGCGTGCGCTCGGCCGCCGCGGCGGCGTCCGGTGCATCAGCGCCGAGGTCCAGCAGGATGCGCAGGTCGCTGATGTCGCGATACGCCTCGAGACGCGCATCGAGCGCGGCGAAGTCGAACTGCCCTGTTGACGGTTCGAGTTGGCGGCGCGACAGGGAAAGCCGGACGGTCAGCGGCTTCGGCAGCCGATCGCGCGGGACGGCACTCAGCGCGCGCAGCAGCACCGGTTCGCCGTCGAGTGTTTCGTCGAAGCCGACGCCTTCGATGGCAGGCGGCTGCGCCAACGCCGGCAGCGCCGCCGACAGCATCACGAGGATCAGCAGGAGCAGCACCGCGCCTGGCCGGCGGCGGTTCATGACGAAGCGGGCGTGATCAGCGCAACGCCTTCGATCTCGACCAGCAGCTCGCGCCGGCAGAGTTCGGCACGGCGCCATTCGACGTCGATCCCCGTCGGAAACGCCGCCGACAGCCGGGCCTCGACATCGGCCGGATCCGTACGCCGCGGCAGATACACGCGCAGGTGCCGGTACTGCGCCAGGCGTTCGGCATGCGGCAAGTCGGGGGAATCGTCACCTTCCGCCGCCGACACCACCGCCGCCAGATTCAGCAGTGTTTCGTCGATCTGCCGCTCCAGGTCGTCGTCGTGACGCGAGTCTTCGCCCGTGATGCTGGCCGTGCCGCCCACCAGCAGCACGTCGTGCCCGGCGCCGGCGATGCGTGTGGCGCGGGCAAAGCAGGGCGGGCGCGGGCCGAAGCGCGCGGAATAGCGATACGCCGAGGTCTGCCGCGGATTCTCCACCGGCGTGCCGGGCGTGGTCGCCGACAGGCAGCCAATGACCAGCTGGTTGTCGTCGTTGCCGATGCCCGAGGCGGTGGGCAGGATCACCGGCGGGCCGTCACCGCCGGTGCGTTCCGAGAACGCCGCGAAGCGTCCTTCGTTGAACGCCATGTAGCGGTCGAGGCCCGGCCCCACCATGTCGTCGATGCCGGGAATGAACGACCAGTAGCGCACGGCGTGCGGGCAGGCGCTGGCGGTCATCTCGCGGTCGAGCGAGCGATACGCCTCGCGGACCGCGGCCTGAAACGCCTGGCGATCGAGCGCGCGGGCATCAGGCACGCTGGCCAGATGCAGGCGGAAACCGTAAGGATCGAGCGTCGGCGACAGTCGATCGGAGAAAACGGGAACGCCGGCGGGCGAAGCGGGTGTGGTGATCCAGGCGGGCCAGGGGATGCGGGCGGCCGTGGACCATGCGGACACCCTGGAGGCGACGGAAAGGCCCGACACGGTCTGTAAAAATGGCACAGATGAGGCCGGTGGCGCAACCGGCAGAAAGACAACGCGCCGGACCAGCACAAGGCCGATCCGGCGCGTCATCGATGTCAGGCCTGCTCGTCGCTGTCCTCGGTAGACTCGTCCGGCAGTTCCTCGTCTCCCCAGGGGTTGGCCTGGGGCCCGGGCACGATGCCGGCGATGTCGGGGTCCTCACCGGGGGAGCCGGAAGGGGCGTTCGCGCGGCGGACTTTCGCCTCCTCGCGACGGGCCACCTTCTCTTTCTGCCGCTCGGCTCGCGCGCGCTCGCGCTCGCGTTTGCCACGGCCCATCGGTCCTCGTACGGCCATGTTCCTCCTCGGTCAGGGGCGCGCTCCGGGCGCGCGTCGGGTTACCAGCGGGGCTCGCGTCGACGGTTGCCGCCACCGCCGCCACCGTAGCCGCCACCGCCGTAGCCCCCGCCGCCGCGGCGATCGCCGCCGCCGTCACCGCCAAAGCCGCCACCCGGGCGCGGCGCCTTCGGACGCGCCTCGTTGATGGCCAGCGTGCGGCCCCCGAGCTGGGTGTTGTTCAACTGATCGATCGCCTTCTGGGCACCTTCGTCAGAGGACATTTCGACGAACGCGAAGCCGCGGGCACGGCCGGTCATCTGGTCCCGCATCACGGTCACCGTTTCAACGGCATCGACCTGGCTGAACAGATCGTGCAACTCATCTTCTGTCGTCTGAAACGGCAGGTTTCCCACAAACAGCTTGCGTCCCATCGCTACTCCCACTCTGAACACCGGCACCCAAAGAAAAAAGGGAGCCCAGAAATGAGGGCCCCCCTTTCCGGTGTCTCGGATTTCCTTGATCTACGTTAACACATTCCCTGCGAGCGGCGGCTGGACTGTAGGGTACGATCGGCGGCCAATGCTGGACTGGAACGAGGTGTCGCGGCGCCGCGGCATTTCCGCGGGAGTCACCATCCTGTCGGGGCTGGCGCTGCTGGCGCCACTGCGTCCCGCCGAACGGCCGGAAACCACGGTCGGCCTCTTTCTGCTGATCGCGGCCTTCCTCGAATGGCTGCACGGTCAGCGTCGCGCCACCACCGCGGCGCGGTTCGCGGCGTGGCGCGAAAGCACGGTCACGCTCGGCATGGGCGCGCTGCTGCTGTTCGCTCCGCTCCTCAGCGGCAACGCGCTCGTCGTCTTCCTCGCCGCGTCGTTTGCCTACGAAGGCATCCGCCATCTCTATCGGTTATGGCGGCGGCCCGATCGCGCCCGCCACGCCCGTCGCCTGACGACGGCGCTGCTGGACCTGGCGGCTGGCGGCGCGATGCTGTTTCTGCTGAACGCCAACGCCGCCATCACGTGGACGGTGGCCATTGCCGGCGCGCTGCGGCTGTTCGACACCGCCCGGCGCCTGGCCACCGTGCCGGTGTCCAGCGCCGATCTGTTCGGCGACGAACTGATTCAGAACCTCCGGCTGCTCGACGTGCCGGAGTTGAAGTCGCTCGGCGACACGCTCGAGGTGGAAGCCTCGCTCCGCGCGCCGATCGATCGCGGCTGGGTGCTGGCCTTTCTGGCCACCCTGTATTCCATCCATGCCGGTCGCATGGGCATCGGCTTCACCCTGGGCGGCGTGCTGGCGCCGGCCGCCGCCGTCCTCGGCGACGTCGTCATCGCGGTGCTGTTCACGATGTGCCTGGCCCTGCCGGTCCACCTGCTGCTGCAGCGCCT
>JADZCY010000451.1 GCA_020851325.1 Acidobacteriota bacterium | reverse complement strand
GCGCAGAGTACAGCGACGAATCGCCGCTCCCGGTCAACGGCTGGAATCCCCGAGCGCAAACGCCACGAGCGAGGCGTCCACGCCGGCGCTGGTCGCCACCACGACGAACTGGCGACCCGACCGGGCGCGGTAGGTCATCGGCGTCCCGGTGACGCGACGCGGCAGGGGCATCTTCCACACGTCACTGCCGGTCGCCTTATCGACCGCGTGCAAGGCCATGTCGGTTCCGCCGGCGAACAGCAGACCGCCGCGCGTCACCATCACGCCAGGTGCACCGGCGGCGCCGAGTGCGACGGGCAACGACACACCGGCCAGCGCCCGATGCGCGCGCAGCGCCGGGTTGTCGCCGAACGGCACTCGCCAGGCGATCGTCCCTTTGTTCAAATCGATCGCGACGAGGTGTCCGTACGGCGGCTTCAACAACGGCAGTGGCGATCCCGAAACGCCAGGCGCCTCGAAGGTGAGGCTGCCCGACAGGTCGCCAATCAGTTCGGCATCCACTTCGCCGGCTCGCGCATTGCCCGGCGAGGTGTCGGCGCGGATGATTCGGGCGACGCTCGCCTGGTTCGTCGACTTCAGGTAGAGCATGCCGGTGTCGGGATCGAACGCACCGCCGCCCCAATTGGCGCCGCCAATGACCCCCGGACGCATGATCGTCCCTTCCATGGAGGGCGGCGTATAGAGCGGCCCCAGCCGGTACTGCTTGATCGCGCTCAGTGCCGCGTTCCTCAACTCCGGCGTGGCGTCGAACACATCGTCGAGAGACACGCCTTGCTCGGTGAACGCCGGCGGCTTGGTGGGGAAGGGCTGGGTGGGCGCCGCCTGCTCGCCCGGCACGTCGCTGCCGGGAACGGCGCGCTCCTCAATCGGCCACACCGGCGTGCCGGTCACCCGATCGAAGGCGAACGCGAAGCCCTGTTTCGTCAGCTGCACCACCGCGTCGATACGCTTGCCCTCAGGAGCAATCGTCACCAGGTTCGGCGGTGACGGCGGATCGTAATCCCACAAACCGTGGTGCGTGATCTGGAAGTGCCACTGACGCTTCCCGGTATTGGCGTCGAGGCACACGATGGACTCGCCGAAGAGTCCGGCGCCCAGCCGGCGGCCACCATAGAAGTCGTTGCTTGGCGTGCCGACCGGTAAGTAGAGCAGACCGCGCACGACGTCCAGCGTCATCGGCGCCCAGGCGTTGGTGTGGCCGGTGACGCTGGCCGCGCCGTTCTTCCACGTGTCGTGGCCAAACTCGCCGGCCTGTGGAATGGTGTGGAAACTCCACAGCTGCTTGCCGGTGCGAGCGTCGAACGCGCGAACGTCGCCAGGTGGGTCCTTCCTGTAGACCAGCCGATCGCCGACGCCGTTGCCAAGGATGACCAGGTCTCTATAGATGACTGGCGGCGACGTCTGCGTGTAGTGCTTCTTCTCGATCTCCCAAACGAGGCCGCGGCTGGTGTCGACAATGCCGTGGTCGCCGAAGGTGTCGACGGGCAGGCCAGTGCTGGCGTCGAGGCAGATCAGGCGGTACCGCGAGTTGAGGAAGATGCGCAGCTTGTCGCCGTCGCGCCAGGCCGCGAGGCCGCGATGGACGAAGCCCGTGCCGTTCGGCGGCTGGCCGTCCTCGTACGCTTTGGGATCGAAGCTCCAGCGGGGCGCGCCAGTTTCAGCGTCGAGCGCCACCACCTTGTTGTACGGCGTGCTCACGTAGAGCACGTTGTCGATCATCAGCGGCGTGTTCTGGAAGTTCCCCGGGCGCGTGCCGTACTGCTCCAACGGTGCATCGTCCGGCTTCCATTCCCACGCGATCTCGAGCTTCGCCACGTTCGACCGATTGATGTCCGACAGCGGCGAGTACTTCGTGCCGCCGGCATCGCCGCCGTAGACGGTCCACTCCTGGACACGGCCATCGCCGGCAGGCGGTACCGACGGCTGGGTCGCCGCCCCCAGCGAGGTCAGCGTCGCCGCGCACAGCAGGCCGAGAACACGGTTGGCGTTCATGACAGGTGCTACTTCTTGTAGACGATACCGCCCTTCATCACGAAGGTGACGCGACGAAGCGCCTCGATATCCTGCAGCGGGTCGCCAGCAACCGCGATGATATCGGCCTGCAGTCCCGGCGTCAGTGAACCGGTTTCGTTCTGGATCCCCATGGATTCAGCGGCCAGCGAGGTGGCGCTGACGATCGCATCCATCGGGCTCTGTCCGCCTTCCTTGACGCGGACGACCAGTTCCCGGGCGTTCTGACCGTGCGCGCCGGCGACCGCATCAGTCCCCATCGGCATCCTGACCTTCGCTGCCAGCGCGCGCTTGAACATCGGATAGTTGGTCGGAATCGCCTTCTCCATGAACGCGAAGCCTTCCTCGTTGTAGTTGCCGATCCCCAGGTAGCGAGCCTTGTTCTCGACGTAGTTCTGCAGCACGAGACCGATGTTCGGGTCGAAATAGACGTTATGCGCCGCCATGTACTTCAGCGCTTCGTCGTCGACGAACGCACCGTGCTCGACCTGCGTGCACCCGGCCTTGGCGGCCGCCAGCACGGCGTCGGCCGCATGAGCGTGCACCAGCGTGCGCAGGCCCTGGGCCTTGGCCTCACCGCAGGCGGCGGCCAATTGCTCGTCAGTCATCGTCATGGCGCCGCCCTCGCGAATGCTCTTGGACGCGAAGATCTTCACCAGATCCGCACCGGCTGCCTTCTGCTTCCGGATGTAGTCGCGGATCTCATCGGGCGTGCCGGTCCGTTCGCTCATCGTGCCCAGCGAGGTGATGATGCGTGGGCCCGGCAGGACCCCGCGCGCGATCGCGTCGCGCAGCGGGCCGTCGGACGCGGCGCCCACGCTCTGCACGGTGGTGAATCCGTTGAGCAGCGTCACCCACGCGTTCTCGGCGGCATAGAGCGCGCGCTCGCTCTCGTTCTCGCCCTGATTCTGCGCGCGGCCGTCCTTGCCGAAGTGGTAGCCGATATGGACGTGCACGTCCATCATCCCGGGCATCACGGTCGCCTGTCCGAGGTCGTGGGTGACCGGTCCGCTCCGTCGATCGATCGCGACGATCTTGCCGCCGGCCACTTCGACCGTGGCGTTCTGCAGCACGCCGCCCTTGCCGTCGACGACGCGGGCGGCGCGAATGGTGATGGATGCCGGCGGCGCCGTCGGGGTCTGCGCGGCCGCGGCCACAGCGGCACAGACGACGAGGCCGAGCACAGTGCCCGCGCGGCCGGCGACATGAACGAGAGAACGCTGCATATATGACCTCAGGCGAATGAGAATGAGACGACGGTGGATCCTCGAGTCAAGTGATCGACGAGTCAGCCGGCCCCGGATTTCGGAAACGTCTCTGCCACACGGTCGGCCGAGCGCAGGGTGAGCGCCACGAAAGTCAACGTGCCATTGGTGCAACCGGCCGACGGCAGCGTGGGCGCACCGACCACGAAGAGGTTGTCATGATCGTGCGTCTGGCCGTAGCTGTCGCAGACGCTGGTCGCCGGATCGTGGCCCATGCGGCAGCCACCGGCCGGGTGATCGAGATATTGTCCCTTCGACGTCGACACAATCTTCGTGTCACCGAGCTTAGCCAGCCGATCGAAGATTCCGCGCACTTGGGCGTCGGTTCGTTCGGCCCGCGCTTGTGTCTGCATGTCGAGGCGATGCTCGATGCGCGGCATCGGATCGCCCCAGCGGTTCTTGACCGCCTGATCCAGCGTCAGCTCGCTGGTCTTGTCCGGATGGACATCGGTGTAGGCACGCACGCGCGCCGTGCCGCGAGGCTTGCGGGCGCGCCAATCGGCGATCACCTCGTCGCCGAAGAGCATGCGGCCGCCGTCATCCTTCAGCCGCGGCGTCGTCGCTCCCGGATTCTCCCAGATGCGCAGATCATTCCGGACGTAGGGCACGTCGGTCGCGCAGCGGAAGAACTGCCGCGAGATGAGCCCGTAGTCCGGATTCATCCCCGGATAGATATCGACCGGCACCTCGAACATCGCCGTCGTGAAGCTGTGCCCGTTCATGTACTTGCCGACCAAACCGGAGCGATTGGCCAGCCCGGCCGGATAGCGCGACGAAGTCGACAGCAGCAAGAGGTGCGCGCTCCACGCATACCCCGAGGCGACGATGAATTGCCGGGCGCGATACTCGAGAGGCTCGTCCGGTCGATCGCGATGCACGGCCTGGGCCGCGGCAATGCTCGACGCGCCCTCGCGCGGCACCAGCCGGCGAACCAGCGTGCGATCGTGCAGCGTGATCTTCTTTGCGGCAAGCAACTGCTTGAAGGTGAAGTCGGGCGAGTAGCGGGCCCCGGTCGGGCAGATATCGCACGTGCCGCAGCGCACGCAGACGGCGCGGCCGTCGTAGGGCCTGGTGTTCTTCGCCTGCGGCGTCGGCTGGAAAGGAATGCCGCTCTGGTCGCCCCATGTCTTCAGTTGCCGCAGGTTCCAGGTGAGCGGCAGCGGCCCCATGGGATACGGCTGCGAGCGCGCATCTTCCTTGAAGGGACTCGGCTCGCCGGACACGCCGATACGGCGCTCGGCTTCACAGTAAAAGCGCTCGAGCTCCGACCACTCCAGCGGCCAATCGACATACAGACCATAGAGCGACTTCAGCCGCAGGTCCTCTTCCGAGAAGCGGTTGCAGGTGCCGCCCCAGTGCAACGCCGATCCGCCAACGGCCATCGTCCGAGAAATGATGTTGGTCGCTGCCTGATCGGCGATGACGTCGCCCGGCCAGGGATTCTCGCCGTAACGTGATGCGCGCTGGCGGTAGCGATCCCGGTTCTTACGATCGAAGATCGACTCCCCGGCCTCGACGATGATGATCGAGACACCAGCACGCAGCTCCGAAAGCCGCTGGGCGAACATCGCGGAAGAGATGCCGCCGCCGACGATGCAGACGTCGCTTTCGAACACCGGCATGACGTGCCTCAGGCGAGCGGCGCCGGACGGGCGCCGGATGAACCAAGGCCGCGGCAGCTCTCGCGCATGATTGCTGCGTTGTAGAGGCGATCCTGCCCGTCCGCGGCGATGAAGAAGAAATGGCTCATCAAGTCGGTGGCGACGTGCCGTCCGTCGGGCCGCCGGGGGATGCCATCGACGCCGGCTGCTTCGAGGGCGGCCTCGACGAGTGCTCGCTGCGTCGCGGCGTCGAGGCTGGCGAAGGTGCCGCCCCTGGCGGCGGCTGATGTCTCGAGGGCGCGCAGGTGATCTGGATGACCGGTCGAAGGGTCGGCCGGCACGACACGGATGCGCGTGATGCCGTATCCGGCGCTCATTTCAGCACCGGTCCGATACTCCCGCACCCAGTTGCTGAACTGGTCCACCGCGGCGTTGAGCCCCGCCGGGCCGAGCGAGGAGGGCAGCACGACACGCGCCACGGCACGCAGCGTTGCCGCGCTGGCGCCGGTGCGCGTTGGCGAGGTCTGGGCCCACAGCCACCGGGGAACGAAATGAGGAACGACCAGCCAGGCCGTCCACTTGAAAAACGTGCGTCGCAGCATTGCGGGCCGAGGGCGTGAGGTCAGAAGTTGATGCGGCCGCCGAGTCGTAGCAGGCGGCCCATGACGATCGCCGACGGACGGCCCAGCGAGGCGCCGACCGTGGTGTTCGCACTCGTCACCGCGTTGTTGTTGAAGACGTTGTAGAGGTCCAGTGTCGGCTCGACGCTCGCGGTGCCGAGCCGGAACGACCTGGTCAGGCGGAGGTCGACCAGGTTGACCCACGGATAGCGGAACTCGCCGCGCGGCGCGACCTTGACGGTCTGCGTCACCTGGGTGAGGCCGGGCACATCCGCGGTCGTCACGACGTAGGTGCGCGGCTGCGGCAGGCCCGAACTCTCACGGATCGATCCCGAGAACTGGAAGGCGGCCGGCAGTTGGTAGCTGAAGCCGGCGCGAATCTGATACGGCGCGTCGAAGCCGATGCGGCCGCGGTTGTTGATCAGATTGTTCGGGTTGTTCAGATCGCCGGTGTCCTCGTCACCGCGGTTCCGGCCGATCGTGAGACCGCCGAAGAAAGTGGCCTTCGACAGCCGGCTGTTCACCTGGAACTCGACACCGTGATAGCTCTGCTCCAGGTCGGGCAGCGTCTTGAGGACATTTCTCACCTGACCACGCGTCGCCGGATCCTGGTTATAGACGACGAGCGGCGCACCGGTCAGCGGGTGGGTAATGGTGACCGGCGTGTAGGCCGTCGCCGGGACGGCGTCGTTCACCGTCGTGTAGAGATTCGAGAAGCGGCGGCCGTAGTAACCAACGCCGACAGAGGTGCTGTCGCCCACCTGTCGCTGCACCATGACGGTGTATTCCCACTGGCTGGGGCGCTTCAGGTCGGGATCGACGTTACCGAGCGAGGGGTTCAGCGATCCGTTGCACAAGCCAATCTCACTGTTCTGCGCGCGCAGATCGCCGTTGCTGTCGGACCACGCGCAGGTCTGGAAGGCGATGTTGCGGCCGTTGAGCGGCTGGATCAGCGTGACACCTTCCTGGCGATCGTACCGGCTGACGCCGCCCTTCACCGCGGTGCGGCCATCGCCGCTGACATCCCACGAGAAGCCGAGACGCGGCGACACCGTCGACCAGTCGATGATGTTCTTCTGTTCCGCATAGACGCGCTCGCCAATCCACGTGCCGGCGGCGGCCGTCTGCTCGGGAATCGACATCGTGAACTTCTCGTAGCGTACGCCGAGGTTCAGGGTCAGGCGATCGAGGCGCCACGAATCCTGCATGTAGAGACCGGTATTGACGCCCTCTTCGCGATGGCCGCTCGGCGTGTTGATCCGGCGGATGGAGTTCGGGACGCCGTTGTTGAGGATCTGCAGGATGTCGCCGCGCGCGGTGAACAGCTCTTCGGACCAGCCGGTGCGCACCTGCACGCCGGCTTTCAGGTTGTGCGTGCCGGTGACGTAGGACACGCTGCCGGCGTAGGTATACATGCGCGCGGTGTCGAAGTCCTGCCGGGGCGCGACCCCGGTGATGATCGAACGGACCTGATCGAAGGTCGCAATCGCCGCCGGGTCGGCATCGGGCTGGAACGACAGGTTGTAGTTCACCGGCAGGGTGAAGACGGCGGCCTCGGCCAGCAGCTTGTCCGTCATCGGCGAGCTCCACTTCACCTCGCCGATGTAGTTCAGCCAGTTGTTCTGCACGACGGCCGAGATCGGCTCGTTGATCTGCGCGCTCACCCAGTTGTTCGGCCGGTGGCCGCGCCACTTGAAGAGGCGATCGTAGTGCACTGCAATCTTGTTGCGTTGCGAGGCCTGCCACGTCAGGCGCAGCGTCGCGTCGGTCAGGCGCTGATCGTCAATAGCCTGATTGCCGTTGGCGTCGAACGTGTTGCCGTAGAAGTTGTTGGAAGCCCAGCGGCGAACCGTCGTGAAGAACCAGAGCGTGTCTTTGACGATCGGCCCGCCGAGCGTGGCGTTGACGTCGTAGATGTTGTCGATCCGGTTCTGCGCGCGAAAACCGAGCGCAATCAGGTCGTCGTCCAGGTTGTCGCTCTGGAAGCTGCTGGTGGCGCCGGTCGCGAACAGCGACCCGTGGAACTGATTGCCGCCGGCGCGCGGGATCATGTTGATCTGCACGCCGCCCACCGGCGCCTCCGCCGGCAGTGAGCTGGTCTGGTAGCTGATCTCGTCCATCAGCCCGTCATTGAAGTAGAAGCCGGTCTGGTTACCGCCAAAGCCGATGTGCTGAATCTGCACGTTGTCGATCATGAACACGTTGTCGTTGTTCGACGAGCCGTGCACCTGCAGCGTCGGCTGCTGCATCAGCTGCGTGCCGCCGACGTCGGGCGTCGAGGTGGTCACGCCGGCGATCAGCTGACCGACGCCGAATGGATCCTTGCCGGTGGGAATGGTGTCGAGGGTCTCGCGGCTCATCACCGCCTGCGACACCGAGCTGCGGACGTCGACCAGCGGCGCCTGTCCGCTCACCGTGATCGACTCTTCGACGCCGCCGACGGACAGTTCCGCGTTGACGCTGGCCACGAACGACGCCGTCAGGCGGATGCCGTCGCGCTTGACGGAGCGGAAGCCGGTCAGGATGAACGTCACCGAGTAGTCGCCCGGGCGCAGGTCGATGATCTGATACGAGCCGTTGCTGTCGGTGACAACGGTGCGCGTGCCCTCGATGAGCGCCGGGCTGGCGGCCTCGACGGTGACCCCGGGGAGCACGCCGCCCGAGGCATCACGCACGACGCCGGTGATGCTGGCGCCGCTCTGCGCCCACGCCGGTGCCGCGCAAAGCACCATCAGTCCCACCAGCAGCCAACGTACGACGGCATCGATCCGGAACCGAATGAGCATCATGGCCGTTCTCCGAGAATCACGCGCGACGCGCGTCAGGTGGGCCTTGCGCCGAATTTGCGCAGATCATGCGCCTCCGGATTCCGGGAGTCAAATGCCATTGGATGATGCAGGGCGACTGCACACGTCATGATGAGCCGCCTCAGCCGAGAGCGGCGATCCCTTCCGCAACACGCTTTCGGGAGCCCTGTCGCGTGAGGGAGAATTCCTTCGGCCACAACGCCGGGAGGTGTCATGGAGATCACGCGCAGCGGTTCACAACCATCAGCGGACGGCCCCGCCGACTGGTTCACCGGAACGGTCCGCATCGATCGGTTGTTCGACGCGCCGGCGCCGGCGCGCGGCCGGCGCGCGCGTGACGTTCGAGCCCGGCGCGCGGACGGCGTGGCACACCCACCCGCTCGGCCAGACGCTGATCGTGACAGCCGGCGTCGGCCGCGCCCAGCGTTGGGGTGGGCCCATCGAAGAGATTCGTCCCGGTGACGTCGTCTGGTTCCCGCCCGGCGAGAAGCACTGGCATGGCGCGGCGCCGACGACGGCGATGACGCACATCGCCATTCAGGAAAAGCTCGATGGCCGGGCGGTGGACTGGCTGGAGCACGTCACCGCGGAGCAGTACGAAGGACGGTCCGCCGGACGCTAGGTCTGTGATCGCCGCGTTGGGTGATGACCTGCATCATCAACGGGCGCGTGCAGACGCGTGAGGCCATCTCGCGTCGGCAATGTGCCTGCCGCTGATCGTCGCCGCGGGCGCGGTGGTCACGGCGGTGGCGGTCGCCGCCACGCTGATTCCGGCCCTGCGGGCGAGCCGTCTCAGTCCGGCTCGGCGTTTCGGCCGGATTGAGATCGACTCGCGGACCGCGACTCGTCTGTCGCGTGGTGTCGTCGCACGGCGCCGCCGAGGTTCACGGAATCGACCGAATGATGCCGCCATCGACACGAAGTGCGGCCCCGGTGATCGCAGAGGCATCATCGGACGCGAGGAACGCGACAAGGTTCGCGACTTCCGACGGGTGGATGAACCGCCGCACGATCGACGACGCGAGCGGGCCGTCAAAGAATTCGCGTTCGATCTGCGCGAACGTCTTGCCGGCCGGCGGATGGGCGCGGGTCATGAAGCTCTCTTCGGTGTGAGTCGGACCAGGGATGAACGCATTCACCGTCACGCCGCTCGCCACGACATTCTCCGCGAGGCCGCGTGAGAGTCCGAGGAGCGCCGCTTTGCATGTCCCCCAATGGACCATCTCGCCCTGCTGTAACCCGCTGACAACGTGCGCATTGAACAGCACACGCCCCCACCCCCTTTCCACCATCCCCTTTGCGAACTGACGGGCCAATCGGACCGGTGACGCGACGTAGATGCGCCAGAAGCGCTCCCACTCCTCATCGTTCACATCGAAGAACGGCTTTGTCTCGGTGGGACCCGCGTTGCTGATGAATCGGCCCGGGTTTATCGGAGAGCCCCTTATGAGAGAGGATGGCTCCGATGCCCCGACCCAGCAAGTATTCTCCCGAGCTCCGTGACCGTGCCGTGCGCATGGTCTTCGATCACGCCCACGAGT
>JADZCY010000450.1 GCA_020851325.1 Acidobacteriota bacterium | reverse complement strand
GCCGCGCATCTCGAAGGCGGCAAAGGTGACCTGGCGGATCTCGTCGAGCAGCGCGCGCTCCTCCTCGTGCGTGAGGAAGTCGGCCTGATAGCGCATTCCGTCCGGCAGCGCGGGCTCGAACAGCATGCCGTCAGCTTCTCACGACCGCTGCTCGTGTGGCCGCGCCGCGGGCGCGGACATGCCGTCCCCCGCGCAGCCCGACCGTGCCGCACCTCCGTGGAGCACCTCCGTGAAGCACCCCCGTGTAGCACCCCCGTGCCGCACCTCCGTGAAGCACCTCCGTGTTATGCTCCGCCCGGGATCCGGCGGTAAGGATCGCGTCTCGAAAGAACGCGCTGCTATAGAAGCGAAGAAAGACGATTGCGTCGAGACCTGGGTGAACTGCTCACGCGGTATCGTTCCGGACGACGACTCGGCTGATTCCAATCTACCGGTGCACAGGCAACGGCAGAACGCCAAGCCCAACCGGGTCCCCTTCCTCCCTCGCGCGGCTTCAATCGAAAGGGCACCATGGATCGCACCGCCGGGTTTGCCGCCAGCCTCGCCATCCGCGAATCGCTGATCCAGACGCTCGTCCGCGTGCTCTACAACGCCGGCCGCCTCAATCCGCGCATCAGCGTCACCGCGCCCACCGTGTCGGCGGATCTGTTCCAGGCCCTGCCGGTGCTGTCGTATCCACCCGCCAGCGGCCACCGGCTGGTGATCGATCTCTTCGCCTGGGGACCGATGACCGTGACGCCGCCGGGCGGGCTGCCCGAACCGCGCCGCGTCAAGTTCCGCGCCCGCATCGCCGTGGCCCAGACCATCACCGTCGCCAACGGCCGCCTCAACTTCGGTCTCGACACGTCGAGCGCCGTCATCAGCCAGGTGCAGATCGATCCGTATTCCGGCGGCCTGTTCTCACCGGCGGCGGTGGCGTATCTCACCTCGCCGGCGTTCCTGTCGCTCGTCGGCGTCGGCCTGCAATCGCAGCTCAACACGTTCGCGCAGCTGCTGCCGCCGCTCGACATCGCCTACCTCGGCGCGATCGCCCTGCACCCGAGCGCGACGACGCGCTACGTCGTCGACGATCATGCGCTGGTCATCGGCCTCGACGTGAGCACGGACGAAGTCACCACGCACGGCAACCTCGGCCTGCTCGGCGACGTCAGCGGCGCCGGCAACGACATCGGCATGTGGACGCGGCCGTCGGTGGTGCCGGTGGCGTACCCCGACGTGCGCCAGCAGATCCAGAAGGAAGTGGACAAGGTCGGCGCGACGCTCGACGACTTCAACATGAGCGTGGAAGAAGGCTGGTTCGCGGTGTCGGGCCGGGCCTCGAAGACGGGCGGCGCCGTCAACTTCTCGGTGCACGCCGTGCCGCGACTGGTGCGGCCGGGCGAGTGCTTCGAGTGGGAAGAGCAGTACGGCGGCGAGTTCTCCTACTGCACGCCCACCCGCGAAGAACTCTGGTTCGATCCGCAGGACGTCGTCGTCGACATCGATCGCGACTGGTGGGTGGTGCTGCTCGAGGCGCTGGGCGGCGTGCTGACGCTCGGCATCGGCGTGATGGTGGCCGAGGCGTTCATCGGCATGATTCGCGGCAACATCACCTCCGGCATCAACCAGAACACGCCCAGCCGCGCCGAACGCAACCAGGACTTTCGCATCCCGGGCGTGACGCGTCCGCCGATGCGGCTGCGCATCGAACAGTTCGAGTGCCATGAGGAAGGCGTCTTCACCGGGCTGTCGATCACGCCGCACTTCTGGGCGGCGACGCTGGACGGCCCATCGTTTGTCAGCGCCGAGGAATCACTCACGGGCACGCTGCGCTTCCGTCTCGACCTGCCGCCCGACGTGCTCGCCGCCGATCCGGAGCTGCGCATTCGCTGGATCGTGCGCAGGACGGACACGAACGCCATCCTCATTTCAGACGATGGCGCCGCGGCGAGCCGGTTGTCGCTGACCTTCGACGGCACGAACGTGCCGTTCCTCGAGATCGCGGAACTCGCCATCGAGGCGCGCGTGTATCGCACGCTGGGCGCCGGTGTCGACGAGATCTTCTCGAAGCAGCGAACACTGCAGGTGACCGATTACGTCGATCGCTCGCATCCGTACGTGCGCTGGTCGCACCAGGCCGCGGTGCCGCGCGTGGAGGTGTTGCCCGACGGCACGCAGCGGATCCTCGGGCTGCAGGTGGTCGGCCGCCGCTCGGCGATTCATCGTACGGCGCTTCCCGGCCGCTGCCGCATGCTGCGTCATCACTCGCTGCAGAAGCTGCTGCCGCCTGATCCACACGGATTCCCGCTCGAGTACCTCGACGATCTCCCGTTCCCGCTGACGGACATCGTCGCCAACCGCGCGGTGCTGTGCGATTACTGTTTCTTCGGCGGTCCAACGAAGGACACGCCGCTCATCCCCATCGCGTAGGACGCATCGGTCTTCACTCAGGAGGTTCTCATGCCGACACCATCCGTCCGCGGTCGCCTGCTCTGGTTCGAATTGATGACGACGGATCTCGACGCCGCCGAACGGTTCTATGCCGCCGTCGTCGGGTGGAAGCCGAAGGCGTCCAATGCCTCGTCGATGCCGATGCGCTACACCGAATGGCATCGCAGTGATGGCGTGCCCGTCGGCGGCGCCATGGCGCTGACGCCCGAGATGGCCGGCGTGCCGCCGCACTGGATGTTGTATTTCGGCGTCGACTCGTTCGCCGACGGCGCGGCGCAGGCGACCAAGCTGGGCGCCGGACCGCTGTCGCCGGTGATTGACGTGCCCAACGTCGGCCGCATGCAGACGCTGAAGGATCCGCAGGGCGCGCCGTTCTCGATCTATCAGCCGAACGAGCCGCCACCGCCGACCGAAGGCGAACCGACGGTTGGTGACGTGTCGTGGCTCGAGCTCTACACGACCGACAGCGCCGCGGCGTTCGCGTTCTATCGCGATCTCTTCGGCTGGCAGTCCACCGAGAACATGGACATGGGCGAGATGGGCGTCTACCGCATGTTCGGGCAGAGCGCGCGATCGCTCGGCGGCATGATGACGAAGATGGGTGACATGGCGCACATGCCGTCAGCGTGGCTGATCTACTTCTGGGTGCCCGAAATCCGCGCCGCCGCGAAACGCGTCACCGACAACGGCGGCACGGTGATCAACGGTCCGATGCAGGTGCCTGGCGGCACATGGATCCTGCAGGGCACGGACCCACAGGGTGCGTTCTTTTGTCTGAATGCGGCGAAGGAATGACCGAGGTCTGGAGGGCTGGGGGTCTGGAGGTCTGGAAAAGCGTACCCTCCAGACCGGCCACCAGCCCTCCAGCCCTCCAGCCCTCCAGTCGGCTACGCAAACCGCCTTTGGTTCCGTTCTCTTGCCCGCTGTGCTTCGATCTCGCGATCCTTGGGTGGGGCGGCGGTGTGCAGTGAGTCGATCAGGCGTCGCGCGACGACGGTGACTTCGTCCACTGCGCGGGTGAAGGCGTCCTCGTTGGCCTTCGACGGCGCGTTGAAGCCGCTCAGCTTGCGGACGAACTGCAGCGACGCGGCGCGGATTTCCTCGTCGGTGGCCGGCGGGTCGAAATTGAAGAGCGTCTTGATGTTGCGGCACATGCCGCCATCTTACCGACAACTTTCGCCCGTGTGATCTCGTCTGATACCGTCATGCGTAATCTGCGGCTGGCCGTCCGGACCCTTGCTCGCACACCCTTCATCAGTCTGGTCGCCATCCTCTCGCTGGCGCTGGGCATCGGCGCCAACTCCGCGATCTTCTCGCTGTTCGATCAGATCCTGCTGCGGCCGCTGCCGGTGCCGTCGCCGGACGCCCTGGTGAACCTGAGCGCGCCGGGGCCGAAGCCCGGCTCGAACACGTCGAACCAGGCCGGCCCGAGCGAGATGACGTTCAGCTATCCGATGTTCCGCGATCTGGAGCGCGTGAATCGCAGCTTCAGCGGCCTCGCCGCGCATCGCGCGTTCTCGGCCAACCTCGCGGCCGACGGACAAACCGAGAGCGCGGAGGGCGAGCTGGTGTCCGGCGGCTACTTCCCGACGCTCGGCATCCAGCCCGCGCTCGGACGACTCTTCACCGCCGCCGACGACACCGCGCCCGGCGGCCACCCCATCGTGGTGTTGTCCTACGAGTTCTGGCGGCGGCGCTTCCAGGAACGGCCCGACATCCTCGGCACTTCACTCCTCATCAACAACACCGCCTACACCGTCGTCGGTATCGGTCCGCGTGGATTCACCGGGACCACGCTCGGCAACGACGCCGCGCTCTTCGTCCCGCTGACGATGCGCGGGCAGATTCAGCCGTCGCCGACCGGCCCGAACTTCGAGAATCGCCGTGCCTATTGGGCGTACGTGTTCGGGCGTCTGGCGCCGGGCGTGACGCTCGATCAGGCGCGGGCCGAAGTGAACGGGCAGTATCGCGCCATCATCAACGACGTCGAAGCGCCGCTGCAGACGGGCATGAGCGATCAGACGATGACGCGCTTTCGCGCGAAGGAAGTGGTGATGGAGCCCGGTGCGCGTGGACAGAGCCGCGTGCACACCGAAGCGCGCGCGCCGCTCATCGTGCTGTTCGCGGTGACGGGCACGGTGCTGCTGATTGCCTGCGCCAACATCGCCAACCTGCTGCTGGTGCGCGGCGCCGGCCGCGCCGCCGAAATGGCCGTGCGGCTGTCGATTGGCGCGCGCCGCTCGCAGCTCGTTGGTCAACTGCTCACAGAATCGGTCGTACTCTCGGCCGTTGCCGCGCTGCTTGGCATTCTCGTCGCCAAGTGGACGCTGGACTTCATCGCCTCGATGCTGCCGGCCGAAGCGGTGCAACTGGTGGCGTTCAAGCTCGATTGGCGGATGCTCGGTTTCGCGGGCATTGCGGCGGTCGCCACCGGCGTGATCTTCGGGTTGTTCCCGGCGCTGCACAGCACGAATCCGGAACTGGCGGCGACGCTGAAGAATCAGGCGGGGCAGCCGTCCGGCGCCAAGGCGGCGAAGCGCTTCCGCGCCACACTCGCCACTGCGCAGATCGCGCTCTCCATGGCGCTGCTGGCGCCGGCGGGCCTCTTCGCGATGAGCCTGTTCAACGTCAGCCGCACTGATCTCGGGCTGAAGAGCGATCACCTTGTCACCTTTGGCGTCTCGCCGGAGTTGAACGGCTACGACATTCCGCGCACGCGCACGCTGTTCTCCACGCTCGAGCAACAACTGGCGGCGCTGCCGGGCGCCACCGGCGCCACCTATTCGATGGTGCCGCTGCTGGCGGGCGACAACTGGGGCAACAGCGTGACGGTGCAGGGCTTCGAGGCGGGGCCCGACACCGACACCTCGGCGGTGTTCAACAGCGTCGGCCCGACGTTCTTCTCCACCCTCGACATGCCGATGCGCGCCGGGCGCGCGTTCACCGATGCCGATGCCGAGAACGCGCCGAAGGTGGCGATCGTCAACGAGTCGTTCGTGCGGAAGTTCAATCTCGGTCCGGACGCCGTCGGCAAGCGCATGCGTCAGGGCGGCAGCGGCCCGCTCGACATGGAGATCGTCGGCGTGGTGCAGGATGCGAAGTACAGCGACGTGAAGCGCGCCATCGGCGCGCAGTACTTCACGCCGTATCGACAGTCCGAGATTCTCGGCT
>JADZCY010000449.1 GCA_020851325.1 Acidobacteriota bacterium | reverse complement strand
CTGCAGGTCGTGCCCATACGCTTCCACGGTGTGCGGCGAGAGCCGGCGCTCGGCAGCCAGGTGTACCAGGAAGGCGTCGATCGGCTCGTTCACGGTCGGGAGCTAGCTTACGTCAGCCGTCGATTGACAGGCCGTGCCCCCGGGACTAGCATCAGCATTTCCCTGAAGGTCCCAGGCTCGATGGCGATACGGTCCAAGTGGCACGCCCTTCCTACCGAAGCGATCAACCCCGCCTCGCTCAACATCGACAAGCTCACCGCGGGTGGCATCGTTGACGTGATGCTCAGCGAGGACCGCAAGGCCCTCGCCGCCGTCCAGAAGGAGCGTGACCGCATCGCGGTCGGCGCCGATCTGATTGCCAAGGCACTCCGCAAAGGCGGACGCGTTGTCTTCGTCGGCGCCGGCACCAGCGGCCGTCTCGGCGTGCTGGAGTCGGCGGAGATGCCGCCCACCTTCGGCACCGACCCGGATCTCGTGCAGTCGATCATGGCCGGCGGCAAGCCGGCGATCTTCCGCGCCAAGGAAGGCGCCGAGGACAACTACGAAGAAGGCGTGCGCGCCGTGCACCGCTTCGCGCCCGTCCGGCGCGACGTCGTGATCGGCGTGTCGGCAAGCGGCATGACGCCGTTTGTCCGCGGCGCCCTCACCTGCGCCCGCAACGCCGGGGCGCGCGTCATCTTCGTCACCTGCGATCCACGCACCGAGCTGCAGACTTTCGTCGACCTCACCATCGCCCCCGCGGTCGGGCCCGAGATCATCGCCGGTTCGACGCGTCTCAAGGCCGGCACCGCCACCAAGCTGGTGCTGAACATGCTCACCACCGGCGCGATGATCCTGATTGGCAAGACCTACGGCAACCTGATGGTCGACGTGCAGATGGGATCGGAGAAGCTGCGCGATCGCGCCCGCCGCATCCTCAACATCGTCGCCGGGTTGAGCCCCGAGGACGCCGAGAAGCTGTTGAAGCGCGCCCACTGGAACGTCAAGGCCGCGATCGTGATGCAGAAGACCGGACTTACCTACGCCAAGGCGCTCAGCCGCCTGCGGCGCTCGCAGGATCTGATTCGCGACGCCATCGGCGAAGACATCGAACCGCGGCTGCGGGATCTGCTGAACAGCTGAAGAAGGATCCTGAGGATATCAGGATCTCATGGGCATCAGGATGCGCCGGGCATCGGGCTCGCGCGCGATCACACGTCGGCCGCGGCCGCGTCGAGCCATAACGACACGTTGCCGTGCAGCTGCAGGAATGACGCCGGCAGCGCCGTGGTGATGCCACCGTCACGCAACTGTCGCACCACCGGAGCCTTCCCTGCTCCTGTCGCCATCAGCAGGATCTCCTTCGCTTCCAGAATCGTCGCCATCCCCATCGACAACGCTTCCGCAGGCACACACGTGACATCGCCGCCGAATTGACCGGCGTTCGACGCACGGGTCGCTGCCTGCAGCGCAGCACGATGCGTGCGCGCGTGCAGCGCCGGTGCGGGCTCGTTGAACCCGATGTGGCCGTTGGTGCCGATGCCGAGCACCAGCACGTCCATGCCACCCGCGGCCGCAATTGCCGCTTCATAACGCCGGCATTCGGCGTCGAGATCCGCCGCCGTGCCGTCGAGAAAGCCGACGTGATCGGCGGGGATGCCAACCGGCCCGAATAGCTCGCGCTGCATGTAGGCGCGATAGCTGCCGGGCGCGTCCGGCGCGACGCCGACGAACTCGTCGAGGTTGAAGGTGCGGACGCCAGCCCACGACAGACCGCGCGTCGTCGTGATCTGCCGCAGCGCCGCATAGAGCGGCAACGGCGTGCGGCCCGTCGGCAGTCCCAGCACCAGTTCGGCGCGGGCCGCGACGATGTCGGCGAGGTAGGAGCCGAGGCGCAGGCCAACGGCCGGCGCGTCATCGAACACGAGTATCTTCACGGGTGTGGCACGAGGGCTTCGAGATAGACCGGCACGCGGGCATGACCGGCGGCTTCGGCGAGCGCCAGCGTCACCGCGCCGCGCGCCGGGTCGGCGGTCAGCAGCGTGGTGACCGCACGAGGTGCCACCTCCGCGAGGCAGCGTTCCACCTCGGCGGCCAGCCAGGGAACCGAGCGGAACATGCCGCCCGAAAGGAACGTCGTGAACACGTCGCCACGCATCTCGAGCCGGCCAATCACCGTCGCGGCAGCGCTGACCAGTTCGGTCGCGGCACCACGCAGGATTTCGGCAGCGACATCGTCGCCCGCCTCGCGCGCCTGCGCGACGATCGACCCGAGCGACGCCACGAGTTGGCGACGTTCCGGACCTTCATAGATCTCGTTGATGAGGTCGTCGGGATGCGCGAGACCGAGCCGTTCGAGCACCATCGCGGTGAGTGCCGTCTTCGGCCCGCGGCCATCGGCGTGGCGCATCACCGCCACCAGCGCATGACGCCCGATCCAATACCCGGATCCCTCGTCGGCCAGCACCGGTCCCCAGCCGCCGGCCCGCGCCGCCTGTCCTGCCGCGTTGACGCCATAGCAGATGGACCCGGTTCCGGCGACGACGACGAGTCCCGTCGGGGTGCCGGCCCCGGCCACGAGCGCGATCAGCGCGTCGTTCACCACGAGCGTGCGTTCACGAAAGCCAAGACGGCGCATGATGCCGCGAATGACGGCCGCATCGCTCGCGCGGTCGACACCGGCAATGCCCAGGCACACGGCTGCCGGTGCTTCACCAGGCGCTGCCGCCAATGCCTGATCGATCACCGCGTGCAGCGTCTTCTCGACGGTGAGTTCGCCATCGGTCCGCAGATTGGCGCCGCCGGCGCGCCCTGACGCGATCACCGCGCCGTCGCCCGCGGCCAGCAAGGCGACCGTCTTGCTGCCCCCGGCGTCGATCCCCAGAACTCGCATCCGATCAAGCTTACGCGACACGCGTGTCGACACGTTCGACGAATACCTTGACCCGATCGACACGGCGGGCTACATTCGGCTGTTCCCCCGTGCGCGTGACTCCCTCCGTCCGTACTCGTCGTCGCTGGATCGCGATCGCTCTGCCAATCGTGGTGCTCTGCGCCATCGCCACCGCTGGCGCGCGCGCATTCGACGGCACTTCTTCATCCCACGCTTGGCAATCGCCGCTGGCCGCATCGCGCGACGCCTCACCGGCAGGCGCCGCGCTCGGTTCCGAGGTGCGTGCGCTCTGGGTGACGCGCAGCACGCTGACATCCGCCGACGCCATCGCGCAACTCGTGCGCGTCGCCAAGGCCGGCGGCTTCAACGCACTGCTGGTGCAGGTGCGCGGACGTGGCGACGCGTACTATCGGAGCACGCTCGAACCGCGCGCCGCCGAGTTGGCCGGCCGGCCGGACTTCGATCCGCTGCAGCAGGTGATCACCGCCGCGCACGCCGCTGGTCTGCAAGTGCACGCCTGGGTCGCCGTCAACCTCGTTTCCAGCGCGGCCACTCTTCCCGCCGCTCGCGATCACATCGTCTATCGCAATCCCGAGTGGCTGATGGTGCCGCGCGCGCTGGCGGCCGAACTCCGCGGCGTGGATGTTCGCAGTCCCGAGTATCTGGGCCGACTCGCCCGCTGGACGCGCGCCCGCAACACTGAAGTCGAAGGCTTGTACGCGTCGCCGCTGCACCCGGGCGCGGCAGCGCACGTCGCCGCGGTCGTCAAGGAGATGGTGACGACCTATCCGCTGGATGGCGTCCATCTCGACTACGTCCGCTTCCCCGGTCCCGACTACGACTTCAGCCGCTCGGCGCTGCAGCAGTTCAAGCAGGCCGTACAGCCCGAATTGAGCGCCGAGGATCGCCGCCGCGCCGCTTCGCGCGAGCCGCTCGATCCGTTTGCCTATCCGAACCTCTTCCCCGAGCGCTGGGAAGCGTTCCGCCGCTCGCGACTGACCTCACTGGTGATGCGCGTGCGCACCGCCGTCCGCGCCGCACGTCCCGACGCTATCGTCAGCGCGGCCGTCATTCCGGACGCGGAGGAAGCCTTCAACGCCCGCCTGCAGGACTGGCGCACGTGGCTGGATCAATCGCTGATCGACGTGTTGTGTCCGATGGCGTACACGACGGACGCGCGTACTTTCGAGCGGCAGATCACGCTCGTGCGCGACTACGCCGGCGGTCACATGGTCTGGGCCGGCATCGGCGCCTATCGCCTGTCGCCGGCCGACACGGTGCAGTTCATCGCCGCGTCACGCCGCCTCGGCACGAGCGGCACCGCGCTGTTCTCGTACGACGCGCTCGTCGCACCGCCACACACGCTCAGCACGCTCACCGATCTGGGACGCGCCGCCTTCGGCGCCGGCTCGCACTGACGACGGACCGGACCGCCGGCGGATGGTGCTCACCGGTCTCGACTACGCCGTCATCCTCCTGTATCTGCTGGCCATCACGGCCTTCGGTTCGTGGTTCGCGCGCTTCCAGCACACCGCGCGCGACTACTTCCTGACGGATCGCTCGGTGCCGTGGTGGGCCATCTGCTTCACCATCGTCGCCACGGAAACCAGCACGCTCACCTTCATCGGCATCCCAGCGTCGGCGTATGCCGGCGACATGACGTTCCTGCAGTTGGCCGCCGGCTACATCATCGGCCGTGTGCTGGTGGCAATGCTGTTCATCCCCGCTTACTTTCGCGGGGATCTGTTCACCTCGTACGAACTGCTGCAGCGGCGCTTCGGGCCTCGCGTGAAGACGCTGGCGGCGGTGATCTTTCTCATCACGCGTTCGCTGGCCGACGGCATCCGTCTGTTCACCACGGCCATGGTGATCGCGCTCGTCACGCAGGTCCCAGTGACGGCAGTCGTGATCACACTCGGCGCCGCGATGATCGTCTACACGATGCGCGGCGGCGTATCAGCGGTGATCTGGACCGATGTGGTGCAGATGTTCGTCTACGTCGCCGGTGCGGCGTTGATCGCCTGGGCGCTGTTCACGCGCATCGATGGCGGCTGGGCGACAATTGCGCAGGTCGGCGGCGCCGCTGGACGCTTCACTGTGCTCGATCTGTCGTTCGATCCGAGCCGTGTCTACACCCTGTGGGCCGGCATCTTCGGCGGCGTCGCGCTGACGCTCTCCACCCACGGCACGGATCAGTTCCTGGTGCAGCGGTTGCTTTCAGGGCGCAGCGCCCGCGAAGCGCAGACGGGACTCGTGCTGAGCGGCATCATCGTCTTCGCGCAGTTCACGTTGTTCCTGCTGATTGGCGTGATGCTCTACGTCTACTACACGCATGTCACGCCGCTCGGCGTCACACTCGAGCGCACCGATCAGATCCTTCCCTACTTCGTCGTCAACACGCTGCCCTCCGGCGTCACCGGTTTCATCGTTGCCGCGATCGTCGCCGCGGCGCTCTCCCCTTCCCTCAACGCCATGGCGGCGACGACGGTGACCGACTTCTATCTGCCGTACGTGAACCCTGGCGCCGACGAAAAGACGACGCTGCGCGTGTCGAAGATCGCGACCGTGGCGTGGGGTATCGTCCAGTTGATGGTGGCTGTTGGCGCGCAGTGGATGACGCGGTCGGTGCTCGACGCCGGGCTGTCGGTGCTGTCGCTTGGCGCCGGCGCCGTGCTCGGCGCGTTCCTGCTCGGCACACTCACGACGACGATCCGCGAGCGCCACGTGTTGATGGGGATGACGGCGGGAATTGCGGTGGCCGTCTTCGTGTGGTGGGCCACACCGATCGCGTGGACGTGGTACGCGCTCATCGGTGCGCTCACGACCAGCGTGGTCGCTGGCGCCAGCCGCATGGTGCTGCCGGACGGCGTCGCCACATGACGCTGCCGCTCACGACGCAGGTGCTCCGCGATGCCATCGCGGCGCGCATCTTCCCCGGCGCCATCGTCGAAGTTGGCAATGAGGATGGCCCGCTCGCGGTCATTACTGTCGGTCGTCTGCAGTATGAAGACAACGCACCGGCGGTGACGGCCGACACGGTGTACGACCTGGCATCGCTCACGAAGGTCCTGTGTACTACCACGCTCGCAGCCGCACTGGTGGAACAGGGCACGATCGGCCCCGTCGATCTCGTGAGCCGCTGGAGCGCATCGTGGCGAGGCCAGGATCGTGATGGCGTGACGCTACGGCACCTGCTCGATCACTCGTCAGGCCTTCCCGCGCATCGACCGTATTACGAGACGCTGACCGGCGAAGCCGCGTTCGAAGCGGCCATCGGAGCCGAGCCGCTCGTCTACGCGCCGGGCAGCGAAAGCCGCTATTCCGATCCGGGCTTCATCCTCCTCGGCATCGTGCTCGCGCGCGCTGGCGGCGCCGCGCTCGACGTGCTGTTCGATCGCTGGCGCGACACGCACATCGGCACCGCGTTCCCGCTGCAGTTCCGTCCGCCGGACGCATGGCTGCCGCGCATCGCGCCGACGGAAATGGATGCGTGGCGAGGACGCCTGCTTCGCGGTGAGGTGCACGACGAGAACGCGGCGGCGCTTGGCGGCGTGGCCGGGCACGCCGGGCTCTTCGGCACCGCGGCCAGCGTGGGTGCCGTCGCGCGGTGGTGGATGCGGGCCGCGCGCACGTCGCTGATCTACGAAGGGTTCCGGCAACCGAGTGGTGTGCCGGGAAGTTCACGCGCCCTGGGATGGGACACGATGCGGCCGACCTCGTCGTGTGGACCGCGGATGTCGCCATCCGCGGTCGGTCACACGGGCTTCACCGGCACGTCGCTGTGGATCGATCCGGTGTTGCATCGCTATGTGGTGCTGCTGTCGAATCGCGTCCATCCGACCCGTGCCGGCGACGCGATGACCACTCTACGTCAATCGGTTCACGGCGCTGTGACCGACGACTTGCTGCGATCGTGATGCACGCGATCGATCTCGCGGCCCACTGCCACCGACAGCCGCTCCGCCGCCTGCGAGATCGCGGCGTAGAGATCCTGATTCACTTCCTCGACGACGATTGGGGACCGCCGCTGCGTATCGAGCGTGACTTCGATGTGGCACGACTTGTCGGCGCCGCCGCGCGACGGGCCATTGGTGTCGTCCAGCCGGACGATCACGCCGCGGACGTGCTGCTCGAAGCGGCCGATGCCCGAGAGCAAACGGCGATCGATGTGCTGACGAATGGCATCGGTCGCCTTGATGTGTCCGCGAAGCTCAATCTGCATGGTGGCCTCCTGAAGGCTCGGAAGGGGCCCGGCCAGTGACGACTGGCGAGCGTCTAGTTGAATGGATGTCAGGCGGGCGGTTTGACCGGCGTGAAGATGGGCGTGCCACCCGGAACCCCGGGTGTGCCCATGCCGCCGGGCTGGCCGAAGCCGCCGGGTTGAGGATTGAAGGGCTGCATGCCGCCAGGAGGCGGCGGCATGGCCGGTTGCGTCTGCATTGGGGTGCCGAATGGCCCGGGTGCGCCGGACTGTCCCGGCGCGCCGAAGGCACCGGCGCCAGCGCCGCCAGGCATCATGCCCGGAGCCGAGCCCGGCGTCCCGAACCCGCCAGCGCCGCCACCGGGCCCGAACGCACCGCCCGCACTACCCGGCGGTCCAGTCATATTGCCGCCGGTGATGGTCGACGTCATCGGGACGAACGACCACTGGTTGTAGGTGTTCATGCCGTTGAGCAGGCGGATCGACTGTTCCTTGCTCTTCGACATCACGCCCTGAATGCCGAGGTTCAACTGCGTGGCCGGCTTGCTGCCGGGCCCGCCCGGCAGATTCGTGCCTCCCGATATGTTCGGGTTGGCTCCGACGGGAATGATCTCGAAATCGTCGTTCGTGATCGGATCTTTGTACTTCTTGCGCAGGAAGCGCTGCTCGACCAGCACATCGATGGACGGCGGGAAGCTGTTGGCGTACTTGCGCTGGAAGAGACGAATCGCGCGGTAGTACTGCTGCCCGCGCCACACCAGCTCCTCTTCACGCTCGCGGCGGTTGGCGTGGCTCCATACCGGCAACGCCACAGCCATCAAAACCGCCATGACGTTCAAGCCCACCAGCAAGGCCGCCATCGCGTATCCGCGTTCGGACGCGCGGCTGCCTTGACCCGCTAACTCCATGCGCCTATTATCCTTTTTGGCCTTGCCCGTGTCATCCTCACGCTCGGTACTCATCGCGGTCCTCCTCGGCTTGTTCACCTGGTCCGCGTGCGATAAAGTCCCGCTGCTCGCGCCCACCGAATCGACCATCACCCTCACCGTCAGTACGACGACGGTACCGGTGAATGGGTCGGCCACGGTCACCGCGTCGGTGACGGAATCGGCGGGCACGCCCGTGCAGAACGGCACCGTCGTCACTTTCACCTCGTCGTTCGGCGTCATCGAACCGACGGAAGCGCGCACCGAAGGTGGCAAAGCCACCGTGCGGTTCGTCGCCAGCACGCAGTCCGGCACGGCGCGCATCGGCGCCTTTTCGGGCGCCGCGCGCGCCGAAGTGCTGGAAGTGCTCGTCGGCGGCGCCGCGGCCTCCAACATCGTCCTGCGGGCCGACCCGCAAACCGTCCCCGCGTCAGGCGGCACGGCGGACATCATCGCCACCGTCGTCGACGAAGCCGGCAATCCGTTGCAGGGCGTCATCGTCAGCTTCTCCGCGAACGCGGGACAGCTTTCCGCCGGCCAGGCAACGACCAACGCCAACGGCGAGGCGCGCGTCACGCTCACGGCGCCGCGCACCACCACTGTCACCGCGCGCGCGGGATCGCAGACGGCGACGATCGAAGTGACGGCCGCAACGCCGGGCATCACGATCACCGGACCGACGACGGCGATTGAAGCGGGGATTTCGGCCAACTTCACCCTGGCGCCAGTCACCGGCTCCACCGGCAACAGCGTGCGGAGCGTGCTCATCAACTGGGGCGACGGCACGACCACGCAACTTGGCGCCATTCTCGGGTCCACGATCGTCCCGCACACCTACGCGCGCGCCGGCAGCTACACCATTCACGCGGCCACAACCGATACGCAGGGGATTCCCGGCGAGCTCACCTTACCGGTGAACGTCACCGAGCCGGCCGGCATCGGCGTCACGCTCACGGCGACGCCGAACCCGGTGTCGGTGAGCAACGCGCTGCAGCAGGGCCTTGTCGAGTTCACGGCCAGCGCCGGCGCCCTCGGCGGCGGCACGACGGCGTCGATTCAGGGCTACTGGTGGGACTTCGGCGACGGCGGCGGCACGTTCACCACGGGCGGAGCGACCAATCACCGCTACACGGCTCCGGGGAACTACAACGCGACCGTGACCGTGCGCAGCACTGCCGGCCACGAGGGTGTCGCGCAGCGCAGCATTCGCGTGAACCCGTAGACCCGCTGACGCGTCAAGCAGAAGAGCGACGCGGCGGTCCCTTTCGCTAGTCCCAGTCGCTGTATGGTGTGCCGTCGAGCGCGGTGTCGGTGGAGCCGCTCTTGACGTCGTAGATGCCCGGCTCGGGGCTGCTGTCGGTGACGTTGGTCTCGGCGTTCACCGGCACCCACGTCTCCTTCGACTGCGTCATCGGATCGACCGGGATGTCGCGGATGTAGCCATCGCTCACCAGGTCGGTGAGCGCGCTCGGGTACTTCATCTTGTCGGCGTAGTACTGATCGATGGCGTCGCGCAGGCGGAACAAATCTTCCTTGAGCGTCGCCTCG
>JADZCY010000448.1 GCA_020851325.1 Acidobacteriota bacterium | reverse complement strand
CCGCGAGTGTAAGGGACCACGCAGAACGCGCAGAAGTCGTTGCAGCCTTCGATGATGGTGACGTAGGCCTTCACCGGATCGGCGCGGCGCGTGATACCGAGGGGGAACGAGGGCTCGTCGTAGGGCGTGGTGACGTCGATGGCCGGCCGGCTGCGGCTGGCCGCCTTCTGCTGCACCAGCATCGGCAGCATCTTCACCCGCTGCGTGCCGGCGATGATGTCGATGACGCCCGGTGAACGGGCCAGCAGCTTCTCGCCTTCCTGCTGCGCCACGCATCCGGTGACGGCGACGATCGGGTCGCGACCGGTCTCCCGCGCCATCTCGCGGATCTCACCCAGGCGCGTATACAGCTTGTCCTCGGCGCGCTCCCGCACACTGCACGTGTTCACGACGACGATGTCGGCGTCGCGGTCGGAGTCGGCGGGATCGTAGCCGGACTGCTCGAGCAGCCCGGCCATCCGCTCCGAGTCGTGCACGTTCATCTGGCAGCCGTAGGTCTCGATGAAATACTTCACTTTCGCTTTCGCTCCCGAGGACTTTCGCCTTTCGCTTTTGCCCCGTGTTCGCCTTTCGCCTCGGCGGCGGCCAGCAGTTCTTCGGCACCGGCCCGCGACTGCGCGCCGGCGTCAGCCCCGCCCATCATCCGGGCCAGTTCGTCGACGCGCGCCGTGCGATCGAGGCGCGCCACCGAGGTCACCGTTCGGCGTCCGCGCGTCTCTTTCTGGATGAGGAAGTGTGTCCGTCCGCTGGCCGCCACCTGCGGCAGGTGCGTGATGCACAGCACCTGGTGCCGCTGTCCGAGTCCCGCCAGCTTCTGCCCCACCACGGTTGCCACGCGCCCCCCGATGCCGGCGTCCACTTCGTCGAAGATGAGCGTCCGGGCCGCGGCAGCCTCACCTGCCGCCGCCACCGACAGCGTCTTCAGGGCCAACATGACGCGCGACAGTTCTCCGCCGGAGACGATGCGGGCCAGCGGACGTGGTTCTTCGCCGAGGTTGGCGGAGAAATAGAACTCGACCTGATCGATACCGCGGTCGGTCCAGTGCGAATCGGTTTCAGACGACGACTGACGAATCTCGAACCGTGCGCGCTCCATCGCCAGTTCCGCCAGGGTGCGTTCGATGGCGGTGCCCAGGCGCTCGCCAGCCTTGCTGCGTTCGGCGGACAGGGCCCGCGCCCGATCCAGGAAAGCCGCGCCGGCGTCCTGGAGACCACGCTCCAGGTCCGCGAGACTGGACGACCCGCCGGTCAACGCCGCGTGTTCCGCTGCCAACCCGTCGCGCCGGGCAATCACATCATCCAGGGTGGGACCGTGCTTCCGCTTCAGACGCTCCAGAAGCGCCAGCCGATCTTCTACCTCCTGCAGGCGCGCGGGCGACGCGTCGAGGCCGTCGGAGAAATCGCGCAGCG
This sequence comes from Acidobacteriota bacterium, assembly GCA_020851325.1. Taxonomy (GTDB): domain Bacteria; phylum Acidobacteriota; class Vicinamibacteria; order Vicinamibacterales; family UBA2999; genus VFZN01. The sequence goes on along the minus strand of JADZCY010000448.1, from coordinate 6,406 downwards.
TGAACGCGAGATCCTCGAGCTGCGCCTTCATGCCGTCGCGGGCTTCCAGATGGCCGGCAAAGCGGCTGTCGAAGGTGGCCAGTTCTCCCACCCTTTTCCACACCTGATCCAGACCCGCCAGGACCGACTGCTCATCGTCGTAGAGCCGGGCGTAGCTTTCCTGGCAGAGGCGCTGGACGCGATCCGCGCTGCGAAGGATTTCGCGGTCCGCGGCGAGTTGCTCGTCTTCCCCCGCCTTCAACGACGCGCGCGAGAGTTCCGAAAGCTGGAACTCGACCAGCTCCAACCGGGCGGCGCGTTCGCGGTCGTCCATCCGCAGGCGATCGATCTGCTGGCGCAGTTCATTGACGCGGGCGTAGCGCTTGCCGACGTCCTCACGAAGCGCGGTCAGGCCGGCCCAGTCGTCCAGCACCAGCAAGTGCTGCGCCGGGTCCAGCAGTTGCTGGTGTTCGTGCTGTCCGTGGAGTTCGACGAGCTGATGCGCCAGATCCTTGAGCGCGGCGGCGGTGGCCAGGGCGCCGTTGATGAAGGCGCGGCTGCGGCCCTGCGCGGTGATCTCGCGCCGGACGATGACCTCCGCCCCGGCGGCGTTTTCGAAGATGGCCTCGACGACAGCGACGTCTTCGCCGGTGCGAAGGAGGTCCTGGGTGGCGCGACCGCCGAGGAGCAGGCCGACGGCCTCGACGAGGATCGACTTGCCGGCCCCGGTTTCGCCGGTCAGCACGTTGAACGAGGGTTCAAAGTCGACCCTGACTGACTCGATGACCGCGAGGTTACGAATGGCGAGGTAGCGGATCATCGGGGACCTCGTCCGCCGGCGGGCGCCGGCTCGGGATCGCGCAGAACTGCAATGCTATCATGGGTTTGACAGAATTTCGTGTAGCGTGCTACGGTTGCACGAAACCGCGCTCCTTCCCAGCAGCGCACCCCAAACGATTGGATTCGGAGGGCTTGTTGCCGACGCCTGGGTTGTTCGTCCTGGCACTGCAAGTCGATGGCAGTGCTACGTCCACTCAGACCGCTGCGGGAGACGTCGTTGGACTCATTCTCGACGCCAGTCCCATCTCGCAGGCGGTCCTGATCATCCTGCTCCTGTTCTCGGTCATTGCCTGGGCTGTCATTGCCGTCAAGCTGGCGGCGTTCCGCAAGGTGGATCGCCAGACCGCGCAGTTCATCCAGGTGTTCCGCACGAGCGCCAAGTTCTCCGACGTGCAGTCCGTGTGCGCGTCGCTCGGGCACAGTCCGCTGGTCGGCATGTTCCAAGCCGGCTATGCGGAACTGAATGCCCAGCTCCGCCACGGCAGCGCGGCGGACAGTCCCGGTGCCGCCCCCGGGCGTCCAACCCTGAAGAGCCTGAATGCGGTGGACCGTGCCCTGCTGCGTGCTTCGTCGGCGGAAGTCTCCAAGCTGGAGAAGCGGGTGACCTTCCTGGCCACCACGGCCAGCATTGCGCCGTTCATCGGGTTGTTCGGCACCGTGTGGGGCATCATGGCGGCGTTCATGAACATCGGCGCGCAGGGTTCCACCGACCTCTCGGTGGTGGCGCCGCCGATTGCCGAAGCGCTGATCGCCACCGCGATGGGTTTGTTCGCGGCCATCCCCGCCGTCTACTTCTATAACCACCTGACGACGCGCGTGAAGCAGTTCACGACCGACATGGACGACTTCGCGCTCGAGTTCCTGAACATCGCCGAAAGGAACTTCACCTAGTGCCGAAGGTCATGGCGCCGGTCGAAACCGGCGGACGCCGCTCCCGCGGCCGGCGCGTGTCGACGTCGCTCTCGGAAATCAACGTCATTCCCCTCGTCGACGTCATGCTCGTGCTGCTCATCATCTTCATGGTGGCGGCACCGATGATGCAACGCGGCGTGGAAGTGAACCTGCCACAGTCGCGCACCGCGCCGCGGATGAGCGAGGAACGGATGTACGTCACCGTGCCGCTCAGCTACCGCACCGACAACCGCGTCTACATCGACGACGAGGCGGTGCCGGCGGCCGTGCTGTCCGAACGGATCAGGCAGGCGATGACGGGCAAGGACAGCAAAGAAGTGTTCCTGCGCGGTGAGGCGACGGTCCAATTGCAGGAACTGATGGCCGTGATGGACCTGCTCAAGGAAGGCGGCATCGAACGCGTCGGCATCGTCGCGATGCCGGCGGCCCCGGCACGGGGAACGCGACGGTGACGATGGACGCCGTCTCGGCGGTGATTGCGCAGCGTTCACGAGATGACGATGGCCTGACGACCCGTGTCGGGTGGTCTGCCCTCATTCACGTCGTACTGACGCTGCTGGTGGCGATTCTGCCGGCGGCGTGGCTCGGTGGCCGCTCCGCGGACGAGCCGGAAGTGGTGATGCAGGTGTCCCTCGGCGGTGCGGTCGGTCCGAGAGACGGCGGGTTGGTTTCGCGTGGCGGGCGGCCGGTGCAGGAAGTGCAGACGGAAACGCCGAAGCGTCCCGAAGCGGTGCGTGCGCCGGCGGTGAAGGCGCCCGAGATGATCGAGCCGGTGAAGAAGGCGGCGGAGCCGAAGAAGGCTCCCCCACCGGCGCCGAAGGTGGAAGCCAAGGATCCGCGCAGCACCACGCCGACCAAAGGCGCGGAGTTGCAGCAAGGCAGCGCGGTGGCGCAGACAGCCGGTCGCGGGGAAGGCTTCGGGTTGTCATCCGGTGGTGGCGGCACGGGCGGGTATCTGGATGTCGCCAACTTCTGCTGCCCCGATTATCTGGCGACCATGAACGACTTGATTCAGCGCAACTGGAATTCGCGGCAAGGGGCCGCCGGCACCACCTTGGTGAAGTTCGTGATCGAACGCGACGGCAGTCTGACGAACGTCCAGGTCGAGCGATCGAGTGGCGTGCCGGCGCTGGACTACATGTCTCAGCGCGCGCTGGCCATGACACGGCAGCTTCCGCCGCTTCCCGCGGCGTACACGGGTGAACGATTGACCGTTCACCTGAACTTCGACTACGTCCGTTGAGGATCGCGCAGGTATGAGAGCACTGTCATTGTTCGTCCTGGCTGGCGCCGTTGCAGTCGCGGCCCAGGCACCCGCTCAGCCGCCGACGTCGCAACAGCCGACCAACGTGGAAGTGCGGATCACCGGCGAACCCGGCACGCCGCCGCGGCTGGCCGTACCCGACTTGATCGCGCTGTCGCCCGACAAGGAAACGCAGGAGGCGGCGCGATTGATTGGTCAGGTGTTGTGGGACGACCTGAACTACGAGCGCGAGTTCTACATGATTCCGCGCGACACCTACAAGTCGATTCCCGTCGCGGCGTCGATCGCCAACGTGCCATTCGATCGCTGGCGCGAACTCGGCGCCGACGGCGTGCTCGTCGGCACGGTGCAACGCGCCGACTCCGGCGTGCGCGTCGAGATGCGCCTCTACAGCGTGCGCGCGCAGCAGCAGAGTTATGGCCGCGAGTACACAGGCTCGGCCGCCAACCCGCGCCTGTATGCGCACACCATGTCCGACGAGATTCACCAGAGTCAGCGCGCCCTGCGCGGCGTGGCCCGGACGAAACTCACTTTCTCGTCGGATCGCAACCGCGACCCGGTGGCCAACACCGTCGAGAAGCGCGAGGTCAAGGAGATCTACATCGGCGATTACGACGGTGCCAACCAGCGGCGCATCACCATCAACCGCAATCTGAACATCACGCCGAACTGGTCGCCAGACGGACGCTCGATTGCCTACACGTCGTATCGCAAGACGCTGCCCGACATCCTGATCTCGAACATCTTCGTCGGCACGCTCGAAGAGCCGGGCAAGGGCATCGGGCAGAACTTCCTGCCGGTGTTCTCGCCCGACGGCAAACAGATCGCGTTCATGAGCACGCGCGACGGTAACAGCGAGATCTACATCATGAACCGCGACGGCTCCGGCGTGCGTCGCCTCACCGATAACCCGGCCATCGAATCAACGCCGACGTGGTCGCCGACGGGCACGCAGATCGCGTTCACGTCCGATCGCACCGGCACGCCGCAAATCTACGTCGTCGGCTCGGACGGCACGGGGCTCCGCCGGTTGACGTTCGAGTCGTACGCCGATCGCGCGACGTGGTCGCCGGCGCCGTACAACGAGATTGCGTTCGCGGCCCGCACCGGGCCCGGCTACGACATCAAGATTCTGAGCCTGCAGGACGGGACGACGCGGCAGATCACGTTCGGGGATGGCACCAACGAAAGTCCGGCGTGGTCGCCGAACGGGCGGCACCTGGCGTTCATGTCGACGCGCGCCGGCCGCAGCCACATCTTCACGGTGGATGGCGATGGCCGCAACGTCCGGCAGATCACCAGGGACGGCAACAACTTCACGCCGAATTGGTCGCAGTAGACGAAGGTGCTTCACGGAGGTGCTCCACGATGGTGCTTCACGGAGGTGCTCCACGATGGTGCGGCACGAGGGTGCTCCACGAGGGTGCGACACGAAGGTGCGACGTGAGTGTGCGACACGAGGGTGCGGTAAACGAGGTGAGACGATGACAGCGAGACAGACGACTCAGTTGGTGGCCGCCCTGCTGGTGGCGGTGACGATGGTGGCGTGTGCGAAGAAGCCGGCGCCGGTGGCGCGGCCGATGCCGCCGCCGGCCGAGAACACCAATGCCCTGCCGCCGACGCCACCAGTGCCGCCGCGGCCGGTGGACGAGCCGATTCCGGTGCCGCCCGAGCCCGGCGACATCCGCTCCGGCGCGCTGCCCGAAGACCTCGACAGCATCAACCGCTCAGGCGTGTTGAAGCCGGTGTTCTTCGAACTCGACAGCTCCGAGGTGAGTGGGTCGGGTCAGCAGGCGCTGCAGGAGAACGCGGACCTCATGCGCAAGAATGCAAGCTGGCAGGTGACCATCGAAGGGCACTGCGACGAGCGCGGCACGGCCGAGTACAACCTCGCGCTCGGTGAGCGCCGCGCCGTGGCGGCTCGTGCGTATCTCGTCTCGCTCGGCATTCCCGCCGAACGCGTGCGTACGGTGAGCTACGGCAAGGAGTTCCCCTTCGAGCCCGGCCACGACGAAGCCGCCTGGTCGAAGAACCGGCGCGCGCACTTCGTTCTGACCGCCAAGTAACCGGGTAACATGGTGAGCATGACACGGCACTTCCTGGTCGGGAGCCTTCTGGGCGCGACGCTCATGCTGCCGGCCATGCCGGCCGACGCGCAGTCGCGCCGCGAGATGCAGATGATGGCCGACATCCGCATGCTCCAGGAACAGACACAGCAACTGCAGCAGCAGCTGGCAGCGGCGCTGGCGCAGATCACCGACTCGGTGAAACAGCTCAACGCGCGCATCGACGACCAGGCCGGTGCGACGCGCAAGGGCTTCGCCGATCAGAAGCTCACCATCGATCAGATCGGCAGCGACCTCCGCGTCGTCAAGGAACGCGTCGACGAGACCAACGTGCGCATCACCTCGCTGTCGCAGGAGATCGAGGCGCTGCGCATGGCCATCCCGTCGTATCCGCCGCCGGCGACAACGTTCGATCCGAGCGCGCCTGGCGCCGATCCGTCCGCGGCCCCGCCGCCGGTCGCCGGCGCCACGCCGGCGCCGTCGGGAACAACACCGGCGGTTCCACCCGGCCCGGCAGCGCCAGCACCGCCGGGGATTTCGCCGCAGCGGTTGTACGACACCGCGTGGACCGACTACACGCTCGGTCAGTGGACACTGTGTATCGAAGGCTTCAATACTTACCTGCGCAGCTTCCCCCGCAGCGAGGCCGCAGACGATGCGCAGTTCTATATCGGCGAGTGCCACTTCGCCGACGGCAAGTACTCGGACGCGATGGAAGCCTACAACCGCGTCATCGCCAACTATCCGCGCGGCGACAAGATGCCCGACGCCTACTACAAGCGCGGCATGACGTTCGAGCGCCTCGGCGATCTCGACCGCGCGCGTGAATCGTGGGAAACCCTGCTCAAGACGTTCCCCGACGCAGAAGTTGCGCGCCTGGGTAAACAGAATCTCGATCGCCTGGCACGCGCCCGCCCACCCGTCGACTAGGTTGTGACCTCACCTGTCCACCGACACCTGCCCGGCCGTTTTTCGACAAGACGCGCCGGGCATTCTTGTGTAATCTTCAGAGCACTATGGGAAGCGTGAACAAGGTATTGCTCGTGGGCAATCTGGGTCGTGACGCCGAAGTGCGCTACACGCCGGGCGGCGCACCGGTGGCGAGCTTCAGCATTGCCACCACGGAAAACTGGACCTCGAAAGACGGCGAGAAGCACGAGCAGACGGAATGGCACCGCATCGTGCTGTGGGGCAAGCAGGCCGAGACGCTGCAGCCGTACCTCGTGAAGGGCAAGCAGATCTACGTCGAAGGCCGTCTGCAGACGCGCCAGTGGGAAAAGGACAACCAGAAGCACTACACCACCGAAATCAAGGCCGACCGCATCGTCCTGCTGGGCGGCGGCGG
>JADZCY010000447.1 GCA_020851325.1 Acidobacteriota bacterium | reverse complement strand
CCGCGCGCCACGCCGCGCTGACCAAACGCATGGCCGAACGGATGCGGCGTCACACGCCGGTGTCGGTGCTGGACCTGGCGACCGGCACGGGGTCCAACTTCCGCTTCCTGGCGCCGCTGCTGCCGTCGCCGCAACAATGGCTGCTCGTCGATCGACGGCCGGACCTGCTGCAACTCGTTCGCGAACGCACGTCAGCGTGGGCCACCGAACGCGGCTTCACGGTCGATGACGCAGGCGAAGGGTTCCGCGTGCACGGTGCGGATCTCGATGCCACCGTTGTCACGCTCGTGCGCAATCTCGATCTGCCGCTCGGCGCCGACATCTTCGAGGGGCGGCATCTCGTCACCGCGTCGGCGCTGCTGGATCTCGTGTCCACATCGTGGCTGGACGCACTGGCGACGAGATGCAGCGAGGCGGACGCCGCGGTGCTGTTCGCCCTCACCTACGATGGGCAGTCCGCGTTCGAACCGCGCGACGAGGAAGATGATCTCGCGCGTGACCTGCTCAACGAACATCAGCACCGCGACAAGGGCCTCGGTGGGCCAGCCGCGGGTCCGGATGCGCCGGCGGCCGCGGCGCGCGCCTTCACCGGCGTCGGCTACGAGGTGTACGAGGGCGCATCCGACTGGCGCATCGGTCCAGACCAGTCGGCGTTTCAGGCGCAACTGATCGACGGGCTGGCGCAGGCCGGGCGTGAACAGCGTCCGGATCTGGCGGCGACGCTCGACGCGTGGCAGTCGCGCCGGCACGCGCATCTCGAGGCCGGACGCTCGCACGCGCGGGTCGGCCACCGCGACCTGATGGCGTGGCGGCGATGACGAGGAACTGGCGGTCCTGATCGGCGTGGCGCGCTTCTCCACCGCGGCGGTGCGGGATTTCTACGATCGCCAGACGACCGGCTTCGTCACGCTGGGCCAGGGCGGCGGCAGCGGCGCGATCCATCGTGCGGTGTGGGCGCCGGGCGTCGTCACGCGCGACCAGGCGTTTCACCACGTCGAGGACGTCATCGCCAGCCGCATCGCTCGCGGCTCTGGCGCCCCCCCTCTCCTCGCGCTGGACCTCGGCTGCGGCATCGGCGGCAGCCTCATCCATCTGGCCTCGCGCCATGGCGTGCGCGGCATCGGCCTGACGTTGAGCCCGGTGCAGGCGAGCATCGCCACCCAGCGGATTGCCACGGCCGGCCTCACGGCGATGGTCACGTGTCGCGAAGGCGACTACACGGCCATTCCCACCGACGTCCCGAGTGTGGACATCGCGTTCGCGATCGAGTCGTTCGTCCACGGGCCGTCGCCGGCGCGCTTCTTCAGCGAAGCGTTCCGCGCGCTGCGTCCGGGCGGCTCGCTGTTCGTCTGCGACGACGTGCGCGGAGATGCGGGCGGTGCCAACGCCGAGCGCTGCATCGAACAGTTCATGCGAGGGTGGCACATCAACACGCTGCTCGACGCGTCCTCGATCGATCGCCTTGCCGTCGATGCGGGCTTCACACCGGTGGACACGATCGATCTCACGGCGTGGCTGGAACTCGGTCGGCCGCGGGACCGCGCGCTGGCCGCCTTCGTGCGCGCCTTCGGCTGGTTACCGCTGCGCCGCACCCGCTTCGCGCACATCGTGGGTGGCACGGCACTGCAAACGTGCCTGCGCCGCGGCTGGATCCGCTACGTGCTGATGCACTGGCGCAAGCCGGCAACGCTAAGATGAATCCTCACGAGATGACGGCTCCTGTTGTCCCACTGGCCATGGCGGCCGAAGAAGCCTGGCCGCTGCTCCTCGGCGCGCGTGAAATGGCCGCGCACATCGATGACGACCACGATTGGTGGTTTGCAACGGATGGTCCGCAAGCGCTACGTCACGTCGAAGCCGACGACGCCACCGCCGTCATCAGGTGGCGTGCCGGCATCGGCTGGGAGTCCACGCTGCCAGACACGGATCCGCGCGCGGAGTTCATGCGCCTGTATCTGCCCATCTGCTCGGCGATGCCGGAGCGTCCGCTCGTCATCGGGCATCTCGGCCAGAGCGTCGACGGCTTCATCGCCACGCACTCCGGCGACTCGCAGTTCGTCACCGGCCACGAGAACATCGTCCATCTGCATCGTTTGCGGGCGCTGTGCGATGCGGTGGTCGTCGGTCCCGGCACGGTGGCGGCCGACAACCCGCAGTTGACGACACGGCACGTGCCTGGTCCGAATCCGCTGCGCGTGGTGTTCGACATGCGGCGCCGATTGACCGTGGACCGCAAGCTGTTTACCGACGAAGCGGCGCCGACGTTGTACGTCACGTCGAGCGCGGGCCTTGCCGCGGGTGCAACCATGGGGCGCGCGGAATGCGCGGGCGTGGATGGCGCCGACCCGGCGGAATGGCGCGCCGCGCTGATCGCGCTGCTGCGCGACCGCGGCTGCGCCCGCATCTTCATCGAAGGCGGCGGCGTCACCGTCTCGGGATTTCTCGGCGATGGACTACTGGATCGCCTTCATGTGGCCATCGCGCCGGTGCTGATTGGCGACGGCCGGCCCGCCATCCGTCTTGCCGCGCCCTCGCGCCTGCGCGACTGCGCACGTCCGGCCTACCAGGCGTATCGCATGGGCGGCGACGTGTTGTTCGATTTCGATCTGCGCGAACAGTCGGCGGCAGCCACCGCGCCGCCGGGCATTGGCCGTATCCTGTGAACTGACATGGACACGCCGACCATTCCGTCATGGCACGCCAGCGGGCTGCTGTTCGAGAACTGCAGCTGCCAGCTCGTCTGCCCCGGTCACATGCACTTCAGCAACGCCTGCTCGCACGAACGCTGCATCGGCTACTGGGCGGTGCGCATCGACGAGGGCTCGTTTGGCGAGGTGCCCCTCGCCGGCCTGCGCGCGGTGGTGGCCTTCGACACGCCGCAGCACATGATCGAAGGCAACTGGACCGAGGTGATCATCATCGACGAGTCCGCCACCCCGTCGCAGCGCGACGCGCTGGAGCAGATCCTCGATGGCCGTGCCGGCGGCGCCTGGGCGGTGCTCGGCCGTTTCGTCACCAGGCGGCTCGACACGCGCTTCCTGCCCATCTCGTTCACCGACGAGGGCACGGCGCATCACGCCACCATCCCCGGACTGCTCGAGACGTCGGTCACCAACATCAGGGGCCGCGATCGTTCCGAACCCGTGCGCTTCGAGAACATCTTCAACCAGATCCACGGCTCGTCGCAGGTGATCGCCATCGGCTCCACGCGCTATGACGATGGGGTGATTCGGATCGAGACGAGCAAGACGCACGGTCTGCACTCGCGGTTCGAGTGGAACGTCACCTGACATCGACGACCACGACGTGGGCGCGTCCGGCGGTGCCGATCGTGGCCGCGGGCGTGGCCATGGTGGCGGCGTGGGCGATGTTGGCGGCGTCGCACACATGGATGCCGCACCACCTGGACGTCACGGCTGCGTCACTGGTCGCCGCCACGCTGATGTGGCTGGCAATGGTCGTGGCGATGATGACGCCAACGGTGTTGCCATGGGTGCGCACCTACGCCCGCCTCGTCGCGCCGGCCGATGCGCCGTCATCAGCTGCGAGATACACGGTGCCGTTCGTCAGCGGCTACGCCGCCGTGTGGACGATGTTCAGCGTGGTGATGGCCGGCTTGCAGATCGCGCTCGCCAGTTCGGGGTGGTTGAGCGGCGATCATCTCGGCACGCGGATCGGCGGCGCCGTGCTGATCGGCGCCGGCGTATTCCAGTTCCTGCCGATCAAGCAGGCGTGCCTGTCGCACTGCCGCAATCCGCTCAGCTACTTCCTGGCGCGCTGGAAGGACGGGCCCATCGGCGGTTTCCGGCTCGGCCTTGCCCACGGTGGCTACTGCCTCGGCTGCTGCTGGGCCTTGATGGTCACCGGCTTCACCATGGGCGTGATGAACCTGGCGTGGATGGCGGTGGTGACGTTGATCGTCGTCGGCGAGCAGGTGCTGCCGTTCGGCGCGGCGTTCGGCCGCACGGCCGGCGCCGGCCTCGTGGCCGCCGGGATCTGGCTGCTCGTCATCTGACTTGAAGCGGCGCCGCCGCTCGGATAGAGTCCGTCCACCCCGCCCGCTCGATGGACTGTTCATCCTGGAGGCAGCCGCCATGAGGCGTCCCGTTTTCGTCCTGCTCTCGCTGTGCACGGCGCTGGCCGCGCTGTCGGCGGCCATGCTGCCGCTGTCGGCGCAGACGCGCGCCACGGTCACCAACGTGCCGGTCATCCCGCACGAGGCCGTGCCGAACTTCTTCACGCATCCGCCGGGCATCTACACCGGCGAGAACATGGGCATTGCCACCAACTCGAAGGGACACATCTTCGTGTTCCACCGCGCCAACGAGACGCGGCTGTTCGAGTACTCGCCGCAGGGTCAGTTCGTGCGCGAGATCGGCCGCGGCAACTACGGCTTTGCGTTCGCGCATTCGGTGCGCGTCGACGCCGAGGACAACATCTGGGCGGTCGACGAAGGCACCGACATGCTGGTGAAGTTCAATCCCGAAGGCCGCGTCGTGATGGTGATTGGCCGGCGCGAGGATCCGGTGGAGTCGCTCGGCAACATGCCGGGCGCGGGCACGTTCCACGGCCGCAACGAGAAGTATCGCTTCGGCCGCCAGACCGACGTCGCCTTCGACCAGCAGGGCAACATCTTCGTGTCCGACGGCTACTTCGACGCGCGCGTGGTGAAGTACGACAAGACGGGACGGTTCGTGAAAGCCGTCGGCACGCGCGGCAACGGCAACCTGCAGTTCAACACGCCGCACTCCATCGCCACCGACTTCCAGGGGAACGTCTACGTTGGCGATCGCGGCAATGCGCGCGTGCAGATTCTCGACAACGACCTGAACTGGAAGGCCAACATCACCGGCATCGGCAACCCGTGGGCGGTGTGTGTGTCGGGCGGTCCGGGACCGAAGAATCCCGGCAAGCAGTACCTCTATTCGTCCAACTCGTGGCAGGACAGCGCGCCGGCCGCCGGCGCCGAGTTCACCGGCGAGGTCTACAAGATGGAACTCGACGGCACCATCGTCGGCAAGTTCGGACGGGCCGGCAAGGCCGCGGGCGAGTTCGCGACGATCCACCAGATGGACTGTCGCAATCCGGACATCATCTACACCGCCGAGATCAACAACTGGCGGTCGCAGAAGATCCTGTTGAAAGCGCCGGCGTCCTCGAGCCGGCCGTAAGGGAGACACGCCATGTCACGCCTGGGAGTTGCATTCGCTGCCGCGCTCGGTCTGGCCGGCATTACCCTCGCGGCGCAGTCGGCGCCGGAACTGGCGTTCGACGCCAACGCCGATCTGCTGCGCACGCCGCTCGACACCTTCGTCGGCGAAGTCGCCGGCGTCGGCGCCAATTCGAAGGGACAGATCTTCGTCTACACGCGCACGGGTCATCCGTACGGCACCATCGGCGACAACCGCACGTTCTATCGGAACGGATCGCGGCTGTTCGTCTTCGACGCCGGTGGCAAGTTCGTGCGCGAGTGGGGGCAGGACGTCTACGGCTTCAACGCCGCGTTCGGCCTGCGCGTCGATCCACAGGACAACGTGTGGACGATCGACGAGGGCGCGAGCCAGGTAGTGAAGTTCAACACCGCGGGTCAGGTGGCGCTGGTGCTCGGTCGCAAGCCGGAAGCGATCACGGTGCGCCCGCGCGAAGCGCCGCCGGCGGCGCCGGGTGCGGCAGCCCCGGCGGCGGGCGCCGCGGCCAATCGTCGGCCGGGCGAAGGCATTCCGGGCTCGAGCTTCTCGCGGCCGAGTGACGTGGCGTGGGACGCGCAGGGCAACATCTTCGTCGCCGACGGCATGGGCGCCAACAACCGCATCGCGGTGTTCGACAAGGAAGGCCGCTTCCTGCGCCACTGGGGCGCCACCGGCAGCGGCCCCGGCGCGTTCCGCGGCGTCAAGGCCATCGCCGTCGACGCGCAGGGTGACGTGTATGCCGCCGACGCCGGCAACAAGCGCATCCAGGTGTTTGGCAGCGACGGCACGTTCAAGCGCGAGTTCGGCAACGTCGGCACGCCGCTGGCGATGTGCCTGGCGAAAGGCGCGACGCCGTTCCTGTATGTCTCGCATGCCGGCGACACGGACGGCATGGAGGACGCCGCCATCTACAAGGTCCGTCTCGACGGCACCGTCGTCGGCAAGTTCGGCGCCGCCGGCAAGCTGCCAAAGCAGTTCGGCCTGGCCAACTCGATCGATTGCCGCAGCGAGCGTGAGCTGTTGATCGGCGAGCGCACGAACTGGCGGGTGCAGAGGATTACGTTCAAGTAGGACCCCGCCGTAGCGCGAAGCGCGAAGGCGGGCGGTCCTGTGCCCCTACCGCGCCGCAGGCGCGGTCCTTACTTGTTCCCCGTCGCCTGAATCGACAGGCCGACCTTCACCTCGTCGCCGACGAGGAAGCCACCGGTCTCGAGCGCGGCGTTCCAGTTGAGGCCGAAGTCCTTGCGGTTCAGCGTCACTTCGCCTTCCACCGCCAGCCGCTCGTTGCCCCATGGATCCTGCGCCTTGCCGAGCAGCGTCATCGCCAGCACCACCGGCTTGGTGACGCCGCGCATCGTGAGGTCGCCGGCGACGTCGTAGTTGTCGCCGCCCTTGCTGGTGATGCCGGTGCTGACGAACGTCATCGTCGGATACTTCTCCACCGAGAAGAAATCGTCGGACCGCAGGTGCGTGTCGCGGTCGGCGGTGGCGGTGTTGATGCTGGCCACCTGGACGGTGAAGTCGACGGACGACTGCGCCGGGTTGGCTTCGTCGAACTGGATGGCGCCGCCGAAATCGGTGAAGTAGCCGCGGACGCGGGTGATGAGGTGACGAACCTGGAAGGTGGCTTCGGAATGGGTCTTGTCGATCGTGTAGGTACGAGTGCTCATCACATGCTCCTGGAATGGCCCGAGGCCGAATCTTGTTGTTATAACACTTACTGATGCCGGACGGCTACCGGCGGTGTCGGTCGCGGTCACGGCGATTCCGGGTGGCGGACGGCGGCCAGCGTGCGGACGAGCTGGCGGAGCCGCTCCGGATTGAGGTG
>JADZCY010000446.1 GCA_020851325.1 Acidobacteriota bacterium | reverse complement strand
GTGAGTTCGTGCGCGTCGAAGGGCGCGGCAGTCTCTACAACGGTCAGATCCAGATCGTGATCTCGAGCATCCGTCGCGTGCACCCCGAGCAGGATCGCCGCGAAGGGTTCCGCGAGGAAGACTGCGTGCTCAGCGCGCCGCGTCCGGTGGACGAGATGTGGCGCGAGCTGACCGCGCGCGTCGAGGCGATGCAGGACACACCGCTTCGCGTGCTGGTGTCGCGCGTGCTGGCGGATCATGAAGCGGCGTTGCGCGAATGGCCGGCCGCGCAGGCCATTCATCACGCCTATCGCGGCGGCTTCCTCGAGCACATCGTCAAGATGTCGGAAGTCGGCGTTGACGTCGCACGCGCGTACGGCGCCGACGCGGATCTGGTGCTGGCCGGCGTGGTGCTGCACGACATCGGCAAGCTGCAGGAGTTGTCGTACGAGGCCGGCGCCACCAGCTACACACGCGACGGCAACCTGCTGGGGCACATCGCGATCGGCGTGATCCTCGTGCGCGAGATGACGCAGTCCATCGCCGGTTTCCCCGCCGAGCGCCGCGCACAGATCGAGCACCTGGTGCTCTCGCATCACGGCACGCGCGAGCACGGCTCACCGGTGGAGCCGAAGACGGTGGAGGCGTTCATCCTGGCGTCGATCGACGAACTCGACGCGCGCATCAACCAGGTGCGCCGCGCCATCCGCGAGGACGTGAGCGACGGCGAGTTCACCATCTGGCACAAACGGCTTGGACGCGTGCTCTACAAGGGAAACCAGGGACAGTGACACCTGCCGGGACGGCCGCGTGCCGAGACAGTGACTGGATCGGGACGGAGTTACATCGGGACGGGAGTTGTATCGGGACCGGTGGCATTCGGGTGATTCGCGAGACCGAGCCGCTGCGCGGCTCCTCGGATAGCCGGCGCCGCGCTGATCGAAACCGGGATCTCTTCAGGCGCCTTGCGCGATTCGATAGTGCCCGATGCGATCAGTCCCGACGGTGAACGCCGTCCCGATCTGAATGCAGTCCCGATCCGAAGGCAGTCCCGTCGCGTTAGCAGTCCCGGCGTGCGAGAGTTCCGTTAAGCGTCGGCGTCGCGCGTGCCGAGCGCAAACGTCATCGTGCCGTGCGCGACGATGCGGTCGCCGACCTTGGCGCGGCCTTCGAGCACGCCCATGCGGTTGCGCAGCCGCTTGACGCGCGCTTCCACCACCAGCACGTCACCGGCATACACCGGCCCGCGATAGCGCACGCGCTCGATGCCGCGGAAGAAGATCAGCAGGTCGCGATACTCGGGCTTGGCGAGGATGAGAATGGCGCCGACCTGCGCCACCACTTCCGTCAGGATCGTCGGCGGCAGCGCCGGCCGTCCATCGAGCGACGTCGTCGAAAGATAGCGCTCGTTGATCGAGACGTTCTTGATGCCGACGATGCGCGTGTCGGGCTCGAACTCGGTGATGCGATCGACCAGCAGGAAGGGATAGCGGTGGGGCAGGATGCGCTCGATGGCCGAGTAGTCGAGCGGCAGCTTCACTTCGTCGTTCAGCATTCCGGGTGCCATCAGTATACTTCCCGCCTTATTATCAGAAGGTGAGCGCCTCCGGATCGCGACCCGGCCGGTGGTGCGCCGCCCCCGGAAGGACGACCACGCAGCAATGAGTCAACGGCCCGCGCCAGGCCCCCAGGCGCACGATTCCTCCGCCGGCATGCCGGCCATCCGCGACGCCGCCGAACTGGCGGTGCTCGCCGAACTCGGCCGCGAAGTGACGTCGGTGCTCGAACTGGGCGACCTGCTCGAGAAGATCCCGCAACTGATTGCACGGCTGACGTCGTTCACGGTGTTCTCGGTCTATCTGCTCGACGAGCGCCGCCAGGACCTGCACATCGCCTACGCCGTCGGCTACCCCGAGGAAGTCGTCCGCACGTTCCGCCTTCAGGTGGGTCAGGGCGTCGTCGGTGCCGCCGTGGCGGAGCAGCGCCCGATTCTGGTGAACGACGTCGATCAGGACACGCGCTACCTGCGCACCGTGCCGGGTGTGCGGGCGCAACTGGCCGTGCCGCTGCGCCACAAGGGCAAGGTGATTGGCGCGCTCAATCTGCTGAGCGACAAGCCGTCGGCGTTCACCGGCCGCGACGAAACCATCCTCCGGCAGTTCGCCGCGCACGTCGCGCAAGCGATCGTCAACGCGCGGCTGTTCGAGTCGGAGCGGGAGTACGCGGAGACGCTCGAAACGCTTGCCGAGATCGGCCGCGAGATGAGCGCGATCCTCGATCTCGACGAACTGCTCACGCGTGTCGCGCATCTCGTCAAGCGGCTGATCAACTACAGCATCTTCGGCATCGCGCTGCTCGAAGACGACACGCTGGAGATGCGGCTCGCGATCAAGTACGGCGACAACCCGCGCGCGCTGGAACCGGTGAAGCTCGGTGAGGGTCTTGTCGGCTATGCCGCCCAGCACAAGGAAGTAGTGCTGGTGGACGATGTGACGCAGGACCCGCGCTACATCAACGCGGTGGCGGACGTGCGATCGGAACTGGTGATTCCGCTGCTGCTCAAGGACCGCTGCATCGGCGTCTTCGACCTCGAGAGCCCCGAGCTGGCGGCGTTCACCAAGAAACACGTCGAGCTGTTGACGCTGCTGGCGTCGCAGGCGGCGGTGGCGATCGAGAACGCGCGGCTCTACGAAGCGATCCGCGACAACGAGATGCGCCTCGAGCGCGAGCTCCGCTTCGCGCAGCGCGTGCAGATGGCGCTGCTGCCGCAGGACCTGCCCAAGCGCCTGCGCGGCGTCGATGTCGCGTGGCACTTCGATCCGGCCCGCGAGCTGGGCGGCGACGTTTACGACTTCCTCTCGCCGGAACCGCACACGCTCGTCGTCTCGGTTGGTGACGTGTCGGGCAAGGGCGTGCCGGCGGCGCTCTACAGCGCGTTCGTCGGCGAACTCGTCCGCGGCCGCACGTTCCGCCGGCGTCTGGAAACGCGGCGCAGCACGCCGAGCGCCGTGCTGACGGCAATGAATCGCATCCTCCACGAGCGTCAGCTCGAGGAGTACTACTGCACGCTGTGCTACGCGATGTTCGACCTGCGGCGGCGCCAGGTGACCTTCGCCAACTCCGGCCTGCCGTTCCCGATTTTGTGCCGCAGCGGCAAGGCGCGACAGATTCCGATGTCCGGTGTACCGCTCGGCTCCTTCGCCGGATCCACGTACGACGATGTCGCCGAGGTGTTGCAGCAGGGCGACGTGTTCGTGTTCTGCTCGGATGGGATCTTCGAAGCGTTCGACGAGGAAGGCCGCGACTTCGGCGCCGACCGCATCCTCTCACTGGTCGAGCGACTGCACGACCAGCCGTCGAAGGCGATCGTCGGAGGGATCTTCGACGAGATGCAGGCGTTCCGCGGCGATGCGGAACAATCAGACGATCAGACGGTCGTCGTGGTGAAGATCACGACCTAGGCGAATCTGTTGATCTCGTGAGCTCGTGATCAATCTGCAGAGGTGGAGATCGTTGGATCCATCTCGCGATGTGGCTGTCTGGCGAAGCGAGGTCCCGGCGGGCGCGGCCATGTGGCGGCCGCGCTCCTAATGGTGTTCGTCGACGACGACGGCCGCGCTCAGGTAGATCGAGCCCAGCACCAGGAAGATGAACGCCTGCAGCGTGCCGACGATGAGGCCGAGGAACTGAATCGGCAGCGGCGCGATGAACGGGATGATGCTGGCGATGATCAGCACGACGAGGTGTTCGCCGAAGACGTTGCCGAACAGGCGCAGCGTCAGCGACAGCACGCGTGAGAGGTGGCTGATGATCTCGATGGCGAAGATGATCGGCGCCATGAGGATCGGCACGCCCGGCATGATCGCGAAGTGCTTGAAGTAGTTGATCGGCCCCTGCGCGCGGATGCCCTGGTAGTGGTAGTAGAGCCACAGCGTGATGGCGCAGGCGAACGGCACATTCACATTGCTGGTCGGCGCGCCGAGCCCGGGAATCTGGCCCATCATGTTGCCCAGCCAGATGAAGACGAACAGCGCGCCCGGCAGCGCCAGGAACTGGCGGCCCTTGTGGCCCATGTTGGCTTCGAGCGTCGACACGAAGAAGCTGACGACGTCTTCGAGGATGATCTGGAGCTTGCCCGGGTTCTCGACGCTCAACTGCGAGCGGACGATCAGGCCGAGGACGAGAACGATGAGACAGATCAGCGCGGAGAAGACGATGTGGTCCGGCACGTGGATGTGCAGCGGGGCCAGCAGCGCGTTGATCAGTTCGACCAGTGGTGACGGGTGCTCGAGGGCTTCCACAACCCACCGATTGTACTAGATTTTCACAAGCCAGGTCCTAGGTCTTAGGTCTTAGGTCCTAGGACAAAGCCCAGTCCTCCAAGCCTTCAGGCCCTCCAAGCCCAAGCCTTCCAAGCCCCAAGCCGTCCAAGCCGTCCAAGCCCTTCAAGCCTTCTTCAAGCCGTTCCGAGCAGGCCCTGAGCGAAGCTGAGGGCTGACGCTCCCGAAAGTGGTTCGGTCCCGGTGAAGAATGCCGTCCCTCCCCGCGTCGAACCCGCAGCTGTTTCCGAGCTCCCGCCTCCCGCCTGCCGCCTCCCGACAAGTGCTTTCCTTACAGCACTTTAAGACTTCGTTCCCGCAAGTGGAGCCCCACCGATCGGCCGCCGAGCACCGCAAACTCTTCAACCTCGCCCCGCACGCGGACGCGGGAACCGCGGCTGGGCGTCCGGCCGCGCTCGTCGGATGAGAGCACTGTGATCTCCGACTGCCCGTCGCTGACCCGATAGAGCCGGTAGGGCAGCAGCGGCAACCCCCAGGCGGAGGTGACCGTGCCGGTGACGATGACGGTGTGGTCGACGTAGTAGCCGGGATTGGACTGGACTTGCG
>JADZCY010000445.1 GCA_020851325.1 Acidobacteriota bacterium | reverse complement strand
GTGGTGACGTAGCCGATGACCTGACCGCCACGCAGGAACAGGAATGTCGGTGGCGGTTCGCCGGGCGACACCGTATTGATCTCGGCAGCCGACTCTCGCGCTCTCAGCAGCGACTCCGCCGTCGCCGTCGGATCCCACACCTGCGCCAGGAACGCCGCGGCCGCCGCCGCATGCCGCGCTTCCATGCGCACGACGCCGGATTCAGCAGGCGCGGTCACAGGCCGGCGTCTCCTTCGAGTCCGGCAAGGTAGCTGTTCTCCCGCGTGATCGGAGCCCCCCCGTCACCCTCACGCGTGTAGAGCAGCGCGGTGTCGGGTCGGGTCAGCATCACGCCAGCGGCGCGGAAGCCATCGTGCAGCGCCGCGGAGTAGTCGTGCAGCACGAGCGCGTCGCACCCTGCGGCCTCCGCCCGCTCGCGCGCGCCGGCGAGCAGCGCCAGCAGCGTCTCGCGAGGCATCTTCGCCGGCCACAGGTCCAGCATCTCCATCGTTCGCACACCGTCGGACGAGACGTCGCGTGTGACGGCGAATCCTTCCAGCGTGCCGGCAGTGTAGCAGCCGAGGATCTGTTTGGGCGCGTGGCTGTTGTCGAGGCAGAGCCAGGCGAGCTGATCGGACGAACGCACCGAAGTGTTGGCAACCTGATCGCGCGTTGCGAGCCACAACGCGTCGATGTCCGTCGACGGTGCGGTGATGTCCCGTAACTCGCGTCCTCGCGGTACCGCCAGACGCCAGCGCGCCGGCAGTGCCGTCGCGGACAGCGCCGCCGCGCCAGCCAATGCCATCACCGTCGCGCCGGTACGATCACCGGCGAACGCCCGCGCGAGAGTCGCCGGCCGCAGCGGCAGGAGAAAACGTCGTCCCGAACTGCTGACTGCCACGGTCCGATACTTCAGCGACTCCAGCACCTTGATGACGCCGGCGTTGGGTGTGGCGTTGATCAGCACGGTGTGTCGTCCCGCGGTGATGTGCGCGGCATACAGGTGCAGGCTGAGTTGACGATACGCCGGCAGCACGCGCCACGTGCTGGCGCAGTGGGCCACGATGTCGCGGCCGGAGCGGCGGAACCATCGCGGGATGTTGCCGAGGAAGCCGCCGATGGTGCCGTCAGCGTCCCGCAGAGTCCAACCTCTCGGCGGTAGTTGCGCGGACGACGGGGGCTCCTGTTGCGCAGGCGCCGCCGACATGCCCGCGTCACGGAACGCTGGATTGGCATCCCACCAGTGGTGCAGCCGGGCGCGCCAGCGATCTTCCCCGTGATGGTCATCCGGAAACGCGGCAAGAAAGCGCGCGATGTCGGCCTCATCGCCGGCCGCGATGGCGGTGACGCGCGCGGTCATCGCCGCCGCCTCGCGATCACCGCTCGACCAGGCGGAAGAGCGACGCATCGTCGCCGAACTCCGCCAGGAAGCGCTCTGCATCGAAGCGCAGGCGATCGTCGCCATCGGGGCTGAAGGCGTCGCTGCGCAGGAACGTGCGCGCCGGCTCGTTGCGCGACGTCGTCGCTACCTCGAACACGCGCGGCGGACGGGCGGCGCGAGCCAGCGAGCCGAGGAACGCGTACTCGACACGGCGATTGAAGACGCGGCACGACATCACGAACGACCGCACCACATCGTCGCTGTCGATGAGGATGGAAAGGATCTCGCCGTGCGTGCCATTGCGATCGTCGAGCGTGGCGGTGAGCAGGCGGCCACCGGCATCGAGCACCGCCGCCACTTCCTCGTCGGTGACGCGCCGGCCATTGATGTTGAACTGACTGGTCTTGTTGATCAACTGCACGGCGCGGGCGCGATCGCCACTGCTGCGATCGTGCAACGCCAGCGACATGTCGAGCCCGGTCAGGAACGCGCGCAGATCGCCGCCCTGCGCGTCGCTCGGCGCCATGCCGGCCAGCCGCCGGCGATACATCTCGGTGCGCTCGCGATCCTCGGCGGTGATCACCGGACGATCGAAATGCGCGCTGATGCGCTCGAGCGCGCGCGGCAGGTCCTCGTCGCGTTTCGGAAACGGCTCGCAGCGGACTCCCGGCAGCTCGAGGTGCATCTCGGCCAGTTCGATCTCGTTGTCGTCGACGAAGACGAACGCATCGAGGCCGAGATTCAATCGCTCGGCCAGCGCCGCCACCTGCGCCGACTTGGCGTGATAGCTGGCGACGATCGAGACGAAATCATCCTCGCGCAGGGTCATCGACCCCTGCTGGAACGGCAGCCGCGCCACTTCCGGATCGTTGCGGCTGACGGCGGCCAGCAGAATGCCTTCACTCTTCAGGCGCGCGAGCAGCGTCTGGTAGACGAAGTGCTTGTAGCCCGCGCCCAGCGGGCCGTAGTGGATACCCTCGAGGCCATCTTCGGCGATGACGCCGTCCCACATCACGTTGTCGAGGTCCGTCACCACCACCTTGGCGGGTTCGGGCTTCGACGTGAATGCCGCGGCGATGAGCATCTGACCGACGGCGCCAAGGCTGCCGCCGGCGATAGCCAGGCCAGTGGCGAAATACGACGGCAACGAGAACACATCCGCCGGTGCTTCCACCGCACCAACAGCCGCGGCCACGGCGCGCAGGTCGAACGCCAGCGCGCGCAGGCGCGCCGCATCCGGCAACACCGGCGGTACCGGTGCCGGCAGATACACCACACGCGCATGACGGCGAGCGATGGACGCGGCGATCTGCCGGGCGCGATCGATCACCGCGGCTTCGTCGATCGTTCGCGGCACACCCGATCGCCAGTCCAATTCCGGCGCGAGGTCCCACGGCAGCAGCAGGAACACTTCGGTCTGCCCATCCGCCGGCGACAGCAGGTGCTGGTGCAACGTGTTGAAGGGCAGGAACTGTGGCTCGAGGGCGATGCCGTGCCTGGTGGCCGCGGCCT
This sequence comes from Acidobacteriota bacterium, assembly GCA_020851325.1. Classification (GTDB taxonomy): domain Bacteria; phylum Acidobacteriota; class Vicinamibacteria; order Vicinamibacterales; family UBA2999; genus VFZN01. The sequence continues at coordinate 3,689 of JADZCY010000445.1, read as the reverse complement.
TCAGATAGATCGCGAGTGGATCGCCAACGCCGGACAACGCGATGCGCAGGGCTTTCGACGTGCCGCCGGAGAAGCCGGTGACCAGACGATGCGCTTCGAGGAACGTCACGGGAGCGCGCCTCCGGACAAGGTGACCGTGGCCCCGGACGCCAGCCAACCCGGGCCCGCCAGCATCCACTCCAACTGCGCCGCCGCATCGTCGGCAGAAGGCAACTGTCCTGACGGCGCGCGATTGGCGTGCGCGATGCGCGCAGACGCGCTCAACCGCTGATTCATGCCTGTCTCGATGACGTCGAACACGACGCCCATCGCGCGGTGACTGGTGGCGGCGAGTTCCACCGCGAGTATCCGCACCAGTTCGGGCACCAGCGATTTCGACAGCGTGTAGAGCGGCATGCGGTAATTGTGGCGGCCGGGCATGGCCGCCGTCGAGCCGATCAGCAGCAGCGGCGCGTTGGCGGTGCCGCGTTCAGCCAGCAACTGCGCCAGGCCGATCATCTGCGACAACGGTTCGCTCACGTGGTGCGCGACGGCGCCGGATGGATCGCCAAGGGCAACGAGCCTCTGGTTGTCGGGCGATGGCCACGCGCAGTGGACGATGGCATCGAGGCGGCGTGTGCCGAGTGCGGCGCGGAGTTCGTCGATGGAAGCCGCGGTGAGCATGCCTTCGATCGGCGTGCGCGTCACGCCCGTGGCTCGTGATCCGAGCCGTGCGATCAGGGCGCGGCCCAGACCGCCCGACGCACCCGTGACGAGGATCGTGCTCTCGTCCGTCGTCTCCACGCGCGCGGGCGTCGGCGCCGACGTCGTCGCGTCATCCGCCTGATGCCGGCCGAACTGATATGACGCCGTCACGTAGTGCGTGCCGGTCGCGGCGTCGGTGATAGCCACCTTCACATGGCCGATGCCGTGGCGTTCGCTGGTGATGTGGCCGCTGACGCGCAGCGTTGCCGGCGGGACGATGGGGGCGACGAACTTCAGGTCCAGCGCGTGCAGCAGGCAGTCGCGCCCGGGCAGATACATGCCGGCCATGCGCGATACGAGACCGGCCGAGAACGCACCATGTAGCACGGGCCGTCGATACGCCGTGCGGGCCGCGTGCGCGGCATCGGTGTGCAACGGGTTCCAGTCGCCGGACACACCGGCAAACGCCAGGGCCGATTCGGCCGTGACGTCGACGTCGAACGACGCCTCGGTCACGCGCCGCGCTCCGCGAGGTAGACCTTGACGGCGTCGAACGAGGTCAGCTCCAGCGATTCGACGATGTCCACCGCGATGCCGAACTCGCTTTCGAGGGCGGCGACGAGCGAGACGTGCGCCATCGAATCCCACGCCGGCGTGTTCAACTGGCGCAGGTGCGCGACGGGCGCGCCGGGTTCGAGGTTCATCACGGCCCGGAAGACATCGGCCAGCTTCTGCTCGTTCTCTGAGGTCATGGCATCGGAGTCGAATAGCAAGACGCGTGCCCGTAGGTGCGCTCGCGTCTCGCGGGAGTCTGAGGGATGACGGCCGGCCGTCACCCGAAGTCCACGCGCCGCGGGAACATTGTCGCGGCCATGGTGATCGGAACGATATTATTGTCGAGGATCTTCACATGAGTCGCTGGTTGGATGCGTTGAGAGGTGCGCCCAGGGCTTCGGAGCCGGGCGCGGGTGAGGCCGGACCTGCCGGCGCCGAAACGGCGGCCATTGACCGCGACGCCATTGTTCAGGCCCTGATCGGGCACCTGCGGGCGGTGTGGCGTTCGGCCAACCGCGCTGACGTCGACGCGGCCATCGACCCCGCGGTGGACCTGTACGAGTCCGGCTATCTCGATTCGCTGAACGCCTCGCAGTTCCTGTTGGCGGCCGAGAAGCAGTTCGGCGTGCCGCTGCCGGACTGGCTGCTGGGCGGCGGCGCCAACTCGCTGCACATGGTGGCGGACCACATCGAGCGCGAGCGCTCACGGGCGCGCGCGTGACGCCGGGGAGAATCTGACGTGCGCTGGCACGAACGACAGTTCACGGTGGGCATGCCCCACCTGGTGCCGGGCCAGCTCTCGGAAGTCGAACTGCTCAAGCTGCTGGGCGACGCGCAGTGGCACTCGATCTCGCAGATCCTCGACTCGCCGTCAACGCGCATCGTCAACGACTCGGGCGAACGGCTCTACGCGTCGTTCATCAGCCTCGACCTCGGCTTCGGCGGCATGAGTCCGCGCGATCTCGGCGAGGGGACGACGCTCAGCGTGCGGCATGCCGCGCGCTTCTACGCCCGCCGCTTCGCGGAGGGCTTCTTCTGCTTCGGCGACGCGGAGGTTCCCGCTGACGTCACGCAGGGCATCACCACGAAAGCGCAGCTCGAGGCGACCGGGCGTCCGTGGCTCTATTGCACCAACGCGTTCGTCACGCGCGAGGAAAGCAACTCGCGGCTGCGAACGTTCGCGCCGGCTGGTACCGCCTACGGCGACGAACACACCACCGATGCCGTGCCCGACGGCATTCGCGAGCACGAGGAAACGGAACGGAGCGGGGCGGTGACGCTGCCGGGAATGGAATCGGCGACGCGCGTCGAGGTCAACGACACCACGCCGATCACGTATCCGATTGTGCCGGAGAGCGACCTCAACGGCGCTGGCCTGCTCTATTTCGCGCGCTATCTGGCGATCGCCAACTACGGCGAGCGGTTGTTCCTGCGGCAGCGGTCGCGCGTCGAAGTGCCGGCGCCGCTCATTCGCGCCCTTGCCACGCAGCGCCGCCGCATCTGTTATTACGCCAACGCCAACGACACCGATGCGGTGGTCATGCGGACGTCGGCGCTGGTGTCACGTCCGGCTCCGTCCGCCGTGGCGACGCAAGTGTCACCGCTGCAGTTTTTCTTCACGACGGAACTCCGCCGGCAGTCCGACGGCGTCGTGATGGCCGTCGCCGCGGCGCACAAGGTGCTGACGCTACCCGCGCGCGAGAAAAGCGCGATCCTCAACGCGCACCGCATTGCGGCGCAGATGGGGCTCTGAACGAAGGCCGCCGGGACGCCCTTCGCTTCGCGGGACGAACCATCTATCGGGACGGCAACCTGGTCGGGAACGATTGGGGGCGATCAGCTCAAGCTTTCCAAGCCCCAAGCCCTTCAAGCCCTCCAAGCCCTCCAAGCCCTCACCGATCGTCCAACAGCCTCTTCACCGGCTCCGTGAGCCATTCCGACACCTTCTGGTGTCCGACGACGTTCCAGTGCGGGTCGGTTCGATAGAAGGGCGTTTGGCCGGTGGCTTCCTGCTGGCGCAGTGGTTCGAACAGATCCAGCGTGCGGATGCCTGCGGCCTCGAAGCTGGCGGCCACCGCGGTGTAGGGTGACGCCGGCCGCTCGGTGACGTCATTGCGCTGGTGCACGAACACCACGAGCAGCGGCAATCCGCGCGCCCGGCAGATCTCCTGCAGCCGCAGCACGATGCGCCGGTACAGTTCCATCTGCTGATCGGGCGGGACCGCGGCAAGGCGCGCGTCGCGGAAGGCACGGATGCGCTCGGCCGCCAGGCGCTGATACAGGTAGGTGTTGAAGAAGTAATAGAGCGTGCTGTTGCGATGAATCCAGCCGGGCGCCGGCAGGCTGGTCACGCGAAACGCCTCGCGCGCGTTCGGGTGGTCGAGATCCTCGAAGCGGAGAGCGTCGCCGTCCAGCACGAAGCGCGGCGCCGGTCCGAACGACTCGAAGCC
>JADZCY010000444.1 GCA_020851325.1 Acidobacteriota bacterium | reverse complement strand
GTCAGCAATCACGAGTACGGCGGCGCCGATGGGTTCGACTTCACCCTCACTGCGCGCACGCTCGACGACTTCCGCGTGCAGTGCCACGAACTGCAAACCTCGCCCGATTCGAGTTTCGTCAAGACCACCGTCTGCGAGCGCTTCATCCACGGCGGTCTGCTGATGCTGCGCGGCGCCACGCTCCGCGAAGTGCGTGCGGAAGGCGTGACGACGCGTGTGGTGCAGGCGGCGGAGGAGTTCGATCGCGTGCTGCGCGAGCGCTTTGACCTCGTCGTCCCTGGCGTCGAGACGATCTGGCCCGCGGTGTGGGAACGCCACCTGGCCTGGCAGGCCGGACAGCACGCCGTGCGTGCCCCGGCCTGACGTTCAGTATCAACCCTTCAGCGACGACATGTCGATGACGAAGCGGTAGCGCACGTCGCTCTTCAGCATGCGCTCGTAGGCTTCGTTGATCTGGTCGATGCGGATCAGTTCGATGTCGCTGACGATGTTGTGCTCGGCGCAGAAGTCGAGCATCTCCTGCGTTTCCTGGATGCCGCCGATGCCCGATCCGGCGAAGCTCCGCCGCGCAAGGAGCAGCGGAAACGCGGCGACCGGCAGCGGATGCTCGGGCGCGCCGACGAGCGTGAGCGTGCCGTCGAGGCGCAGCAGGCTGATGTACTGGTTGATGTCGTGCTGCGCCGACACGGCGTCGAGGATGAAATTGAACGTGCCGGTGCGCTTCGCCATCTCGTCAGCATCGCTCGACACGACGACTTCATGCGCACCGAGACGCAGGCCATCCTCGACCTTCGACGGTGACGTGGTGAACAGGACGACGTGCGCGCCGAATGCCCGCGCGAACTTCACGCCCATGTGCCCGAGCCCGCCGAGTCCGACGATGCCGACCCGCATGCCGGGCCCGACCTTCCAGTGGCGGAGTGGCGAATAGGTGGTGATGCCGGCGCAGAGCAGCGGCGCCGTCGCGGCGAGGTCGACGCCGTCCGACAGCTTCAGCACGAACGCTTCGCGGACCGTGACGCTGTCGGAGTAGCCGCCGTGCGTCTTGCCACCCAGATGGATGTCGTCGCCCTGATACGTCTGCGTGTTGCCCTGCTCGCAGTACTGCTCGAGTCCGCGGCGGCAGGGGTCGCAGGTGAGACACGCATCCACCATGCAGCCGACGCCGACGAGGTCGCCCTCCTTGAATTTCGTGACCGCCTTGCCGACGCGGAGGACGCGCCCAACGATCTCGTGACCGGGGATGGCGGGGTAGACGGTGTGATGCCATTCGTTCCGCACCGTGTGCAGATCCGAATGGCACACCCCGCAAAACAGGATGTCGATCACCACATCGTCCGCGAGCGCCTCGCGACGAGTGATCGAGAGCGGCGCCAGCGGCGTGGTCGGGCCTTGCGCGGCCCACGCGCGCGCCGGACGCGTGGCGATGGATGTTGAGGACTGAGATGAGGATGCCATGTGGTCCATTAGATGCCGAATCGTCCGCGACGGAACTGGGCCATTCGAGCCCTCCACCCTCCAGCCCCCGCCTTCGCGCTTCGCGCTTCGGCGAGGCTTCGCCCGCCTCCAGTCCTCCAGCCCCCCAGCCCTCCAGCCCTCCAGTCCCCCAGCCCTACTTCGTTTCCGTCGGATTCGTGCCGCCGTCGGCAATGAATTTCTTCATGCGTTCCTCGAGCACGGGCAGCGGCACCGAACCAATCGCGAGGATCGCGTCGTGGAACGCACGCTGATCGAACTTGGTGCCGAGCTTGGCTTCCGCTTCACGACGATGACGACGGATCTGGATCTCGCCGAGCTTGTAGGCGAGCGCCTGGCCCGGCCAGGCGATGTAGCGTTCCACCTCGGTGGTGATCTCGTGCTCGGACAGCGCCGCGTTCGAACGCAGGTAGTCCATCGCCTGCTCACGCGTCCAGCCGAACTGGTGGAGCCCGGTGTCGATCACCAGGCGGCACGCGCGCCACATCTCGTAAGTCAGCCGTCCGAAGTCTTCGTACGGCGTTTCGTAGATGCCCATCACCGTGCCGAGCCATTCGGTGTAGAGTCCCCAGCCTTCGCCGTAGCTCGAGAACGAGGTGCCGCGGCGGAATGCCGGACGCTCCGGTCCCTCGAGCGCCAGCGCGGCCTGGAAGCTGTGGCCCGGCGTGCACTCGTGCAGCGTCAGCGCCGGCAGCGTGTAGAGCGTGCGTGACGGCAGGTCGTAGGTGTTCATCAGGCACGCTTCGAGGCCGCCGCGTCCGCTGGTGTAGATCGGCGCGATGGCGTCGGGCACCGGCCGGATGCCGTGGCGGCGGCGCGGCAGGAAGCCGATGGTCTGACCGAGCTTGTCGTCCGCTTTCTTGACCACGTAAGCGGAATAGGACAGCAGTTCCCGCGGTGTCTTGGCGTAGAACTGCGGATCGGTGCGGAGGAAGGTGAAGAACTCGTCCATCGTGCCCGTGAACTGCGCGCGCTGCTTCGTCGCCTCCATCTCCGCCTTGATGCGCGCCACTTCCTTCAGGCCGATCTCGTGGATTTCCTTCGCGGTGAGATCGAGCGTGGTGAACTTCTCGATCATCGCCTTGTAGAGCACCTCGCCGTCCGGCAGATCGCGCGCGCCGACCGTCGTGCGCGCCTTCGGCAGATATTCGGTGCGAATGAACGTCAGCAGCCGGTCGTAAGCCGGCGCGACCACTTCGCGAATCACCGTGGCGCCTTCGGCACGAAGCTCCGCCTGATCCGCGTTGGTGATGGACGACGGCATCTGCGCGAACGGCGCGTAGAGCGGATTGGTGGTATCGCCTTTGACGTACGGCTCGATGGTGGCATCGCGGCCCAGCACCGAGACACGCGGCACGGTGTTGCCGCTGGCGATGCCGGCGCGCATGTTGGTGATCTCGTCACCGAAGTAGCGCGGCACGTCGCGCAGGCGGCTGAGATAGGCGCGATACGCGTCGATGGTCGGGAAGCCCTGACGCGGTGTGAACGACGTCCAGAAGAACGTGTCGCTGTTGAAGGGCGCTTCGTAGAGGCGGAACTTGATGTCGTTGGCGAGGGCGCGAATCGAGGCGCGGAAGATCTGCGCGTTCACACGTTCTTCCGCCGACAACTGCTCGAAGGGAATGGTGTCCAGCGTGGCCAGCGTCTTGGTCCAGTAGGCCAGGCGTGCCTGTTGCGACGCCGCATCGACGCGCGGCAGGCGCTCGCTGCCGACGGCGTCCGGACCGCCGCCTCGTCGTCCGGAGTCCTGCTGACGCCAGGTCCACTCCTCGGTGTACAGGGCGCGCAGACGTTCGTCGGCGCTACGCGCGGCGGGCTGGGCCAGGGCCGCCGATGCCGCAGAGGTCAGGAAGATGGAAACGGTGAGGGCTGTCGCCGCAGCGCGAATGAAACTCGACATGAGGCTCTC
>JADZCY010000443.1 GCA_020851325.1 Acidobacteriota bacterium | reverse complement strand
GAGCATCTCGATGGCCGGCACTCGGAGACGGGAGGATAGGCGGCGTGGCGAAGATTCCTGTCGAGCCTCAGCGAATCATCAGCCGTTTCGGCCCGCACCTGTCGCCGATGACGGACCTGCGGCGATCGACGAGCGTCGAACCGGAGCGTCTCGTCAAGACGCACTGCTGCTTCTGCGGTCAGCAGTGCGGCATCCAGTTGAAGGTCAAGAGCAACCAGGTAATCGGCTTCGAGCCGTGGGAAGAGTTCCCGTTCAACCGCGGCATGCTCTGTCCGAAGGGCGTCAAGCGTTACCTGCAGGGATCGCATCCCGATCGCCTCACCACGGCGCTCGTCCGCGATGAATCGGCGGAGAGCGGATTCAGTCCGCTCGCCTACGACGCTGCGATCGCGCGTGTTGCGGCGGAGATTGGCCGCATCCAGGAGGCGCACGGGCCCGGCGCCGTCGGCGTCCTCGGCGGCGCCAGCCTGACGACGGAGAAGACGTACCTGCTCGGCAAGTTCGCGCGCATGTGCCTGAAGACGCCGTTCATCGACTACAACGGCCGCTTGTGCATGGTCAGCGCCGGCGCCGCCAACAAGAAGGCGTTCGGCATCGATCGCACGACCAACCCGTGGTCCGACATGGTTGGCACCGACGTCATCTGGGTGGCCGGATCGAACGTCGCCGAGTGCTCGCCGATCACCACAAACTACATCTGGCAGGCGCGCGAGCAGGGCGCGAAGATCATCGTCCAGGATCCGCGGATCACGCCGGTGGCGCGCACCTGCGATCTGTATCTGCCGGTGAAGCCGGGCCGTGACGCCGCACTTTTCGCCGGCGTGCTGCAGATCATGATCGAGCGCGACTGGATCGATCACGAGTTCATCCGCGACCACACCGTCGGCTTCGACGAGGTCGCCGAGTACTGCCGCGCGTGGACGCTGCCGCGCACGGCGGAGGTGACCGGCGTGCCGCAGCGCGCGCTGATGCAGGCGGCGGAGTGGTGGGGCACCGCGAAGACCAGTTTCCTGTTTCACGCCCGCGGCATCGAGCATCACTCGAACGGCGTGCAGAACGCGCTCGGCACTATCAACCTCGTGCTTGCCTCCGGCCGCATCGGCAAGCCCAAGAGCGGATACGGCACCATCGTCGGTCAGGCGAACGGGCAGGGTGGACGCGAGCACGGTCAGAAGTGCGATCAGCTTCCGGGCTGGCGCGACATCAGCAATCCCGAACATCGCCGCTACATCGCCGGCGTGTGGGGCATCGACGAGCAGGAATTGCCTGGTCCCGGCGTCGACGCCTACGAGCTGTTCCGCAAGATCGATCGCGGCGAGATCAAGGCGTTGATCTCGATCTGCTTCAACCCGAAGGTGTCGCTGCCCGACAACGCGTTCGTCACGCGCTGCCTCGAGAAGCTGGAGTTCTACGCCGCCATCGACTTCTTCCTCAACGACACCGCCTGGCATGCGGACGTCGTGCTGCCAGGCAGCCTGCACGAGGAAGACGAGGGCACGGTGACGCAGGTGGAAGGCCGCATCATCAAGATCAACAAGGCGGTGGAGTGTCCCGGCGACGCTCGCCAGGACTGGCGGATCATCCAGGATCTTGCACAGGCGCTCGGACGGCCGACAGGCTTCACGTTCAACGAACCGCGCGAGATCTTCGAGGAGCTGCGCGTCGCCAGCAAGGGCGGCGTGGCCGACTACTCCGGCGTCACCTACGAGAAGGTCACCGAGCAACTCGGTGTGTTCTGGCCGTGCTACAGCGAGGATCCGCGCACCGGCGAGCCGATCGCCGATCACCCCGGAACGCCGCGTCTGTTCGAACGCGGCAGCTTCAACCCGGTGGCGAAAGGCGCCGGACCGTTCTACTTTCCCGACGGCCGCGCGCGGTTCAACGTCGCGGACTATCGTCCTCCCGTGGACGATGCGAATGCGGAGTTTCCGATCTATCTGACGACAGGACGTGTGATCAGTCAGTTCCTGTCGGGCACGCAGACGCGTCGCATCGGCCCGCTCGTGCGCCAGTACGCCGAACCGCGCATCGAGATGCATCCACGCCTGGCCGAGAAGTTCGGCATTGCCGATGGTGATTGGGCCACGGCTGAAACGAGCCGCGGCAGCATCACGTTGCGAGCCCAGGTCGTGACGACGATCCGTCCGGACACGATCTTCATTCCGTATCACTGGGCTGGGCGCAAGAGCGCCAATCAGCTCACCGTCGCCGCGCAGGATCCAATCAGCAAGATTCCGCAATACAAGGTGTGTGGGTGCCGTGTCCGTAGAGCGGACGGCCCGCCGGAGTACGCCGCGGTGCTCGAGCCGCAGCAGTAGCGAGACGCCCATGGCCAAACCCGACTACCTGCTGTTCTTCATCGATCCCAATCGCTGCATCGGCTGTCAGGCGTGCGTGCAGGCGTGCTCGGAGTGCGACACGCATCGCGGCGAGTCGATGATCCATCTCGAATACGTCAGCCGCACCGACAGCGTGCAGACGGTCCCGGTCGTCTGCATGCACTGCGAGCAGCCGACGTGCGCGGAGGTGTGTCCCGCGGACGCCATCAAGCGCACCGGCGACGGCGTCGTGCAATCGGCGCGCAAGCCGCGCTGCATCGCCTGCGGCAACTGCGTCGTCGCCTGCCCGTTCGGCGTCCCCGAGGTGTACGAAGACCGCAAGATCATGATGAAGTGCGACATGTGCTACGACCGCACCAGCGTCGGCAAGAAGCCGATGTGCGCCACGGTGTGTCCGAGCCAGGCGCTCTTCTTCGGCACGCGCGAACAGATTGCGCAGCTGCGGCCGCAGTCGGCGCCGGTCAACACGTTCCAGTTCGGCGAGCAGACCATCACCACGCAGGTGCAGATGATGGTGCCGCGTGCGGTGGCGGTGCGCGCACCGCTCGTCGACGTCGTCGCGGCCATGGACGAGCAGCCGCGCAACAGAGCGGTGACGCTCAAGATGATCAACGAGCCGCCGCAGTCGGCGCAGGATGTCGAGATCAACGATCCGTTCGCCGAGGTGGAGGTCTGACGTGGACAGCCTGACGCGCGATCCACGCGCACCCATCGATCCCGCCATTGATTCGCCGGGCCGCGAAGGCTTGACCGGCACGGCGCCGGCCAGCATGTACGCTCCGGCGGTAGAGCGCGAGCAGATCACGATCGCGCCGGACTTCGCACCGGCCGACGCACAACCGGCGTGGCGGCAGGACTTCCCGATCGACTGGCCGCAGGATCTCTACGTCGAGCGTCGTGACTTCCTGAAGTTCATGGTGCTGACGAGCGCGGCGTTCACGGCGGGGCAGGCATGGATTGCGGCGCAGAACTGGTATCGCCGCCAGCGCGGACAGCCGCCGGTCCAACGGATTGCGGGTATCGACGATCTCCCCGTTGCCGGCAGCCTTGGGTTCACGTACCCGGACGAACACGAGCCATGTCTGCTCGTGCGCCTGACGACGACCGAGTTCGTGGCGTTCAGTCAGAAGTGCACGCACCTGTCGTGCGCGGTGATTCCGCGGCCGCACGAGAACAGCTTCTTCTGTCCGTGCCACAACGGCCGCTTCGACCTCAGGACTGGGACGCCGACGGCCGGTCCACCGCGGCGGCCGCTCACACGCGTTGTGCTGGAGCGGCGCGCTGACGCGATCTACGCAATTGGCGTCGAGGAGCGGACGGTATGAACCCGCAGGCGCGGCGTCCGTTCACCCGCGCGCAGCGGATGATCATCGTCAACGGCATGCTCGCGTTCGTCTTGATCGTCGTCGTCATGCAGCTGTGGCTGCTGACCGCGACGATGGACGCGTGGCTCGGCGGTGACGAGTCGATCGTGTGGCCGGGTTTGCTGGTGAGCGCCGCCGGGCTGGCGCTCAACGTCGGGCTGTTGATCTTCCTGCG
>JADZCY010000442.1 GCA_020851325.1 Acidobacteriota bacterium | reverse complement strand
TGAAGAGCGAAATGAAGAGCGTGAATGTCGAGGTGAGAGGGCTGTTCGAGAAGCTCGATCACCTCGGCGTGGAAAAACGCGTCGGTGCACTGCCCGGCGTGTATCACGCCCATGCCAATCCCGCCTCCGGAAGCGTGACGGTGCACTACGACGCTGCGATGATCTCCGAGCCGCAGTTGCGCGAGGCCGTACGCGAGTGCGGCTATCACTGCCGCGGCGAGGTGCAGCCCGATCACGTCTGCCGACTGGCCGAGCCCGATATTGACGTCGCCCATGCGAAGCACGCCGCGCAGCCGGGCGCCATGGACGACATGGCGCACGACATGGGACATGGCGCCGGGATGGACATGGCGGGAATGGTGCGCGACATGCGTAACCGCTTTCTCGTCTGCCTGTTCTTCAGCGCGCTCCTGTTCCTCTGGGCGCCCATGGGGTTGCCGCTGCCGATGCCGCCGGTGCCGTTCGACCTGGAGCTCGACCACTGGCTGTTCGTGCTCGCCAGCGGCGCCGTTCTCTGGCCGTCGTGGCCCTTCTTCGTTGCCGCATGGCGCGCCTTGCGCAACGGTGTCCTCAACATGGCCGTGCTCGTCGTGCTGTCGGTCGGCACCGGCTACTTCTTCAGCGTGGCGGCGACCTTCCTGTTCGAAGGCGTGCAGTTCTACGAAGCGGTATCGGTGCTGCTCGTATTCATCCTGCTCGGCCATTGGCTGGAGATGCGGGCGCGCGCGGGCGCGAACGACGCGATCCGTGCGCTGCTCGACCTCGCGCCTCCGATGGCGAACGTCCTGCGCGACGGCAAGGAAGTGCAGGTGCCGACGGCGGACGTGCTGGCAGGAGACATAGTAATCGTGCGCCCCGGCGACCGGATCCCCGTCGACGGTGTCGTGACCGAAGGCGAAACGCAGGTCGACGAGTCGATGCTCACCGGCGAATCGATGCCGGTGAAGAAGGTGGTCGGCGCGAACGTCGCTGCGGCCACCATCAACAAGAGCGGCGCGTTTCGCTTCCGTGCGACCAAGGTGGGTGCCGACACCGCGCTCGCGCAGATCGTGAAGCTGGTGCAGGAGGCGCAGAACTCGAAGGCGCCCGCGCAGCTTCTCGCCGATCGGGCCTCGCAATGGCTGGTGCTCGTCGCCATCGTGATCGGGCTTGCAACCTTCGCGGTCTGGTTCTGGTTGATCGGGCAGACGCTGCTGTTCGCGGTAACGCTCACGATCACCGTGTTCGTCATCGCCTGCCCCGACGCGTTGGGACTTGCGACCCCGATGGCGATCATGATCGGCACCGGCCGCGGCGCGCAGAACGGCATCCTGATCAAGAACGCCTCTGCGCTCGAGAACGCCACACACCTGGACGTCGTGATCTTCGACAAGACCGGCACGTTGACGCTCGGCAAGCCGGAAGTGGTGGAAGTGGTGGCCGCCCCAGGACGAAGCGAAGCCGAAGTGCTTGCTCTCGCGGCCGGCATGGAGCAGCACTCGGAGCACCCGCTCGCCCACGCAATCCTCGAGAAGTCCAAAGGAATGCAGGCCCTGCCCGCGGAGGGATTCACCAACATCGACGGAATGGGCGCTCGCGCACGTTCCGAAGGCGAGCCGGCGCTGGTCGGCAACCGCCGGTTGATGGACGCGGAGCGCGTCGACCTGGCCGGGATGGAGGCCACGGCGGAGCGGATGGCCGGCGGCGGGCGCACGGTGGTGCACGTCGCGCGCGGCGGCAAGCTGTGGGGGCTGATTGCGATCGCGGATGCGGTTCGGCGCACTTCGGCGGCGGCGGTCGCGGCGCTGAAAAAACGCGGCGTCGACGTCGCGATGCTCACCGGCGACAACCGCGCCACGGCTGAACGAATCGGACGCGAGCTGGGCGTCACCCTGGTGCTCGCCGAAGTCCTCCCCGGTCAGAAGGCCGACCAGGTGAAAGCGCTCCAGGCGCAGGGAAAGAAAGTGGGCATGGTCGGTGACGGCATCAACGACGCGCCGGCGCTCACACAGGCCAACGTCGGATTCGCGATCGGCGCAGGTACCGACGTGGCGATGGAGAGCGCCGACGTGGTGCTGATGAGGAGCGATCCGTTCGATGTCGTCGCGGCCGTGGGCCTGTCGCGCGTGACCTTGCGCAAGATGCACCAGAACTTGTGGTGGGCGGTGGGTTACAACGTGGTCGCCTTTCCCTTCGCCGCGGGCGTCTTCTACCCGCTGACAATCAGCCCGGAGATGGCGGCGCTCGCGATGTCCGGCAGCTCGCTGATCGTCGCGGCCAATGCGTTGCTGCTCAAGCGTGCGAACGTCGAGGGGCTGAAGTGAGGCCCGGGATAAGGTGCTGTTCTACTGGGATCGCGGTGATGTAACCCGATCGAACCGGTATACCGACACTCTTGGCTCCTCTCCGCTGGACCCTCAGGCGGCCTTCCCCCGGAACAGCGTCTCGATCAGCGGGCATTCCGGCCGCGTGCCGTCCGCACATCGGACGACGACGTCCTTCAGCACTCGCTCCATGCGCTTCAGGTCGGCGATCTTCGCACGCACCTCGGCGAGATGAGCC
>JADZCY010000441.1 GCA_020851325.1 Acidobacteriota bacterium | reverse complement strand
GCCGCGAATCGCGCCGCCGGGCACCAGGCGATACACGTCGACGACGGGTTGCGTGCCCGGACCACTGGCGACGACGAGTTCGGTGACGCCCGGTCCATCCGCGAGCACGGCCGCGGCAACGCGAATGCTGCTCGTGAACCCGGCGGTGCCCGCTGGCACATCGATGATCCACCGCCCACTCGCCAGCGAGAACACGCGCAGCAGTCCAGCGCGAGGATCATCAGGCGCGATCGCCAGGTCCAGGATGCCGTCGTGATCGATGTCGGCAACGGTGGCCGTCGCGCCGCCGGTGTAGCCGGCGTGGAACGCACCGCCCGCGGCGACCAGCGAGGCGGACGCTCCGCCAACGGCCCACACGCGTGCTTCCACTGTCCGTCCCGGACCGGGCGTCGTGAGCACGTGGAACGCGCCGACGACGCCGCTGCCCGGATGCGCGGCGCCGGCGACGCGCACGCCGCCGGTGAAGCCGTCGTACGCCGTCCACGACGCGCGCGGTGTCCAGCCAGTGCTGCTCACGCTGAACACGCGGACCTCCGCCGCACGGCCCGGTCCGGCGCCGACAATCACGTCGCCGCGACCATCCGCATCGACATCCGCGCACGACACGAAGACGCCACCGCGGAAGCTGGACTCGAACGGCTCAACGCCCGCCACTTCCACCGCCGTGTTGTCCGCAATGCGCATCACACGGACCGCGGCTCCGCCTGGCCCTTGTCCGGCGACGATCTCGTCGATGCCGTCACCATCGATGTCGCACGCGGCCACGCGCACGCCGCCGCGGAACAGCGGATCGAACGCATAGAAGCGCAGCGGGCTGTCGGTGCCGCTGCGCGCGAAGACGCGCACCTGCGGTCGATCGCCTTCGCCGGTGCCGGTGACGATCGACGCACCAGGACCGCCAAGACGCGCCGTCGTCACCCAGCGGCCGCCGCCCGTGGCGCCGCCGATGCCGTCGACGACGAGTTGCGAGACGTCGTTGCTGGCGTCGGGGTCGACCGGTCCGCCGCGCAGGCGCAGCGCGTTCACGCGCACCGCGGTGGACCGCATCAGGCGGACGCGGAAGTCGGCATACACGGTCGTCCCGGGCGCGATCGGCCCGGTGAGCCAGTCCCAGTGTCCCGGTCCCGACGCGCTCAGCACGCCGGCGTTGGTCACGCGTTCGTCGATGATGAACGCCGTCGGTTCGCTCAGCTTGAGCGCCCAGTCGCCCCAGCCGGCGTCCGGCCCGTGATTGGTGATGGCGAAGCGCAGATGGAACGGCTCGCCCACCTGCACGGCCGTCTCAGACACTGCGCCGTGCGGCATCATCAGCGCGCTACGCATCTGCAGGTCGGCCCGTTCGCCGCCGCCATCGACGAACACGTAATGGTCGGCGATGTCGTTGGCGCTGTAGCAATCGCCCGACACGTTGTGCGTCACGAACCAGCCCCACACCGTGGTGCTGGCGGCAAGCGACGGGATCACCCGGAAGACGATGTCGGCCGTGCGCGCACCGCCCTCGCCGATGAGCGTCGCGCCGGGCCAGCTGCAGCTGACCACGCCATCGACGAGCGTGCAGACACCGCCGGCACTGGCCGACATCGACTCGACCGCGACACCCGAGGGGATGCGTCCGCCGAAGGACAGGTTCTCGGCGTAGCTCGGACCGAGGTTGACCGCCGTGTAGCGGCCCGGCACCAATCCGCCGGGTTGCGCCACCGACGGGAACGACTGCCGCATCTCGATGTCCGCGCAGCCGCCCGCTGTCGTCGCCGGCGTGACGATGACGGCGGTGGCCGTGTTGTCGTCGATGTTGACGTCGCCCTGATCCACGGCGGCGAGCTGCGCGCGATTCACCAGCGGTCCCGTCGACATCACGCGCGTCGTCAGGTGCAGCGTCGCCGTCTGCGTGGCGGCCAGCGCGCCGACGGACCAGATGCCGCTTCCCGGCGAGTAACTGCCCTGCGACGCCTGCGCGGAGACGAAGGTGAGGCCGGTCGGCAACGCGTCAGTGACTTCCACTCCCGTCGCCGGGCTCGGGCCGTCGTTGGCGATGGTGACGAGGAAGGTCGCTTCCTCGAACACGCCGGCCATCGGCCGCATCGCGGTCTTCGACACGCGCAGGTTCACCTGAGTACCGGCGTTCAGCACCACCGTGTCACTGTCGTTCGCCGGGTTGGGATCGAAGACGCCGACGCCGGCCACGCGTGCCGTGCTGGCAAACGCGCCGGCCTGCTCCACGGTGGTCCGCACGGTGAGCGTCGCGGCGGAACCCGGTGTCATCGAGCCAACGGTCCAGCGGCCGGTGACGGCGTCGAAGGTTCCCGCCGACGCGCTCGCGGACACGAACTGCACGGCCGCGGGCACCAGGTTCTCCACCGCCACCGCCGGCGCGAGATCACGGCCGTAGTTGCGGACGATGATCGTGAACGTCAACGGTGCACCAACCACCGCGTCGAGCGGCGCCGCGTTGGTGCCGACGCCGATGTCGGCGTAAAGGCCGCCGTTGATGGTGGCCGATGCCGAATCGTTCGACGAGTCGCCGTCGGGTTCGTTCTGCGACGTACGGACGATGCTGTTGGTGATGGCGCCAGGCAGAGAAACCGTCGCGACGATCGTGAGTGTGACCGTGTCCCCAACCGGCAACGTGCCGATCGTCCAGCGCCCGGTGAGCGGATCGTAGCTGCCGGCTGACGGCGTAGCGCTGACGAACTCGAGTCCGGCCGGCAGCGCGTCGGTGGCGACCAGGCCCGAGGCCGGGTTCGGTCCGTGATTGGTCGCCGTCATGGTGAAGGTGACCGGTTCGCCGACGCGCGCCTGCGACGGCACCACGGATGTGGTCATGGCCACGTCCACGCGCGTGTCGACCGTCGTGTTCGCGGTGGAGGCGTTGTTGCCAGTGTTGTTGTCGGGCGTCGACGCCGTCACCGTCGCCGTGTTCTGCACCAGCGTGCCGTTGGGCACGAGGTTCACGGTGAAGCGCACGGTGATCACGCGCTCCTCGTTCGGCGCGAGCGTGCCGAGCGCGCACGGGAACGTCGTCGTGCACGCGCCGGCCGTCGAGACGAACGTGAGGTTCGCGGGCGTGGGATTCGCCACGACGACGCTGGTCGCGACGCCGGGGCCGCCGTTGCGTACCGTCAGCGTGTACTGGATGGTGCTGCCGGCCAGCACCTGCGCCGGACCCGTGGCGATCAGCGACACGTCCGCCAGCGCTACGGCCACCGGCGTCACCGTGCTCTCGTCATTGGCCGAGCCCGGGTCTGGCTGCGCACCACCGGTGCGCCGCGCCGTGCCGGCGAGCGGACCGGCCTGATCGGCGCGCACCGTCAGCGTCAGTGTCGCGCTGCCGCCGCCGGCGACCAGTGCCGGAATGGTCCACACCGAGGTGCCAGTGACATACGTGCCGACCGAGGCGGCGTGCGCACGATACGTCGTGCCGGCGGGCAGCAGCGCGCTGATGATGGTGCCCGTCACATCCGACGGTCCCAGGTTGCGCACGGTGATGATGTAGTCGAAGTCGGCGCCGACGCCGGGGCTCATCGTGCTGGCCGCGATCAGCACTTCGACATCGCCGCCAAACGAGAGTGGCGTCGCCACCGTCGCCTGGTTGTTGAGCGTGCTGTTGTCGTTGGTCGTCGAGGAGACCGCCGCGCTCATCTGGATCGGATTGGGCGCGATGTAACCCGACGGCACCTGATACGTCACCGTCGTAGTGCGAACCGCGGATGGCGGCAGCGTGCCGAGCCCGCACGGGAAGGCGGTGCAAGCGCCCGTCACTGACACCAGCGTCACGCCTGGCGGCATCGTGTGGCTGACCGTCACGGCTTCGGCGACGGACGGACCATCGTTGGTGACCGTGAAGCTGTAGCTCGCGACCGTTCCCGGTGTTGCCGCGGGCGGACCCGCGACGGCGATGCGCACGTCGGCCACGCTGACGAGCGTCGTCGATTCGGCGTCGGTGTTGTTG
>JADZCY010000440.1 GCA_020851325.1 Acidobacteriota bacterium | reverse complement strand
GCCCGCAAGATCCGGCGCTACATCGACCGCTACAACCGCTCCGCCAAGCCGGTACGCTGGACGTATCGGGACCCTACCCGCCGCATCGCCTGATACTTCACGTTCAGTTGATACAGTCCACTAGGTCCTAGGTCCTAGGTCCTAGGTCCTAGGTCCTAAGTCCTAAGTCCTAGGCAAGAGCCGCCGTCCACAAGAGCGATCAGAGGGCTGTGCCGACCGTGATCAGAAGTCTTTGCCTAAGACCTAGGACGTAGGACCTAAGTCCTAAGTCCTAGGCAAGAGCCGCAGCTCGCGAGACCGCGATCAGGGTCTTTGCCTACCGTGATCAGAAGTCCTTGCCTAGGACCTAAGACCTAGGACCTAGGACCTACGACCTAAGACCTACCTAATACCGAAACACCAGTCCCACGCTGCCGCGCCAGTAGCGGACGCGAGGGCCGGTCTGGATCACGACGTCGTCGCCGACGCCGAGGCTCCGCAGGTAACGCAGGTCGAAGCGCACCCCCACCATGTCCGACAGATAGCCGATGGCGCCGCCGCCGGCGGTGACGACGGGCATGGTGCTGCGGATGGGGAAGGACGACACGGCGTCGCGTGCTTCGGCGCGCAGCCAGCCGCCGCCGACGACCAGATACGGGCGCAGGGATTCGCGGGTGATGCGGACGGGAAGCGTGACCAGCGCCGATCCGGTGAGACTGGTGACGAAACTGCCGCGCAGCACGAGTTCGCGCTCGCCGCGCTCGAAGAACCCGGGCACGTGCGCGACGTCCGCTTCCAGACCCCACCAGCCATTCCCCAGCAGGCCCACCGACGCGCCGATGGCGCTGGCGGTCTCGCCGGCGCCGCCTTCGAGGTCCGCCAGCAGCGAGCTGCCGCCGGCAAAGGTGAACCCCAGATACGGCATCAACAGCAGATCCTGCGCGAGCGCCGGCAACGGCGCGCAGAGCAGGAGCACGAGCAGGGTCAGGCCAGAGAGGAACCGCGGCATGGATGACACGCGTGAGCCGCGCGCCGCCCACTACTGTGTCGGCAGCCGCGGCAGCGCGTCAAGTTTTCCCGTGATTACGCGAACAGGCGCAGGAAGATCTTCACGAACGGTGAGGTCGTGACGTCGCCCTGATCGAGCCCGGCGCCGCTGCTCAGGCCATCGCTGTTGGCCAGCATCACCAGCGTCAGCCCGCGCGCCGGCATCTTCAGGATCAGCCCCGAGTAGCCCTCGGTCTGGCTGAAGTGCCAGATCAACCGGTCCGACTGATACGGCTGCACGAACCAGCCCAGCCCGGTCGGCAACGGGCCGTTGCCGAAGTTGGCCGGCGTCCAAGCCGTAGCCACCGTGTCGGCATCGAGGATGGTGGCCGTCTCGAGGGCGTTGACGAAGGTCGCCAGGTCGCGGGCGCTGGAGACGAGGCCTTCGGCGGCGTTGATGCCGCGCGGAAGATAGTCGGCGCGCGACGACCGCAGGCTGCGGTCCACACGGTACGGCACGGCCAGGCGGCTCAGCACGCTGTCGTATCGCTGCGTCTGCGCATCCGAGAACAACGAGCGCGCCGGGTTGCTTGGGTCGGCGAGGTCCATGCCCGGCACCGAGGTGGTCATCGCCAGGCGATCGAGCACCAGGTCGGCAATCTTGGTGCGCAGCGGCTGCGGATCGCAGCCCTGCGCCACCGCGGTCAAGGCCGAGAAGCGCACCGGGTCGTACTGGAACCGCGCCGAGCCGTTGCCGTCGCTGGCGTGGGCCAGCACCTGGCGCACCGATGCCCGCGGCTGCACGAAGTCGGTCACCCATTGCCCCATCGGGTCGTCGACGCTCAACTCACCGCGATCGACGCAGGTGCCGAGCAGCACCATGGTGATGGTCTGGGTGAGGCTGCCGACCGGGTAGGGCGTGTCGGGACCGGCGAGAACGTTGCGTTCGAGGTCCTGATGACCGAAGCCGCCTTCCCACGCCACCTGGCCGTCCTTCATGATGACGGCCGACAGCCCGGGAATGCCGGTCTGCTGGCGGAGGGAATCGACGTAGCGGTCGAAGAGGGAGTAGACCAGGCCCGGGCCCTGTGCGGACCCCGGCCGCGCCACCAGAACGATGGCGAGGGCGGAGACGGCGAGCGCGCGCACAGGCAGACTCGTACGCATCGGGTTGCCGGCATCATATCACCGGGACGCATGGCGGCGATCGGACGCCGGAACAAGCCCGTTTCTGTGATACATTGCGGCCCGAGTGCGCCTGCCTGTCTGGCGGAATCTGTTCATCGTCGGGCTCGTGATGACGAGCCTGGTCCTCACGGCCGTACCGGCGTCCGCCGAGACGCTGCGTGTGCGTCCGCTGGTCCGCGGCAGCCAGGTGCTGGTGTCGTTCGCGCTCGAACAGGGCTTCACCGACCAGGTGCGCGAAGTGGTCCGCAGCGGCCTGCGGACGACGTTCACTTACACCGTCGAACTCAAGCTGAAGGTCCCCGCCTGGGTCGACCGCACGATCGGCACCGCGGTCGTATCGACGACGGTGGAGTTCGATAACCTGACGCGGCGTCATACCATCTCGCGGATGCTGGATGGGCGGATGGAAGAGTCGCGCATGGTGGAAGACGAAGACATCGTCCGCCAGTTGATGACGACCTTCGATCGGCTGCCGCTCTTCGACACCCGCATCCTCGAGCAGAACCGCGAATACTACGTCGTCGTGCGCGCCGAAGCGCGTCCGCGCAGCGGCGCGGCGTTCTGGCCCTGGGGCGGCGCCACCTCCGGCACCGCCAAGTTCACGTTCATTCCATAGGGACCGCCATGACTGCGCTCGACCGACGCTCGCGTGTGGGCCTGCACACGGGAGCGGTGCTGTGCTGTACGGCTCTGCTCGCCACGGCCGTGTTCATGCCGCGCGCCCGCGCGCAGTCGTTCGCGGCCACGGCGACGCCGATCGACACGCCGACCGCGGCCGGCAGCAGTGCCTACGCACTGGCCGCCGGTGCCGATGGCAAGGCGTACCTCGTGTGGATCGAAAACGCGGCCGACAAGTCGCACGTGCTGCGCTTCTCGCGTCTCGACGGCCACACGTGGAGCGCGCCGCGCGACATCGCGCGCGCCAGCAACTGGTTCGTCAACTGGGCGGATCATCCCTCGCTCACCGCGCTGGCCGACGGCACGCTGATCGCGCACTGGCTGGTCAACACGGGACGCAAGCAGGGCGCCTACGGCTACGGCATCCATGTGGCGCGGTCGTCGGATCAGGGCGCGACGTGGACGAAGACGTTCGAGGACGGCATGCGGAACGTCACCGACTACGCCGGCTTCCTCACGTTCGCGCCGGCGGGGACGGGCGCGGATGCGATCTACCTCACTCCGGTCGCGCCGGACGAAGCGAATCTCACCAACGAGCACGCCGGCCACGACGAAGGCGCGCACATCAAGACGCTGGCAGCGGTGTCGTTCGGCGCCGACGGCACGGTGTCGGGCCAGCAGGTCGTGGACCCGGATGTCTGTTCGTGCTGCATGACCGACATCGCGCACACCAGCCTCGGACCGATTGCCGTGTATCGCGATCACCTGCCGGGTGAGATCCGCGACATCTCGATCGTGCGTCGCGTCGATGGCCGCTGGACCGCGCCGCAACAGGTGGCGCGCGACGGCTGGCAGATTCCCGGCTGTCCGACCAACGGTCCCGCCGTCGCCGCGCGCGATCGTCAGGTGTCTGTCGCCTGGTTCACCGCCGCCAACGACACGCCGCGCCTGAAACTGGCGCGCTCATCCGACGCCGGCGCCACGTTCACCGCGCCGATCGTCATCGACGATGGCAATCCGGTCGGCTGGCCGGATGTGACGGTGCTCGAGAACGGCGACACGCTGGTGAGTTGGCTGGAGCGCCGCGGTGAGGGCATCGGCGAAGTGCTCGTCCGCCGCATTGCCGCCGGCCGCACCACGCCCGGCCGCCCCATCGTCGTCGCGCAGAGCGTCAGCGGCCGCGCCACTGGCGTCCCGCACATGGTCCGCGTCGGCGATGAAGTGATCGTCGCCTGGCGCAAGGACCGCGTGATGACGGCGGCGGTACCTGTCGGGGCGATCGAATGACGAG
>JADZCY010000439.1 GCA_020851325.1 Acidobacteriota bacterium | reverse complement strand
GCCCGCAAGATCCGGCGCTACATCGACCGCTACAACCGCTCCGCCAAGCCGGTACGCTGGACGTATCGGGACCCTACCCGCCGCATCGCCTGATACTTCACGTTCAGTTGATACAGTCCACTAGGTCTTGAGTCTTTAGGCAAAGACCGCTGATCACGGCGTGCAACCCTCGTCGACACGGGCTCTCGTGGCGACTTCGGAGCCAAGCTCCAGAATCACGCGAAGACCCCCAGTCATGTGTGCGGTTTTCGTGGACAAGTGTCCTTGCCTAGGACCTAGGACCTAGGACTTAGGACCTAGGAAAGAACCACTGCCACGGATCTTGGTTTCGTGGACAAGAGCTTCTGCCTAGGACCTAGGACTTAGGACCTAGGACCCAAGTCCTACCACTGTCGTACTCGTCCCGTGTCGACGTGCACGAAGTCCGAGGCGGGGTAGTAGCCGACACCGCCGCGGCCGGCGGCGAGCGCCGCTTTGCGGAGTTTGGCGAGCGGCACGTCGGCCAGGCGGATGTCGATGGCCATGCCCCGCATGTGCAGGCTGCCGCTGGCGACGCCCTCGCTCCGCTGGCGCAGGGTCGCGTTGGTGGCCGGCGATCGATAGCCAGAGATCACCTGGAACGGCCGCGTCGTTTCGGTCAGCGCCGTGAGGCCGTGCAGTAGATCCAGCAGGCCCTTGTCGATATCGTGCACCTCGCCGGTGCGGAAGTCGCGAAGCAGGCGATTCACCGACGCCAGCGCGTCGGGCAGATACGCGTCGCCGTGCGCGTACTCGACGGCCAGCCGCTCGCCGGTGTGCGTGTGCTCGAACGTCAGTCGACGCACCGGATTGGTGGCGGCGAGTGCGGAACGCGAGAACAACAGGGCTGGTGCCGCGGCAGCGACAGAAGTGATGAAGCGTCGGCGGCAGGACAGCGGCATGCCGTTTGTCAACATATCACCGCCCGCCGACTCCTGCTATTCTTTGAGGTTCGTGAGTACGACGCAGACCCCGGAAGCGATCGCGCGCGAAGTGGCCCGTCGCCGCACTTTCGCCATCATCTCCCACCCCGACGCCGGCAAGACGACGCTGACCGAGAAGACGCTGCTGTACGCCGGCGCCATCGAGCTGGCCGGCGCCGTCCGCGGCAAGAAGGCGGCGCGGCACGCCGTGTCGGACTGGATGGAGATCGAACGCGAACGCGGCATCTCGATCACCTCGGCGGCGCTCGAGTTCGATCTGTTCGACCGGCACGTCACGCTGCTCGACACGCCCGGCCACAAGGACTTCAGCGAAGACACCTACCGCACGCTGCTCGCCGTCGACAGCGTCGTGATGGTGATCGACGCCGCGAAGGGCATCGAGACGCAGACGCGCAAGCTGTTCGAGGTGGCGCGGCAGCGGCGCCTGCCGATGCTGACCTTCGTCAACAAGCTCGATCTGCCGGCCCGCGATCCCCTGGAACTGCTCGACGAGATCGAACGCGTGCTCGGCGTCGCCGCCGTGCCGATGAACTGGCCGATCGGCACCGGCGATCGCTTCCGCGGTGTCTACGATCTGCGCACGCAGGAAGTGTTGTTCTACACGCGTTCCGGCGGCGAGCGCCGGGCGCCGGTGGCGGTGACCAGCCCGAGCGATCCGGCTCTCGCCGATCTGATCGGCGACGAGTGCCGTGCCGAACTGCTGGAGGGCGTCAGCCTGCTCGAAGCCGCCGGCACGCGCTTCGATATCGACGCCTATCGCGCCGGCCGGCAGACGGCCGTGTTCTTCGGATCGGCGCTGTCGAACTTCGGGCTCGAATCGTTCCTCGCCGCGCTCGTGGACCTGGCGCCGCCGCCGCAGCCGCGCGAGGCCGAAGACGACATCATCGAGCCGACCTCGCCGGACTTCAGCGGCTTCATCTTCAAGATCCAGGCGAACATGAACCCGCGCCACCGCGATCGCGTGGCGTTCCTGCGCGTGTGCTCCGGGCTGTTGACCAGGGACATGCTCGTCACCAACGCGCGCCTCGGCACCGAGCTTCGGCTGTCGCGGCCGAGCAAGTTCTTCGGCCGGGACCGAGAGATCGTCGACACCGCGTATCCCGGCGACGTCGTCGGCCTGGTGAACCCCGGCCGCTTCAGCATCGGCGACACGCTCTATGCCGGCGCGAAGGTGAAATACCCGCGCATCCCGCACTTCCCGGCCGAGTTCTTCGGCGCGCTGCGCCTGCGCGACGTCAAGTTCAAGCAGTTCGACGAAGGGATCCGTCAGCTCGAGGAAGAAGGCCTGATGCAGGTGGTCTTCCCGATCTACGGCAAGCGCGAACCGATCCTCGGCGTCGTCGGATCGCTGCAGTTCGACATCGTCGAGGCGCGCATGAAGAACGAGTACGGCGTCGTCTGCCAGGTAGACAAGCTGCCGCACGTCGCGGCACGGTGGATCGACGGCGATCCGAGCGGATCACTCAAGCTGCCGCAGGGCGTGCTCGAAACCGTCGATCGCGACGAGCGGCGCGTGCTGCTGTTCCAGTCGGACTGGGAACTGCAATACACGCAGCGCGAGAACCCGAACCTGACGCTCCTCGCCGTCGCTTAGACCCGCCTTCGCGCTCCGCGCTTCCACCTTCGCCTTCGGGCTACGGCGGACAAGTCGGCGAGGCAGGCCAAACGGTGTCAGCGCCGCGCGGCCCGCACTTCGTCCTCTGTGAACGCGGCGACGAAGTAAGGCTCCCCCTCGAGCATCGTGGCCACGTCCTTCAGCGTGAAGCCGAGGGAGCGCAGACGCTCGGTGTCGAGGAAGACCTGGTTGTTGGCCGCATCGCCGTAGTAGGTCACCACCTTCTTGTCCTGCGGATCGAAGCGCGCGTGGATCCGTTCGATGATGTCCTCGAGATAGATACGCCGCCCCGGCGGTGGCTCGCCGGGCATGCCGTGATCGGCCGTGAGGGCGACGACGAGGCCGTTCGGTCCGGCCTTGGGCGTGAGGATGTCGAGCAGTCGGCTGATCTGCCGATCGAGTTCCACCATCTCGGCGCGCATCTCCGGTGAATCCGGTCCGTACGCGTGTCCGACGTAGTCCGGCCCCTTCGTATTCACCATCAGCAGATCCGTGATGTCGTCGGCGCCGAACGCCTCGTTGGTGGCGACCGCCGCCAGCGCCTCGCCTTCGAAGCGCTGGAACACGCTCGAGGCCCGGAACGCACCTGGATTGGCGATGGCGTGCGTCATCCACGTGCCGCCGGCCGCCTCCCAGAAGGTGCGGCCGTTGATGCTCTTCAGGTAATCCGGCAGGCGATAGCAGCGCGGGTTGGTCTCCCATCCCGCGTCGCGCGTCGCGTAACTCGCCGCGATGACGGGCCGCGCGCCGACCAGGCACGCACCATGACCGAGCAGACCCGCGGTGGCGCGAATCGCGCCGCCCTGTCCGACGATGATGGCGCGGCCATCGGTGGTGAGGTTCCAGACATCGGCGAGCGTGAGCGCCATCATCTCGCCCGGATCGAGCCCGGCGTAGGCCTCCTGCGGCCTGCCGGTGGCGCGGTTGAACAGGTTGTTGGCGGCCAGGCCGTGCACCGCCGGGTCGGCGCCGGTTCCGATCGTCGCGTGACCGACGCTGGTGAGCGTCGGCAGGTAGTTGATGCGCGTGTTGCGGAACCACGCGCCTTCCTTGCGCAGGCGCGTCAGGGTCGGCAGCACGTCCGCGTACTTGTCGAAGTAGTCCGCGCGCATGCCGTCGAGCGCAATCAGCACCACCACGCGCGGCCGCGGCGCGCCCGCACGCATCGCTTCGGTCAGCGCCCGCCCGGACACCGTCGGCGGCATCCGCGCCCCCATCAGCGCCGCCAGCGTCGGCGCCACGTCCTGCTGCGTCGCCGCGCGAGGGTAGTCGCCGGCGGTGACGAGGCCCGGACCGTAGATCAACAGCGGAATGTGAACGTCGTACTCCCACGGCGAGCCGTGCATGAACGCATACATCGGGCTGCGATCGGTGATGACGTCGCCCTCACGCGGGATCACGAACACCTGTCCGCTGCGTCCCGGGAAGTAGCCGCGCGCGAACATCTCGAGCCACCGCTGACGGTCCGTCGTGGCCGCGGGTCTCGGAGCGGCGGAGGTGGCCGGCGTGGTCACAGCGGCAGGCGGCGCCGCCGACGCGCACGCCGAGGCGAGCCCGCTGGTCAGGAGGAGTGCTGCGAGGAAGGGCCGAATCGACATAGGATCATGGAAGTTAGCACGACCGTGCGGCACGATGGTGCTACACGGAGGTGCGGCACGATGGTGCTACACGGAGGTGCGGCACGATGGTGCTACACGGAGGTGCGGCACGATGGTGCGGCACGAT
Source organism: Acidobacteriota bacterium (assembly GCA_020851325.1). Classification (GTDB taxonomy): domain Bacteria; phylum Acidobacteriota; class Vicinamibacteria; order Vicinamibacterales; family UBA2999; genus VFZN01. The sequence continues at coordinate 2,121 of JADZCY010000439.1, read as the reverse complement.
GGTGCGGTACGGAGTGTGCACGGCTGACAGCGACGGGCTTTCCGTCAGCGTCGAGAGGAGAGCGTGATGCGTGTATTCGGACTGGTGATGGTGGGTCTGGTCAGCACGGTGACACTGGCGCTCGGCCAGGCCGGCAAGGACGTCAACGCTGGCGTGTATACCGCCGCGCAGGCCACGCGCGGCGTGGCGGTGTTCGACGACAAGTGCGCCGCCTGCCATGACGCCGCCCGGTTCACGGGGCCGGATTTCGTCAAGGGTTTCAGCGGCAAGCCGCTGCACGACCTCTGGGACGCGGTCAACACGATGCCCGAGGACAATCCCGGTTCGCTGACGCCGCAGCAGTACGCCGACGTCATCGCCTACTTCCTCAAGCTGAACGAGTATCCGGAAGGCAAGGAAGAACTCGCCGGCACGCCCGAGGCGATGAAGGCGATTACGATGCAGCCGAAGACGCCGTAGGCGCGCCGCGTGTAGAATTTTTCCCGGACTGTCGAGCCAGCGGCGCCGGCTGGCTCGCGGGAAGGGCGAGGATGTCTGACGAATCATCCAGCGGCCCGGTCATCATGACCGGCCTCGATCGGCGCTATCAACGCCTGCTCGCCATCCTCACCGCGGCCACTCGCCATCCCTGGCGGCTGGCCGCCGTGACGCTTCCCGCCGTGTTCGCGGTTCTCGCCGCCATCAACCAGTTCGTCCTGCTCGACTTTCCGAACTCCGGCGACGAATACGCCTACCTCTATCAGGCTCGGACGCTGGCCGCGGGGCGGCTGTCGAATCCACCGACGGGGCATCCCGACCTCTTCGCCTTCAACTACATCGTCCACGAACCGGCGCGCGTGTTCGGCAGCTTCCCGCTCGGTTGGCCGCTCATGCTGGCGATCGGGTTGTGGATGGGGCTGCCGGCGTGGGCCGTCAATCCTCTGCTCGGCGTGCTCACGCTCGTGGCCGTGGCGGCGCTCGGCTGGCGGCTCCATTCGCCGCGCGCGGGCCTGGTCGCCGCGCTCATCGTTGGCGTCTCGCCGTTCTTCCTCTTCAACGCCGCGTCGTACTTCTCGCATACCTTCTGCGGCCTGCTGCTGGTGACCGCCGCCTGGGTCGCGGCGCGGGCGGATCGACGTCCGGCCTGGGTGCCGGTGACCATTGGCCTGCTGATCGGCTGGGCGGTGCTGGCGCGCTACCTCACCGGCGTCATCGGCGCGGTGCCGATCATCTGGTGGCTGCTGCGTCCCGGAACGCCGCGCCTGCGCACGCTGCTGCTGGTGGCCGTGGGTGGATTGCCGTGGGTCGCGGCGCTGATGGCCTACAACGACGCCCTGACCGGCAGCCCGTGGGCGCTCACCACTCGGCCCCTGACGATGTCGCTGTGGTTTGCGGAGGGGATGTGGCTGCGTGGGGCCGACATCCTGGCGACGCACGTGCTGCGTCACCTCAGCTGGACGCCGCCGCTGCTGATCGTCGCCTACATGCTCTACCTGCGTCGCGCCGCTCCGGTGGCGCGCCGTGGCCTGTTCCCCTGGGTCCTGGTGATGACGGCGGCGGTGCTCTACTTCTACGTCGAGCGCGGCGGCAATCAGTACGGACCGCGCTTCCATTACGAAGCGTGGCTGTTCGCGGCGGTCTTCGGCGCCGCCAACCTGGTGCGCCACGACACGGTGCCGCTGCCGCGGTTCGACCGGCGGATGTTCGGGTTGTTCGTGGCCAGCGTGCTCGTGATGCCGGTGGCGCTGATGGTGCACGCCGTGCGCGAGCATCGCGTCATCACCGAGCGCAGCGACGTGTTTGCGAAAGGCGCGGCGGTGGCGATGCCGGCGCTGATCTTCCTGCGCGGACGCGTTGGCACGGCGCGCTCGATGGCGGTGCTGGACCTGACACGCAACGGCCTGGACCTGGCGGCGCCGGTGCTCTACGCCGTGGACCCCGGAGCTCGCGACGCCCGCTGCGATGCCGCTCGGCGCCTGGGCGGACGCTCGGTCTATCTCTACGACTGGGATGTCGCGGCACGGCAGGGGAGCCTGCAGCCCGTCGCCTGCGCGCGATCCGCGGAGACGAGACGGTAGGGGGGCGGCACGGAGGTGCTTCACGGAGGTGCTCCACGAAGGTGCTCCACGATGGTGCTTCACG
>JADZCY010000438.1 GCA_020851325.1 Acidobacteriota bacterium | reverse complement strand
TGATCTTCACGAGCTGGCGTGCCGACGCGCTCGAACTGCTGGCCGCCTTCGACGTCTACGTGATGGCGTCACTCTGGGAAGCCATGCCCATCGCGCTGCTCGAAGCCATGGCCGCCGCACGCGCGATCGTCGTCACCGACGTCGGCCAGAACGCGCGCATCGTCGAGCCTGGGGTGAGCGCGCTGGTGATCCCGAAGGCGGATGCGTCCGCCATTGCCGGTGCCGTGACAATGCTGGCGGCCGATCCGGCGCGTGCGGAATCGCTCGGCCAGGCCGCGGCGGCGCGCGTCCACGCGCTGTTCAGCACAGCGACGATGGTGCGCGAGTACGAGGCGCTGTATGCCGCGACACGGCGGACGTCGTTCCGTCAGGCGAAGATGGCGGCAAGGCTGGCCCGATGGTAACCACGCTGCTGCCAAGCGAAGGCGCGCGTTGGGACACCTACGTGGCGGCTCGTGCAGATGCCACGATCTATCACCTGTCGGCGTGGCGCCGCGTCATCCACAACGTGTTCGGCCATCGCACGCACTACCTCGTCGCATCGGGCAGTGACGGCGCCATCACCGGCGTGCTGCCGCTGGCGCGCGTCAAGAGCCGGTTGTTCGGCGATTTCCTCGTCTCGCTGCCGTATGTGAACTACGGCGGCGCCTGCGCCGACTCGCCGGAGGTAGCGCGCGAACTGGAAGCGGCGGCCATCGACATGGCCCGCGGCTTCGGCGTGTCGCACCTGGAACTGCGCTCGGAAGCGGCCGGCGGCACCGCACTCGCCGTGCAGGTCAGCAAGGTGTCGATGCGGCTGAACCTGGAGCGCGATCCGGAGACGCTGTGGAAGCGTCTTGGCGCCAAGCTGCGCAATCAGATCCGCCGGCCCGAACGCGAAGGCGTCGAGTGCCGCATCGGCCGGCACGATCAACTCGACGCGTTCTACGACGTCTTCGCCGCCAACATGCGCGACCTCGGGACGCCGGTGTATCCGAAGGCGCTGTTCGAAGCCGTGCTCGATCTGTTTCCGGATCACGCCTCCATCGTCACCATCTATCGGGGGCGTGACGCCGTGGCCGCCGGGTTCCTGCTCGGCTTTCGCGATCGCGTCGAAGTGCCGTGGGCGTCGTCGCTTCGCGCGCACAACCGCATCGGCGTCAACGTGCACCTCTACTGGCAGATGCTGAAGTTCTGCTGCGAGCGCGGATATGCGGTGTTCGACTTCGGGCGTTCCTCGCCCGACAGCGGACCCTATCAGTTCAAGCAGCAGTGGGGCGCGCAACCGGTGCCGCTGCACTGGCGGCACTGGGTGCCGGAGGGCCGCGACCTGCCGGCGGTGAACCCGCAGAACCCACGCTTCCAGCAGGCCATCCGCATCTGGCAGCACCTGCCGGTGCCGCTCACGCGGCTGCTCGGACCGGCCATCGTGCGCAACATTCCCTGACGGCGATGCTGGAGATCCTCTTCTGGTCGAGCGCCGCGTTCTGCGTTTACGCCTACGCCGGCTATCCGCTGCTCGCGGCGGCGCTGGCCACGCTGCGTCATCGCCCCGTGGCCGCGGCGGACATCACGCCGCCGGTGTCGTTCATCATCACGGTGCGCAACGAAGAAGCGCGGCTGCCGGACAAGATGGCCAACACGCTCGCGCTGGATTATCCGCGCGACGCGTTCGAGATCATCGTCACCTCCGACGCGTCATCCGATGGCACACACGCGATCGTGGAAGCGTTTGCCGATCGCGGCGTGCGGCTGGTCGTCGCGCCGGAGCGGCGCGGCAAGGAAGCGGCGCAACTGCTGGCGATCCAGCATGCGTCGCACGACCTGCTGGTCTTCTCCGACGTCGCCACGCACCTCGAACCCGACGGCGTCCTGCGTATCGTCCGCAGCTTCGCTGATCCGGCCATCGGGTCGGTCAGCAGCGAAGACCGCGTACTGCGCGCCGATGGCAGTACCGGCGGTGAAGGCGCGTACGTCCGCTACGAGATGTGGCTGCGGCAGATCGAATCGAGGCTGGGTTCGGTGGTGGGACTCAGCGGATCGTTCTTCGCGGCGCGGCGTGCGGTCTGCCGCGACTGGGCGGTGGACATCCCGAGCGACTTCACGACGCTGCTCAATACGCTGAAGGCCGGGCTGCGTGGCATCTCGGACCCGCGCGCGCTTGGCTACTACCAGGACCTGGCCGATGGCCGCCGCGAGTACGCGCGCAAAGTGCGCACCGTCGTCCGCGGCATGTCGGCGTTGCTGCAGCATCTGGAACTGCTGAACCCGTTCCGCTTCGGTCTGTCGGCGTGGCAGTTGGCCAGCCACAAGCTGTGTCGCTGGCTCGTCCCCGTGGCGATGGTGCTGATGCTGATTGCCAGCCTGCTGCTCGCGGGCACATCGCGCTTCTACGCCGTGCTCGCGGTCCTGCAACTCGTCGCCTACGCACTCGCGGTCGCCGGCGTCGTCTCGCCGGTGGCGCCGCGCGGACCGTGGCGCATCCTCACCTTCTTCGTCGTCGTCAATGCGTCGATCCTGCACGCGTGGTGGAACGTGCTGCTCGGCCGGCGCGTGGTGACGTGGGAACCGTCGCGGCGGGATCGGCTGGTGCGATCGTGAGCCTGTGGCCGCGTCTCGTGCCGCCGGCGGGTGC
>JADZCY010000437.1 GCA_020851325.1 Acidobacteriota bacterium | reverse complement strand
TTGGCAAGATGCGCGGCCAGTTCACCATGGCGGAAGGTTGGGAGCGGCCGCTGACTGATGAAGAGACCGCAGCGTTCTGGGACGGCCGATAAGGCTGCCCACCTGCTCGACACCAGTACGCTGCTCTGGGCGCTCGCCGAGCCCGAGCGGCTGTCGGTCAAGGCTCGTCGTCGTGTCGAATCCGGCGAGAACGTCGTGAGTGTCGCGTCTTATTGGGAGGTCGTCATCAAGACGCAGAAGGGTCTCTTGTCCATCTCGGACCTGGCGACGTGGTGGCGGCAGGCGATCGATCTCACCTCCGCCCGCGTCCTGCACATGCGCCCGACGCACATCACGGCACTCGCTGGTCTGCCGATGCTGCACAAGGATCCCTTCGATCGGATACTCATTGCTCAAGCGAAGGCTGAGGGTCTCGTCTTCGTCACGAGTGACGGACCGATCAGCGCCTACCCGATTCAGACGATCTGGTGACCGGCTGTCCCCGGTGCACCTCTACATGGCGAATCACGAGCAATCGCGGGCTGACCTCAGAAGTCCACGCGGAAGCCGCCGTTGATGGCGCGGCCGTCGACCGGCGCCCACGCGTCCACGGTCCAGCGCCCGTCCACGCCGCGCGAGGGACGCAGCAGCGAATCCCACCGCGTCTGGCGGACGTTGGTGAGGTTCTCCGCGTTGAGGAACACACGGAATCGATCGATCCGCTTCTCCACCAGCACGCCGACGATGGAGTACGGCCGCGAGACGCGGCGATACGGATTCACCTCGAGACGCTGTCGGCCCGTGTAGTACCACTCGACGCCGACGCGACCCCAGTCTTCCTCTTCCCACATGCCCACGAATCCGGCGCTGTGCCGCGGCGTCAGCGCCACATCCCGCCGGCCGGCGTCGCCGTCTTCACGCGCCCGCACGTAGGTGTACGTGCCGGTCGCCACCCATGGACCACGACCACCCGTCACCAGCAGTTCGGCACCGGCGTTCGTCGTCGCTCCGTCGCGATTGAACAGCACGTAGCGTGTGTCGCGCTCGACCGCGGCGCTGTCGGTGATGCGCGACGCGAAGGCCGTCGCCGTCACCGTGATCGCGCCGATCGGCCTCGTCACGTCCCACGACACACTCGTGCCGCGTTCCGCCCGCAGCGGACGCAGAAGTTCCAGTCGTGTCAGGCCCGCGGCCTCGGTCTCTTCCGTGAGCGGTGTCGTCGCGAAGAACCCGCGGCCCACCGACAGCCGGCTGGTCCACGCTCCGCCACGCGCCAGCGCCGCGAGGCGCGGACTGACGAACGTGCCGTACTCGCTGTGCCAGTCCACTCGAGCGCCCGCCGAGATCGACAGCCACGACGCCACGTCCACATCGTCCTGCACGAAGAGCCCGGGGACGTTGTAGGTGTAGGCGAAGCGGGGCACGTCGTCCGGCGTGTAGTCGTCGCGCTCGTAGGCGGCGCCGACCACCCACGTGTGCGCGCCGGCGGCACCGCGCAGGGCCACTTCGCCGAACACCGTGTCGTGCGCGTCGCGCTCGCGCACCTCGCCGAGTCGGTGGTCGTGACGCTGCCAGGCAGCAGCGCCGCGCGTGGTGAGCACGAATCGTTGGTTCAGCAGCATCTGCATCTGGCCACCGACGTCATAGCGGCGCGTGTCGAGCGCCTCGACGTAAGGCGCGCCGATCGACGCCAGTGATGCGCCGCGCATCGTGCCGCCCTGGCGATCTTCGACCGTCACGCCTGCCGTGAGAAACGCGGACCGACCGCCGCCGGCGTCCCAGAACAGCCGCGGCCGAAACACGCCGCGCGTGTACTCGGCCAGGTCGGCCCAGCCATCGCCATCGCGATCGTTGCGCGTCTGACGATGACCGCCGCCGAGCAGCGACAGCCGCCAGGCCGGCGACAGCGGCGTCGACACGAACGCCACAATGTCGGTCGCCCCCAGTGTCGACTGATTCACGAGAACGTCGGCGGCTGGTTCCGGTACCGGTCGACGCGACAACAGGTTCACCACGCCGCCCATGGCACCGGCCCCATACAACGCGGAAGCGACGCCTTTGATGACTTCGACCTGACCGAGGTCCACCGGCGGGATCTGCAGCAGGCCGAGTCCGCCCACCTGCTGGCCGAAGAGCGGCAATCCGTCGCTGAGGAAGCGCGTATAGCGTCCCTGCATGCCCTGCACGCGCACGCTGGCCGCGCCAATCGACGGCGATGTCGCCTGCACGCGCAGGCCGCCCATCTCGTTCAGCATCATGACGATGTCGCCGGGCGTCATGAGCATCTTCTCTTCGATCTCTTCGCGGCCGAGCACTTCGACGCGCGTCGGCTGATCCTCCACTCGTCGGCCGCTGCGTGTGGTGGCGACAACGATCACTTCTTCCTCGTGCTCCGGCACGGGAACGAGATCGATCACCATCTCCACGGGCGCATCGGCAATCGTCACCGTCTGCTGCACGTCGACGAACCCGAGCTTCGTCACCATGACCGTGACCACACCGCGCGGAGTCTGTAGCGCGATGCTGCCGGTATGGTCGGTCTCGAGCGTTTGCGCACCGACGGTGACGGTCGCGCCAGACACCGGTTCATCGTTCGACTGCACTCGCACCGTCACGCTCGCTGGCTCCTGAGCCGACACGCGCGAGACGAAACAGGCACACATCACTACCAACACGATCGTCACGAGGCGCGGCCGGGCTCGGTCGGAGCAGGATGGCCTTGGCGATGTTTGCGTGATCTGCATCCGGGCTGCGGCGTTCCTTGTCATCCCGCTACCTCGACCTCCTCAAACCGCGATGTGTCACGGCCAGATGTGCGTCGGAGCTGCCGCCTGACCAGCGGCCTGTTGATCGAGCACTCGACAGAGCTATCATCGCCGTATCGAGTCCGAAGCATGCGAAGCATCGGCATTGCCGACCTCCGCACGTGGTACGCGGTCGAAGATCCGGATCGCTACGTTGCACTCTCGAAAGCCGCCGTCGCGGCGTTGGGCCGTACACGCACCGACCGACGCTAGCTTCGCCTCAGGCCGTCAGACGTCGTCCTTCAGTGATGGCCGCGAGGCCTCCGGCGCCCGAACCGACTCGACGAGATCCCTGACGGCAAGCGCCAGGCACGTCTTCTCGCACGCAGGTCGTGCGCGTCGCGGTCAGCGCGTCTCTCTGTTGCTCAGGACATCCGCAAACGACAACGCGCCTTCGAAACGCGCGTCGAGCGCATCGACACGCGCGTGCAGGTCGTCGTCCGATGGCACGGCGCCTTCGGTGGCGATGATCACTTTGTTGTCCGATGGCGGACAGCTGTACACCGCGGCGCTGCCAAACACCGCCTCGACGGCGGCAATGTCATCGACCATCGTGGCGTGCTCGTTGACGTTGAACGCGACGACGCCGCCGGGCGTCAGCGTCTGCTTCAGCCGGGCAAGAAACGCCTGCGTCTTCAGACGCGTCGGTACGCCGGTCGTGTCGGTATCGCTCGATGGACGCAGGAACGCGTCCATCAGAATCAGGTCGTAGCGCTCGGCGGTGGACTCGATCAGCGCGACCGCGTCGGCGGTGTGCACGCGGACGTTACCGCCGTCGCGCACACCGAAGTACTCGTCCGCAATCCGCACGACAACCGGATCGATCTCGACGACGTCGATCTGCACCTGCGGTTCGTGATGCGTCAGGAAGCGCACCATGGCACCGCCGCCCAGACCAACGATGAGCACCCGGCGAGGCTGCGGCTGATAAAGATAGCTGCCGAACATGCCGCGGGCGTATGGCGACAGCAGCGTCTGCGGCGAGGTCAGGTCGACGCGGCTCTGCACCGCCTCCTGCCCGTTGTCGCGCACGAACGTCAGCGCGCGGATGTCGCCGTCACGACGAACACGAATGCGCGAGAACGCCGACACTTCCTCGTGTTCCAGTTCTCC
>JADZCY010000436.1 GCA_020851325.1 Acidobacteriota bacterium | reverse complement strand
TGCTCGGGCGCGAGGCCGGGCCAGTCGCCGTAGATCGCGCGGCCCTTCACGCCGCCGCCAATCACCAGCATCGCGTTGCCATGACCATGATCGGTGCCGCGACTCCCGTTCTCCCGCACCGCTCGCCCGAACTCCGACATCGTCAGGATGATGGTGTCCGACATGCGGTCGCCGAGGTCGGCGGCAAGTGCCGCGATGCCGCGTGAGAAGTCGGTGAGCCGCCCCGCAAGCAGACCGCTGGTGGCGCCTTGGTTGATGTGGTGATCCCAATTCGTGCTCTCGGCGAACGCCACTTCCAGACCCACGTCTGCCTTGGCGAGCGACGCGATCTCCTGCAGCGCGGCGCCGAAGGGCGTGCGCGGATACTCGACGCCCGGGGCCGGACGGTAGCCGCGTCCAGACGCGTGCTGCCGCAACGTCCGCATTGCCTCGAACGCCTCGCGTGCCGTGCCGTTCAACACCTGATCGGCAGCATCCGCATAGGCGGATTCGAACGACTCGCGTGCCGGACCGCCGCCGTGCACGTCGAAGCCTTTGACGCTGCCAATCGCCAGCGCCGGCGCGTGTCCCTGCAGCGCCCGCGGCATCTGTCGCGTCAGCGCGACACCGCGCAGCGGGTTCCGCTCGTCATCCGCCGCCTGCAGGTATCGATTCATCCAGCCATCACGCGTGCTCTTCACGCCCGGCGTCGCCGACTCCATGTAGTCCTGCGCATCGAAGTGCGACCGCGTCGTGTCGTGCGAACCGGCCGCATGGACGATGGCGAGGTGGCCGTGTTGCCAGAGGGGGAGAAGCGGTGACATGGAAGGGTGGAGGCCGAAGAAGCCGTCGAGATCGAGCGCACCACCGTCGCGTCCCGGTCGCGGAATGCCAATGGTGGGACGCGCGTTGTAGTAGTCGGCCTCACCGTATGGCACCACCATGTTGAGCCCGTCTACCGCGCCGCGCTGGAAGATGGCAATGAGCAGCTTGCGGCGCGCGCCGGCGGCATCGGCCGTGCGCGTCAGAAACGACGGCGCCAGGCCAACCGAAAGCAGCGCCATCGCACCGGACTTGAGGAACACGCGTCGCGTCGACATTGGGTCTCCTTACTGCCGCTGGAACTCGGGTGAGCCAATCACCAGCGCCAGCTTCTGTGCCGGCGTGGCCGCACGAGCCAGCGTGTCGCGCGTGGCGCTCGACACCTCGCCGGCCAGCGCCGCGACGATCACATCGTCGGCCGTCGGCGGCGATGACGGCAGCGTGACGTCGCGGACGCGGCCGTTGGCGAGATCGACCGCGAAGTTCATGCGCGCGATCAACGCGCCGGACGACACCCACGTCGTCGCGGTTTCGTCGTAGCCGGTGGGCGGCTGACAGAAGTAGAGCGGCTGACCCAGATCGCGCAGCGTGCGCGTCAACGCCGGCACCGCCGTGACCTGCGCGCCAGTGGCGCGGAGCGCGCTGGCGATGAATTCGAGCGGCGTCTTCACCTTGGCGCGATACGCCGCTGGCGCGCGGAACTCTGGCGACAGCAGCACGGCGCGGGTGACCTCGCGAAGATCACCGTGCGTTGCGGTGAAGCGCGCGGCGACGCGATCGATCAGCGCCGGCGGCGGCGTGTCGCTGACGAACTTCTGCGTCAGTCGCGTGGCGATGAAGCGGGCCGTGGACGGATGCGCGGCCAGGATGTCGAGCACCTGCCGCCCATCCTCGATGCCGCGGCCCGCGGCAAGGCGATGCCCGAGCACGACCTTCGCGTCCCTGTCGTGCATCGCCGGCGCGAAGCGGAACCGCGCATCCTCGCGCGGCCGCATCGTCCAGCCGGTGAACGCGCGCGCCACGTTTGCCACGTCCGCCTGTGTGTAGCCGCCATCGACGCCGAGCGTGTGGAGTTCCAGCAACTCACGCGCGTAGTTCTCGTTGATGCCGCGCCCACGCTGCGCGCCTGCCGCGGCCTGTGGGCCCCTGCCGTTCATCCAGTTGTCGAGATAGAACAGCATCGCCGGACTCGTGGCGACTGCTTCGAGCATCTCGCGGAAGTTGCCGAGCACATGCGGGCGGATGGCGTCGCGTTCGAACGCGGTGACATAGGCGCGCGTCGGTCCCTTGCCGGCAAACACGTTGAAGTGGTTGAACCAGAAGTCCACGAGCACTTCCTCGAGTTGGCGTTCGCTCGACACGGCACGCAGCAGCCGCGCGGTTTCGAGGTCCTCGATGATCAACCGGCTGTTCCGCTGCGCCATCGACGGCGCCGCTCGTGCGGGCGGCGGGTCCGCGGCATCCGGATTCGGCGCCCCCGACCGCTGGCGCCGCTCGCGGCGCGCCGGCTCGAAATAGTCCCGCAGCATTGTCGTTTCGTCGAGGTCGAGCGTGGCAAGCGCATCGAGCCGCGGCTGCAACGCGGTGTCGGCAATGGATTGCGGGCGCAGCTGACGTTCGACGAACGCCTCGATGCCCAGGCGCTGAACCGCGTCCACGTCACCCGGCCGAGGGCCATAAGTGAGCCGGCTCAGCACGTGCGCCGCCTCGGCGGCAGCGGCTTTCGCCGGCATCTGCGCCGCCGGTTGCACACCGGCGACGACACTCAACACCAGCACGACAGTCGCGGCGCGGTGCAACATGCGATACGCTCTCCCGATCCTTATGACGGTTGACGGCTTCGCAGGGTTGAAACGATGGCGCTGAGGGTGGTCCCGGCCACGGGGCCGGTTCTGGAACGTATTCTCGATGACACGTTTCCGCTCTGGCACGACGGGCTCAGCCGTGAGAACTACGGCCGCTGGTGGGCGGCGCAGCTGCGAACGCCGTGGGGCGCCACGCATCTCGACCGTGTGGCGCTGCAGGACGGCCCGCACACCGTGGCCAGCGCCAAACGCTATGACCTGTCGTATCGCATCGACGGCCGCATCCGCCGCGTGCTCGGGCTTGGCGCGGTGTTCACGGCACCAGCCTATCGCGGTCGCGGCGCCGCGAAGGAACTGTTGACGCGCGTGCTCGAGACGGCGGAGGCGGAAGGGTACGAGTTCGCGTCGCTCTTCTCCGAGATCGCGCCGGCCTTCTACGAGAAGCTCGACTTCGTTCCCGTGCCGCTCAACGAGTGGCGGCTGGATGTCGATCGCAAGGACGGTGGTCCGCCAGCGCTGCTCGTGCGCAGCGGCGAGGATCGCGACATCCCCGCGCTGGCCGAACTCGACGCCACCCGCACCAGCGACGCACGCCTCTCCGTGGTGCGCGGCGAGGACTACATCCGCTACGGCCTGACGAAGAAGCGCCTGCTCGCCGGCCTCGGCGAGGTTGGCTACCGCGACGTCGAGTTCCTGGTGTCGGAAGAAGGGCACCAGCCGGTCGCGTATCTCGTGTGCGTGGCGCACCAGGGCGCGTGGACGATCGAAGAGGCCGGCGACCGCGACCCCGCCGGCGCGCGCCTCGGCGCCATGCTGCAGGTGATGCTGGCGCGTCACCCCGGTGAACCGCCGCCGATCATCCGCGGCTGGTTCCCGCCGTCGCTCACGCCACCACAGGTGCGCATCACGACGCTGGCGTCCAGCGAAGGGGTGCTGATGATCCGCCCCCTGAAGGATCGCACGCTACCGCTGCCGCCGCTCTCCGCGGAAGAAGTGGCGTATTGGCATGGGGACTA
>JADZCY010000435.1 GCA_020851325.1 Acidobacteriota bacterium | reverse complement strand
GAAACGACTTAGCGCTGCTGCCTTCCGGCCCTGACGCGGTTCGCCGCCCTGAGATTGCACAGGTCCCGGGCCGCGGTGCGGCCCGCGCCGAGCCGGCCGGGACGGCCAGTCGGCGGTGGAACGTCCTATCAGTGTAGCACCAACGGGGACCGCGCTTCGCGCGTCCCGGCGTGCCTCCCGTCCCGCCTTAGCGCGAAGGCGGGCGGGCCTATTTCATCAGTTCCTTCGCGAGGCGAACGTAGAGATCGACTGCGGCTTCCAGTTCGGCTACGCGGACGTGTTCGCGGTCGGTGTGCGCGACGTTGATCGAACCCGGACCGAGCAGTAGCGGCGTGCCCCAGGCGTTCAGGAATGGAATGTCGGTCGTGTAGGCAAATACGGCCGTGTCGAAGCCGTCGCGTCTTTCGAGGCGGACCGGCGGCACTTCCAGCACTTCCGCGATCGTCGCGCGGTCGCCGACCACATCGCGCAGGACGCGGCGGATGTCGTCGTGCGAGCCGACACTGCGGAAGATCAACTCTGCCGAAGCATGCGGCGACACGACGTTTGGCGCCACACCACCGTTGATGAGGCCGATGGTGTGATGCGTGCGGCCCAATACCGGGTCCGACGGCCAATCCGCCGCGCGGAGCGACACCAGCACGTCGATGAGCGCATCGATGGCCGACACGCCCAGTTGCGGATAGCCGGAGTGCGCGGCCCGTCCCTCGGTGGTCAGCGTGACGCGATACACGCCGCGGGTGGCCGCGCCCAGCCGGTTCTCGGTCGGCTCGCCGTTGATCAGATACCGCGCGCGGGAACCGATGGTGTTGGCGGCAATCGCGCCGTCGCTGCCGCGCTCCTCGCCGGCGACGAACACCAGGCCGATCCGCGTCTCACCGGCCGCGCGCAGTTGCTCCGCCGCCGCCACCTGCGCCGCCAGGATGCCCTTCGCATCGCAGGCGCCGCGCCCGTAGAGCACGCCGTCTTCGAGACGGCTCGGAAAGAACGGCGGCACGCAATCGAAGTGCGTCGAGAACACGACCTCCGGCTCGCCCACCGCGGCGATGACGTTGCAGCGTCCGTTCGCCAACGGCTGCTCGAGCACCGAATAGCCGCGGTAGCGGAGATACACGGCGAGCACGCGTGCCACCTCGCCTTCGCGGCCGGTGGTCGAGTCGATGTCGATCAGATGTCGCGCCAGCGCGACGACGTCTACCGGATCCACGCTTCGAGCTCCGTCCGCGTGTCGGTGCGATCGTCGCGATACTTCACAATCACCGGCGTCGCCAGCGACAGTCCCCACTCCGCACCAGCGCCGACGCTGACGCGCCGCGCGCCGGGCACGACCACCGCGCCCTCGGGAATCACCAGCGGCTGCCCGGCTTCCGGCTTGATGATGCGTTCGTTGGGCAAGTCGTACACCGGCGTCGACCCGGTGAGCACCGTGCCGGCGGCAATCACCGCACGCCGCTTGATCACCGCGCCCTCGTAGATGCCGGTGTTCCCGCCAACCAGCACATCGTCTTCGATGATCACCGGCATCGCGCCAACCGGTTCGATGACGCCGCCGAGTTGCGCCGCGGCGCTGACGTGCACGCGTTGACCGACCTGCGCGCAGGAGCCGACCAGCGCGTGCGAATCGATCAGCGTGCCTTCGCCGACATAGGCGCCGATGTTGATGTACATCGGCGGCATGCAGATGACGCTCTTCGCCAGAAACGCCCCGGCACGCACGCTCGACCCGCCGGGGACGATGCGCACGCCGGCGCTGGTGCCCGGTCGCAAGAGCGGCATCGTGTCCTTGTCGTAGAACGGCAGGCCCTCGCTCATCTCCACCAGATCACCGAAGCGGAAGCCGAGCAGGATGCCCTGCTTCACCCAGGTGTTGACGCGCCAGCCGGTGGGCGACGCGGCATCGGGTTCAGCGGATCGCACATCGCCGGTCCCCAACGCAGCACGCAGTTCGGCAAACGCCGCGCGGGCGTCGTCGCGATTGGCGGCGGCGCCGGCGGCAAACAACGTCTCGATTCGTTCCTTCACGCGTCAGATCTCCGTCAGGACTCGCGCATCAACGCGCGATGAGGTCGAGGTCGCGGAGCATCGCCCGCATCTTCTGCTGCGACGCCTCGCGCGGCAGCACCATCGGCAGCCGGTACACCGGTTCGAGCAGACCCATCGCTGCCATCGCGAACTTCACCGGGCCAGGGTTCGACTCCATGAAGTTGCCGATCATGATCGGCAGGATGCGCTGGTGCACGCGCCGCGCCGCTGGATAGTCCCCACGCTCCGCGGCTTCCACCATTTCGACCATCAGCGCCGGAATGCTGTTGGACGCCACCGAAATGATCCCGCGCCCGCCAATCGCCATCAGCGGCACGGTCACCGCATCGTCTCCGGAGAGGACGAGGAAGTCGTCCGGCACGGCGTGAATGATCTCGGCCATCTGCTGGATGTTGCCGGAGGCTTCCTTCACACCAACGACGTTCGGAATGGTGGCAAGCCGCGCCAGCGTCGTCGCGTCCATGTTGGTGCCGGTGCGGCCCGGCACGTTGTAGAGCGCGATGGGCAGCGGCGTCGCCTCGGCCACCGCCGAGAAGTGCGCATACATGCCTTCGGGTGTCGGCTTGTTGTAGTACGGCGTGACGGAGAGCAGGCCGTCCGCGCCCGCCTTCTGCATCAACTTCGCCAGGTGCACCACTTCGCGCGTGTTGTTGCCGCCGGCGCCGGCCATGACGGGCACCGCGCCCTTGGCTTCGTCGACGACGATCTCGACGACACGGCACCATTCGTCTTCGGTGAGCGTCGGCGTCTCACCCGTCGTGCCGCAGGGCACGAGGAAGTGGATGCCCGCATCGATCTGCCGCCGCGCCAGCCGCCGTACCGCGGCTTCGTCCACCGCGCCGCTGGTTGTGAACGGCGTCACCAGCGCCGTGCCGACACCCGTCCATCGTGTTCTCATCAGGCTCTCCCTTTCGACGCGGCTGAAGCCGCGTCGCTCCCACTGACGACGTCTCGCATTCCAAACCAGCCGCGCCGCCCGATTACCCACTTCGCGGCAACGAGCGCGCCGCGGGCGAACACCGCGCGATCGCGCACCGTATGCGTCAGTTCGATCGTTTCCGACGGACCGTCGAAGCCTACCGTATGCGTGCCGGGGATGAAGCCGGCGCGCGCCGCCGACATGTCGACGGGCCGTGAAAACGACGCGTCCTTCATCGCCTGCGCCAGCATCAACGCCGTGCCGGACGGCGCGTCCTTCTTCTGATCGTGATGCCGCTCGTGAATCCACGCGCCGAAATCGGCGTGCGGTGCCATTCGCCGCGCCGCTTCCTCGACGATCAACTGGAACACGTTCATGCCGATCGAGAAGTTGGCGGCGGCCACCACGCCAATGCCGTGTTCCGCGACAACCGCCCGCATCTCCGCCTCGTGCGCCTGCCAGCCCGTGGTGCCGATGACGAGATTGATGCCGCGCTCGGCCAGCAGCGGCAGGTTGGTCGGAACGGCGTCGGCGAGCGTGAAGTCGATGGCGACGTCAACTCCGTCGAACGGCGCGTCGATGAGCGCGCGTTCGCCCGACGAACGATCGACGATGCCAGCGACCTCGAAGCCGTACTCGGGCGCCAGCATCTCTACCTGCCGGCCCATGCGGCCGTGTCCGACAATCAGCAGCCGCATTGCGTCAGTCCCGTGTGCCGGCCACCGACGCCGACACCGGATACGGGGCGAAAAATGTGTCGTGCAGCCGGCCGAGCGCCGTGGCCACGTCGCGCTCGCGAATCACGAAGGTGATGTTCCGGCGCGACGCCGCCTGCGACACCATGCGCAGCGGCAGGTCGCCGAGCGATGTCAGCACGCGCGCCGCCATGGCCGGATCGCGCTGCAGCCCCTCGCCCACCGCGCAGACGATGGCCATCTGATCCTCGAGTGATACGTCGGCAAACGCGGAGAGCGCCTCCACCACCTGCGGCAGATGACGACTGTCGTCCACGGTCACCGACACGCTCACCTCGGACGTTGTGACGACGTCCACCGGCGTGCGGAAGCGATCGAACACGGCAAACAGGCGGCTGAGGAAGCCGTGCGCCATCAGCATGCGCGTCGAGGTGATGTCGATCACCGTCACGCCCTTCTTTGCGGCGACGGCGGTGAGCGGCGATTCGCTTGCTGGCCGCTCGGCCGTGATCAGCGTGCCGCGCGCGTTGGCGCGCCGCGAGTTGAGAATGCGCACCGGGATGTTGCGGGCAACCGCCGGCTGAATCGTCGCCGGGTGCAGCACCTTGGCGCCGAAGTACGCCAGCTCCGACGCTTCGGCGAACGAGATGTGCGGCACCACCTGCGGGTCGCGGACGATGCGCGGGTCGGAGGTGAGCATGCCGTCGACGTCGGTCCAGATCTGGATCTCGCCCACACCGAGGCACGAACCGACGATCGCGGCCG
>JADZCY010000434.1 GCA_020851325.1 Acidobacteriota bacterium | reverse complement strand
GCCGCATGCGGAGCATGAAGATGAGGCGATCGAGGATCGACGTGTCGCTCTCGGGCATCAGCATGTAGACGTGCAGCCCCGGCGGCAGCGGCGATCGGATGTCGACGCGCTGCGCGGCGACGTGCACGTCGTGTCCGCGTTCGGCCAGCCGGCGCACGAATCCGAACGACACCAGGCCATCGCCGTGCGGCAGGTGATCCGTCAACAGTTCCGACGGGTGTGCGATGAATACGGTGAGGGGGCGCGTGCGCATCAGTCCGCCTCCCCCGCTGCACGCAGCCGCGTGGCCGAGCCGAGCACCGCGGCGCGATAGCGCGCCAGGTCCATGAAATCCGCGCCGCTGATCCACACCCGCGGCGGCGTCAGCCCGAGCATCCGGCGATACGCGAGGATGATGAACAGCACGCGCAGCGACGACCCGCCCAGCAGCGCGAACGCGGCGCCAGCCACGCCGAAGGCCGGCACCAGCACGAGGAACAACGGGATGCTGCACGCCAGGCTCCCACCCAGCACCAGCGTGGCCACGCCGGGACGTCCCGCCGCGAGGAACCCTTGCAGCAGCACCTGCGCCAGTCCGGCCATCACCGCTTCCGCCAGCAGGATCGGCAGCAGCACCACGGCCGCCGCATACGACGCGCCGTAAAGCCACGGCAGCAGCATGGGACCGGCCGCCATCACCACCAGGCCCGTCGCGGTGGAGGCGAGCGTGCCCATCCGCGCCGATCGCGCCACCGCCGTCACCATTGCCTCGGGCGCGAGTCCGACGGCCCGCGGAAACACGATCATCGCGACCGACGCGTGGATGGCGCCGATGACGCGCGACAGGCTGAGCGCCACCGCGTAGATGCCCATCGACGCCGAACTGAGCAGCCCGACGACAAGCGCCTGATCGAGATAGATGGCGAGGATGCCGCACAGATCCACGCCGTACGACCGCACACCGTAGTGCGCCAGACGTTGCCGCAGCGGCCAGTCGCCGGCGAGCGATGGACGGCACGTCAGGACGATCGACGTGAGGATCCACAGCAGGCTCGGCAACCCGGCCAGCACGTACACCGCCGCCGCCGTCACCGGCGTCAACGCCCCGCGCCAGATCAGCACAGCCAGGCCGATCACCACCATCAGGGGGGTGATCACCTGCGAGACCGACGACCACGTGAACCAGCCGCGCGCTTCCCACACCGCCCGTCCCGCCAGCGTCAACGAGCACAGCAAGGTGGTGAGCAGGCACAACTGCGCGGCGCGGATCACCTCCGGCGCGTGATGGCCCAGCCAGGGCGGCACGATGAACCAGCCGACCGCGGTGCCGGCGATCGACGCCGCCGTGCACAGCACCAGCGCCCAGCCGATGAACGCCGCCGCCCGCTCCGGCTCGCGCCGCAGGTAATACACCAACGCACTCGGCAGCCCCATCGTCGTCAGGCCGGCGAAGAGCATCGGCCACAGGATCATCGCCGCCAGTTCACCGCGGCCGGCCGGGTGCAGCGCTCGCGCCGTGACGATGCCGGTGACTGCGTTGAGCGCGATGGTGCCGAAGCGCAGCGTCATCGACGTCAGCAGCACGGTGGGCAGACGGCGCGGCTCGACGATCACCGCGTCCGCCGGCGCGGCAGGCGCGGCGTCAGGATGCATGGGCCACCGGCGCCGCGTCCACGCCCGACTGCGGCGCCACGGCATGAATGAAGTCGCGGATGCGGCGCACGAACACCGGACGGTCGTACGTCGCTGCATGGGCGCGCAGGCGCCGCGGCGACCACGTCATGGCTTCGAGCCGCTCGATTGCCGTCGCGAGCGACGCCGCCGTGGGCTGATCGAAGAACACGCCGGTTTCGCCGTCGAGCACCGTTTCCGTCGCACCACCGCCGCGCCAGGCCACCACCGGTCGGCCGGCGGCGTTGGCCTCGAGCGGTGCAATGCCGAAGTCCTCTTCACCGGGAAACAGCAGCGCACGGCACGCGGCCACGGTGTCGTTCACCACCGCGTCGGGTTGACGGCCGAGAAACGTCACGGTGGGTCCGGCCATCGCCTCGAGACGGGCGCGATCGGGACCATCGCCGATGATCGTCAGCGGTCTGCGCAGGCGATTGCACGCCTCGATCGCCAGGTCGATACGCTTGTAGCCGACCAGCCGCGACAGAATCAGGTAGAAGTCGCCCGCCTGATCGCTGACGTGAAAGCGATCGAGATCCACCGGCGGCGGAATCACGACAGCGGTGCGGCCGTAGCAGCGCTCGATGCGGTCGGCGACGACACGCGAACTGGTGAGGAAGAAGTCCGGACGCCGCGCCGCCCGGCGATCCCACCAGCGGAGGAACGGCATCGCCGCTTCGATGGCCAACTGCTGCGCGCGGCCGAAGCGTTCGCGCGTCATGTAGTCGTCGTGCCGCCACACCCAGCGCATCGGCGTGTAGCAGTAGCAGACGTGGACGGCGTCGCGCCGGGTGTGCACGCCCTTCGCATAGCCGAAGCAACTGCTGACGACGAGGTCGTACTCGCGCAGATCCGCGCCTTCCACCGCGAGCGGATACAGCATGAAGTAGTGCCGGTAGAAGCGTCCCGGCGACGGCAGCCGCTGCATCCAGGTCGTCTGGATCCGCCGCTGCTGGAGCGCCGGCACCAGCTTGGCGTGCGCGGCGAGCGTGGTGTGCAGGGCCGCGTGCGGCAGCGCCGACACGAGCGCTTCGGCGACGCGCTCGGCGCCGCCCATCTGCGCGAAGTTGTCGTGGAAGACCGCGATGCCGCCCATGGTCAGCGCGCCCAGGCCAGCAGCCAGCCGATGGAGGTGAGCGGCACCAGCCGCTCGAGTTTGCTGATCTTGTTCTGCGGCACGAACAGGAAGTCGCCAGATCGCAGGTACGGGTCTTCCTCGACGCGAGAGGCTTTCGCCAGTTCCTTGGCGTTGATCACACGCGTCACCACCTGCGTCTCGTCGAAGCGTCGGAACAGCACCACCTGCGAATGCTTGGCGCTCGACTTGAAGCCGCCGGCCATGGCGATGGCCTCGAGCAGTGAGATCCGCCCGCGCAGTTCGAACTGCCCCGGCTTGTCCACCTCCCCGCCGACGACGAAGCGCGGCTTCTGGAAGTCCTTCAGTTCGAACGTCAGTTCCGGATCGCGCAGGCGCGCGGCCGCGGCGGTCCTGATGGCGCGCTGCGCGTCGGCCACCGTCAGGCCGCTCACCTTCACGTCGCCGACGATGGGCAGCGTGATGAAGCCGTCGGGCCTGACCGACACCGTGGCGTCGTACTCCGGCGTGTAGCGGTATTTCACCGTCACTACATCGCTCGGCTGCAGCTTGTAGAACGGCTCCGGCAGCACACCGTCTGGTACCGCCAGCGGCAGCTCGCCGGCGCCAGCCGGCAACTCGGGGGCCGCCGGCGTTGGCACGTCCTGCGCGAGGACCGCGCCCGGTGCGGCCAGACCCATCGACACAACGAGAATCGCGATCGCAACACGCATGGTCAACGCTCCTCAGGGCAGTTCGGGGGCGGCCGACACGCCGAACACCGCAACGCGGACGTCGCCGCGGTGACGCGCGCCGAAACCGAACAGTTCGCGGACAAAGGCGAACGCCAGCGCCAGCACCGTGGCGGCGATGGCGCCCGCCACCACGCCGAGACGCTTGTTGGGCTTGGCCGGCACGTGCGACACCACGGGTGCCTGCGCCAGCACGACATTCGAGATGCGCTCGGAGTCGAGCGCGCCGGCAATGCGCGCTTCCTCTTCCTTGCGCGAATAGAGTTCGTAGTTGGCGCGCGCCGTGGCGACCTCGCGCAGCAGGCCGTCGTACTCCGGCGCCGCCTCGGTCAATGCCAGCGCCGACTGCTGGTGCACGGCCAGCTCGCGCTTCAGCGCCTGCGACTTGCTTTCGAGGCCCGACAACGCCAGGCGTGCCTTGATGCGTTCGGACTCGAGCGCCTGCCAGGCCGGATTGACGTCCGTCGACTCCTCGTTGGCACTCAACCCCTGCGCGCGTTGCAGCGCGTCGTTCGTGTCCTTGATCTGCTGATCCAGTTCGATGACGAGGCGGTCGTCGGGATTGAACTTCGTCAGGATCTCGGTGCGCTTGTTGTTCAGCTCGACGATCAGCGTGTGCAGCCGCTCGACGGAATACTGATTCGGCATGTTGCGCATCTGCGTCTTCACGCGCTCGGGGACCGACCCCATGTGCACCAGGGCCACACGCGCCTTCGTCTCGTGCTCGCGCATCTCGGCGCCGATGGTGTCGAGCTCGGTCTGGATCTGGTTGATGCGTTCGAGGGCGTCCTTCTTCTGCGTCTCGAGGTTCAGCAGGTTGGCACTGCGTCCCTTGGCGGCCAGTGCCTCCTCGGCCCGCCGTAATTCCTCCGCCGCCGTGGCCGCCTGCGTCTTGTACAGCTCGTAGGTGCCGGGACTGCTGTGCATTACCAGGTGCGCGGCCAGGTAGGCATCGGTCACCTGCTGCACCACCGCGCCTGCGACGTCGGGCTCGCGGCTCAGGTACGACACATGGACGATGTTGGTCTTGCGGATCGTGCCGGCGACGAGCCCGCGCGACAGATCGCGCAGCGCC
The DNA here is from genome assembly GCA_020851325.1 of Acidobacteriota bacterium. GTDB lineage: Bacteria > Acidobacteriota > Vicinamibacteria > Vicinamibacterales > UBA2999 > VFZN01. The sequence continues at coordinate 18,161 of JADZCY010000434.1, read as the reverse complement.
AGTTCGCTGGCTTCGACCGGCGTTCGACCGGCGTTGACATACGAGCTGCCGAGATCCAGCTTCTCGACAACCGTGGCGAGGATGTCGCGGCTGCGGAGCAACTCCACTTCGGTGTTCAGCACCTCCTCGGTGACATCACCTCGCGACGCGCCGGGAGGCGTGGCCGCACCGGGACCGACAACCAACTCCTGCCGGGCCGTGCGGACCAGGAACTTCGCTTCCGACTGATACTCGCGCGGCAGCACGAAGAAGACGACGGCAACAGCCGCCGCCAGCACCAGCAGCCACACGACGGCCATGGCCAGCAGGTGGCGGCGGACGAACCCGATCCAGTCGAGAATCTCTTCCGAAATCGGCGGACGATGCAGTGCCTGCGTGCGTGCCGTGGTGGCCGCTTCGTCCGAAACCAGACGGTCCACGGCGTCGAAGCGCTCGTGCGGGCGAAGAGTGTTCACGATGGGAGATCTCCTCGGTCGAAAGGTGTCGGGGAACAGTGAGAGCGTTCAGGCGCCGGCCAACGCTGGTTGGTCGCGGCACGGCGCGACCCGACAGGCGGCGCGCGAGAACTAGGCGGCGCCGGTGCCGGCGAGGACGGCCGGCACGGTCTTGACGAGAATCCGTGCGTCCAGCGCCAGCGACCAGTTGTCGATGTAGTCGAGATCGAGCTGCACCCAGCGATCGAAGTCGGTGTCGCTGCGGCCGGTGATCTGCCACAGACACGTGATGCCGGGGCGCACGCTGAAGCGGCGCATCAGCCGCGCTTCGTGAAAGCGCGACACGTCGCGCACCGGCAGCGGCCGCGGACCGACGATCGACATGTCGCCCTTCAGCACGTTGAAGAGCTGCGGCAGTTCGTCGAGCGACGTCTTGCGCAGGATGCGCCCGATCGGCGTGATGCGTGGATCGCGGCGGATCTTGAACACCGGTCCGCTCGCCTCGTTCTGCGACTCGAGCGATGCCTGCAACTGCTCGGCATCCGCCACCATCGTCCGGAACTTGTACATCTCGAAGCGGCGGCGGTTGTAGCCGTAGCGCTGCTGCGTGAAGAGGATCGGTCCCGGGCCGCTGCGGCGGACCAGCCATGCACAGACGAGCAGTACCGGCGACAGCACGAGGAGCCCGCACAGCGCGGCGGTGACGTCGAAGACGCGCTTGACGATGACGCGGTAATCGTCGGTGACGAAGCTGAGGCGCGTCGCTTCGAGATCGTCCTGCCCGGTGAGCGACGACTTGGCCATCGACGCCGAGAAGACGTCGGAGAGATAGTGCACCTCGACGCCGACGCGCTCGCACGTCGAGATGGCGTCCTGAATGGCGTCGTAGCACGACTTCACCGGCAGCGTGATCAGCACCTGATCGACGGCGTTGCCGGCAAGCAGCGACTCGAGATCGTCGAGCGTGCCGAGCATACGTTCGCGAATGGCGAACGCCACCGGGTGCGTGCCCGGCGAGTCGACGAAGCCGAGCACGCGCAGGTGCGCCAGTGGTTCCGCCTGAATACGCTCGAACAACTTCAGCGTGCGTGGTCCGCTGCCCACCACCATCACGCGCACGGTGCCGGTGGCGCGTTCGGCGGCATAGCGCGCCGCCAACGTCATCAGCGTCCGTCCGATGATCTCGACGACGATCGCCGCGGCCCAGAACACCGCCACCATCTCGAGGCGGAAACCGGCGTCGTAACTGAGCCACGGGAACGCGAGGAGCGGCAGCGTGCCGATCGAACACGCAAGGACGATGCGCGCCGCCTGTCGAGACAGCCGCTGGCGAATCGGCGGCTGATGGAGGCCGGCGGCGGCAAAGGCGGCGTTCCAGATCGCCGCGAACAACAACAACGCGACGACGTTCTTGACGCCGATGCGCGCCGAGAAGAACCCGCCGGCACCGTCGGGCATGCGTTCGAGATTGGCGGCCACGAAAATGGCCAGTAGCAGCGCCAGAGCCGAGACCGTGTCGAAGGCACGGTTCACCCTGGGCAACATCGCACGCAGCATGCGTGTCATGCCCACTCCGATCGTGATTGGTGCTCGCGCACAGGCGGCCTCCCTGGGGGGAGCGCGGATGTTACGAGCCTTTGATCGGGCCGCGAGGGGGTGCGCCGATCACAACCGTGGCGGAGGGTCGCCACGCGGGGGAGGATGCGGCGATCGATGCAAGTTGAGGGCCGCCGTCAGATCACGGCGGCAAGGCGGGATCCGCGACGTGTTTTCATGCACGTCGCGGATCGAACCGGGAGGAAATTACACGGGAACGGCCAGTGCTACCCGCGCATGGCGCGGGCGTGCACGGTTTCGAGCGCCTGCCAGCCGGCGGCAATGGCGCCCTCCTGCCAGTCGGGCTCGGAGTGCGGCGCGGTGGCGGCCGACCCGATGACGATGCGGTTGTCCATCTTCGCCAGCAGGGCGCGGCGATCGGCGCCGCGGACCGAGGCAAAGCCGCCGGAGCTGTACTTCACCTTCTTCCACCACACCGCATAGGCGCTCTCCAGTTCCTGCGGAATCTGCGGGTGCACCTTGGCGGCGTTGGTCACGACGTGCGAGATGCGCTCCGCAACCTTGCGATCGAGCAGGTCGCCAACCGGGCCGTTGGCGTAGAGGCCGAGCAGCACGCCCTTCTTCGTGAAGTAGTCGTTGGACGGATACGAGAACTCGCCCAGCGGCAGATCCGAATACAGGTGCCCGCCGTAAATGCCATCGTCTTCTTCCCAGAAGCGGCGCTTCATGGCGAGACCGACCTTGGCGCTGTTGCTGTACGGCACGTCCTTCACCGCCGCCATCAGTTCGGGCGACAGGTTGATGTTGAGGCCGGAGACCACCGACAGCGGCAGACAGAGGACAACATAGTCGGCCGTGGTCGCGCTCTTCTTGCCGGTCTTGGTGTCGAGATACTCGACCTTGACGCCGTTGGCGTCCTGGATGACCGACTGGATCTCGGTGTTGAAGCGGATGCGCTTGGGACCGAGCGCGCGCTGGAAGCCCTTCGGGATCTGATCCATGCCGCCGATCGGCTGGAACATCGGCGCGGCCGTGGTGCCTTCGATAGCGGGAACCGAACGGAGACGATTGCCGAAGCCGGCCTGCAGCAGCGCCGCCAGTTGATACGGATCGCCTTCGCCGCGATTGGCAAACGCCTGGTAGGTGCGCGTCTTCGGATCGAGGTAGCCCTGGCTGACGAGGAACGTCGTGAGGCGGTTCTGATCCTCGGCCGTCATCGGCAGGTCGAGCTTCTTCTGATCGACCGCCTTGATCAGCAGTTCGTTGATCTGACCGGCGAGGTCGGCCTTTACTTCGCGGAGGCGGATGCGCTTCTTCGCCAGCGTGCCGGCGCGTTCGCCCTCGAAGTAGAAGTAGGAGGCGTCCGACTCGTTGAGGAACACTTGCATCGGCACGTTCAGCTCGCGGCAGTAATCCAGCACGCCGTGATGCGAGTGCGGGATGCGCCAGGGACCGACGTTGAGATACTGGCCCTCGTCCCAGCCGCAGACCTGCTTTTCGCCGGTCTCCAGCTCGGTGTGCTCCGAGCCGCGGCGCACCGTCCACGACAACCCACCGACGCGGTCGCGCGCTTCGAAGATTTCGAAGTCGTAGCCGAGCTTGTTGAGCTCGTGACCAACGACCAGGCCCGAGAGGCCGCCGCCAAGGACCAGAACCCTGGCCTTGGCCGGCCGTCCGTTCAGCGTCGGGCGCTGACCGGCGGATTCCGCCATCAGGTCCCAGGAACTCATCGCCGTCATGACGAGCGACGAGCCGCCGATGGCGCCGATCTGCTCGAGGAAGCGCCGGCGCGTCAGGGCCGGCAGCGGGGCCGTGCTGTGTCTGGTCATGGTCTTTTTGCTCGTTCGAATATGCGGCGCAAACTGGGCGCTGCGCATCTGACAGGCTACACGAAATCGACCAATTCGCGGCGTTGTCAAGAGGTGGTTAACGAGGGCTTGAAGGGCTTGGGGATCAAGGTTCGAGGCTTGTAGGGCTTGGGGCTTGAAGGGCTTGACGCGGAGACGGGAGACGGGAGGCGGGAGACGGGAGGCCCTTCGACAAGCTCAGCGCAAGCGGGAGGTGGGAGGCCGAAAACGATCGCGCGGTTCTCGCCAAGCCCTTCAAGCCCTCCAAGCCCTCCAAGTCCTCCAAGTCCTCCAAGTCCTACAAGTCTCGCCGCGAGCCAGCTATGCTGCAGTCCCACATGGCGAGCGACTCACAGTCTGGTGACGACGAACGGGAAGCGCTGCGGCAGCAGTTGCAGGCGAGCGAGGCGCGGTGGCGGGCCATCATCGACTCGGCGGTCGACGGCATCATCATCATCGATACGCGCGGCCGCATCGAGTCGTTCAACCTCGGCGCCGAGCGGATGTTCGGCTACGCCGAGCGCGAGGTGCAGGGCGTCAACGTCAGCGTGCTGATGCCGGCGCCGTATCGCGACGAGCACGATGGTTACATCGAACGATACCTGCGCACGAGCGAGCCGCACATCATCGGCATCGGCCGCGAGGTGCAGGGCCTGCGGCGCGACGGCTCGACGTTTCCGGTCCATCTCTCCGTCGGCCAGTTGACGGTGAACGGCGAGCGCAAGTTCACCGGCATCCTGCACGACCTCAGCGCGCGTGTGCGCATGGAAGAGCAACTGCGCGAGCGCACGGCGCTGGCGCGTCTGGGCGAGATGGCGGCGCTCCTCGCGCACGAGGTGAAGAACCCGCTGGCCGGCATTCGCGGCGCCATCCAGGTGATTGGCGCGCGGCTGCCGCAGGACAACCCGAGCGCACCGGTGATCAAGGAGATCGTCGCCCGCATCGACTCGCTCGACGAGATGATGAAGGACCTGCTGCTCTTCGCGCGGCCGCCGCAGCCGCACCGGCAGATGCTCGACCTCACCCGCGTCATCCAGTCGACGGTCAATCTGCTGCGGCAGGACCCGGCGATCGCGCGTCTCGACATGACGGTCAGCGGCGCGGCGCCGCCGGTGCCCATCGACGCCGACATGCTGAAGATCATCGTGCAGAACCTGGTGATCAACAGCGCGCACGCCATGCCCGAACACGGCCGCATCGACATCGTCGTCTCGGCGACCGACGACGCGTGCGCGATCACCTTCCGCGACAACGGTCCCGGCATCCCCGCGGATGTGCTTCAGAAGGTGTTCACGCCGTTCTTCACCACCAAGTCCCGCGGCTCGGGCCTCGGCCTGACCACAGTGAAGCGCCTGGCCGAAGCGCACGGCGGCGAGGTGACGATCGACGCGCCGCTCGGACGCGGCACCGCCGTGACAGTGACGATGCCACTCGGATGACAGAGGGCTGGGAGGGCTTGGGGCTTGGAGGGCTGGAGGGCTGGAGGGCTGGAAAGGCTGGAAAGGCTGGAAGGCCTAGGACGGTCCCGACTGTTATGCCGTCCCGATGGTTACCCGGCCCCGACAAGAGCGCAGTCCCGGCAGCGTAAGACCCTCCAAGCCCTTCAAGCCCTTCAAGCCCTTTCCTAAGACCTAGGACTTAGGACCTAAGACCTGGGAGGCAGTTGTCCGATAATCCTCGCCACGGCCTTGTCGATCTGTTCTTCCATCACACTCTGATTGTCGATGACGCCGTCGATGCTGCCTTCGGCCCAGCCGCGCCACAGCAGTCGCTCGGTGCCGGGTTCGACGATGTCGACGAAGAGCGTGCCTTTGTCGTAGACCGTCGGGCGGCGATCCTCGTCGGGGCGCGGCGTCACGGTGCGATCGAGATCGACCGAGCTGATCTCCTGCGTCACGCTGGCGTGATAGTGCAGCACGAAGTCGGGCTTGCCGAACGCCCGCTCGTAGCCGCGGCGCGAGAGCTCCGCTTCCACCCGCGCGCGGACGCGTTCGTCGAAGAAGCGGTTGTTGTCGAGGCGCGGATCACCGATGGCCCACGTGTCGGGCGCGCCCCACTGATAGGTCTTGAACTGCCGCACGTCGGCGCCGCGCTCGACGAACGAGTTCACCTGCATCGTGGCGCAGCCGCCCAGCCAGACACTGGCAGCGATCAGGGCTGCCATCAGGGGGGCGACGCGCATGGTTGTTGACCGCATGACAGGCTCCAGATTCCTCGGTGCACTTACGTTGCTCATGTTCATCGCATCGAACCGGTGATCCGTCTTACCGCACCCGCGGCAACTGCCGCAGCATCTCGGTGACGGCGCGTTCGATCGTCTTGATCATCACGTCGCGATCGCGCAGCATGTCCTCGACGCTGTTCTGCGCCCAGCCGCGCCACACCAGCTTGTTGGTGCGCGCATCCATGATGTCGATGACCAGCGTGCCGGCTTCATACGCGATGGTGTCCGGCGGACAATCCGCGCCCTGGCAATAGCCATAGGTGCGGTCGGCGCGATTGACGTCCATCCGCTCGGTGATGTTGGCGTGATAGTGAATCAGCAGGTCGGGCTTGCCGGTGGAGTCGAGCGTGAGCTGGCGCTGGGCCAGTTGCCGCTCGACCGCGCCCTGCAGATAGTCCTTGAAGTACGGATCCTTGTCGAGCCGGGGATCGCCGGTGGGCAACGCATCCGCCGGGCCCCAGTCGTAGGTGTGGTAGCGCGTGAAGTCCAGGCTGCGATCGACGTGCGAGCTGACGTTCATCGTCGACCGACACCCGGCGCTCAAGGTGACGGCAATCAGCGTGGCGGCAATCCGGGTAACGGGTGTCATTGCGGTGTCCTCGACGTATCGGCGGGCCATCGGAGCGCCGGCCCGTGCGGCAACGGCGCGGTCGGTGGCGGACGCCTCACGTCTGCCCGTAGTGCAAGGGGAATGCCGAGGCGTCGGAAGCCCGTCATCAGCCTCGAGCGCGACGAATGCCCGCGCGCGTCGTGGGAAGGCCGCCGAAGATCCGCGGCGGAGGACTGCCCACGCCCGGGTCGGTGCGGAGAAATCCGCGGGCGGCCACCGGGATTTTCCCCACTGCGGACCTGATCCCGACCCATCTCCCTCACGTTTGACGCCTGGAACGACTGGCACGAGTGATGCGATAGCGGCGGGTACGGCGCCGGCACGCGCGAGCGCGGCCGCCGGTTCTTCAGGGAGAAGGCACCATGTCCCGCATCCTCGTCCTTTACGGCACCACCGATGGCCATACCGCCAAAGTGGCGCGTGCATTCCGCGAGCAACTCGCGCTCGGCGGACACCAGGTGGACCTCGTCGATGCCGCCAGCGGCGGACCGGATGCCACCGGCTACGACGCCGTCGCCGTGGCCGCGTCGGTACACGCCAGCGGGTATCAGCGCGAGGTCATCCAGTGGGTGTCGGCCAACCTCGGCGTGCTGAACCGCGTGCCGACGATCTTCCTCTCGGTCTGCCTCGGCGTGCTCCAGCACGATCCGAAAGTGGACCGCGATCTCCAGGACCTGATCGCGTCGTTCCAGCGCGCCACCGGATGGCTGCCGTCCCAGACGCGCCTCATCGCCGGCGCGCTGCTCTACACGCAGTACAGCTTCGTCAAGCGGTTGATGATGCGCGGCATCGCGCGCAAGGCCGGCGGCGATACCGACACCAGCCGCGACTACGAATACACGGACTGGGATGAGTTGCGGCAGATCGCCAACACGTTCGCCGGACAGCTCAACGGTGGCCGCCTGAGTCAGTCGGCGTGACGGTCGCTTCGGCGATGAACCCGAATCGCGCATGAAGGGAAGGCCGATCATGCCGACCGACGCCTTGAACAACGGCGGCACGCGGCGCCGCGTCCTCATCGTCGACGACGAGGCGCTGATCCGGTGGTCGCTGGCCGAGGTGCTGGGGGATCGCGGCTTCGACGTGCAGCAGGCCGCGACCGGCGCCACCGCCCTCGCCGCCGCCACCGCCGCGCCGTTCGATATCGTGCTGCTCGACTTCCGGCTGCCGGATTCAAACGACCTGTCGCTGCTGGCGCGCCTGCGTCAGCAGCTGCCCGACACCCCGGTGATCCTGATGACGGCATTCAGCACGCCCGACGTCGTGCAGGGCGCACTCGACCTCGGTGCCGTCCGCGTCGTGAGCAAACCGTTCGAGCTCGCAGACGTGGCTTCGCTGGTGGAGCTCAGTGCATTGGCGATCGGCAATCGGGGAATCGGGTGATTGTTGACGATCGGAGGATTGGCAATCGCGCGATTCGATTCAGAGATTGCCGATCGCTCAATCGTCAACAATCGGCCGATCCGCCGATTCGTCAATCGGGCAATATACTTAGCCGGTGCCCCCGGCAACCATCCTTGTCGTCGACGACGAGCCGCTCGTGCGCTGGTCGTTGACCACGCGGCTGTCCGACGAGGGGTATCGCGTGCTCGAGGCGGAAAGCGCCGCGCAGGCGCATGAACGGCGGCGCGAAGGCGTGGACCTCGTCCTGCTGGACTATCGCCTGCCCGACGGCGATGGCCTGGCCGTGCTCAAACGCATCAAGGAGACGAGCCCCGACACGCTGGTCATCATGCTGACCGCGCACACCGGCGTGGAGTTGGCCGTGGACGCCATGAAGCAGGGCGCGTTCCACTACGCCAACAAGCCGTTCGACATGGACGCGCTCGTGCTGCTGATCGAGCGCGCGCTGGACACGACGCGGCTGCGTCGCGAGGTTTCCACGCTCCGCGCAACACAGGCCCGTCCCTACACCTTCGATCGCATCGTCGGCGCGAGCGCGCCGATGCAGCAGATGCGCGGATTGCTGCAGAAGATTGCCGCGAGCCCGGCGTCGACGGTGCTGCTGACCGGCGAGAGCGGCACCGGCAAGGACCTGGCGGCCAAGGTGATTCACTACGCCAGTGCGCGGGCGAATCAGCCGTTCATGAACATCACCTGTTCGGCGCTGCCCGAGACGCTGCTCGAAAGCGAGTTGTTCGGACACGAACGCGGCGCGTTCACCGGCGCCGATCGACAGAAGCGCGGGCTCATTGAAACCGCGGACGGCGGCACCGTGTTCCTCGACGAAATCGGCGAGATGGTGCCGGCGCTCCAGGCCAAGCTGCTGCGGTTCCTCGAAGAGCGGACGTTCAAGCGCGTCGGCGGCGCACAGGATCTGCGGGTGGACGTGCGCGTGATCGCGGCGACGAATCGCAATCTCGAGGACGAGGTGCGGCACGGGCGCTTCCGCGAGGATCTCTACTATCGCCTCAACGTCGTGCCGATCGTGCTGCCGCCGCTGCGTCAGCGTCGTGAGGACATCGCGCCGCTCGTGCGGCACTACGTCGACAGCTACAACGCCGAGTTCCGCAAGCGCGTCACGCGCGTGCATCCGGACGCGATGGCGCGGCTCGAGGCGTATCCGTGGCCGGGTAACGTCCGCGAACTGCGCAACGCCGTCGAGCGCGCGATGCTGCTGACCGACAGCGACGAACTGTCGCTGGATCATTTTCCGCTCGGCAGCGGATTGGCGCCGCGCCTGGGCAGCGGCGTCGCGCTGCCGGACACCGGACTCGATCTCGAGCAACTGGAACGCTCGCTCGTCGTGCAGGCGCTCGAACGCGCCGGCTGGAACCAGACGCGCGCCGCCACGCTGCTGGGCCTCAACCGCGACCAGATTCGGTACCGCATCGAGAAGTTCAAGCTCGAAAAGCCGGCCGGCGAACCGGCGTAAGCCCCAAGCCCTTCAAGCCGTCAGCCTCGCCGAAGCGCAAAGCGCGGAGGCGGGCCTCCAGCCCTCCAGCCCCCCAGCCCCCCAGCCCTCTTATGGCCCCCGTGATTCCCGACCCGAAGAAGATCAAGGCGTTCCGTTCGGGAGCCGCCTTCGAGACATGGATGCGCGCCAACCACGCGCGCGCCGACGAGATCTGGCTGAAGGTGCACAAGAAGGGCTCGGGATTACACAGCGTGACGAGCGCGGAGGCACTGGATGTCGTGCTCTGCTGGGGCTGGATCGACGGCATCCGCAAGAGCTTCGACGCGCAGTCGTTCCTCCAGCGCTACACGCCGCGACGCTCGCGCAGTCTGTGGAGCCAGGTGAATCGCGATCACGTCGCGCGGTTGATCAAGGAAGGCCGGATGACCGAGCACGGTCTGCGCGAAGTCGAGCGCGCGAAAAGCGACGGCCGTTGGGACGCCGCCTACGCCCCGATTCGCAGTGCCGGCGTGCACAGCATTCCAGATGACCTGCGCGCCGCCATCGAGGCCAATCCGCGTGCACTGAAGACCTTCCGCACGCTGGGCAAGATGAATCTGTTCGCGATGGGCTTCCGCACCAACAACATGAAGACGGCCGCCGGCCGAGCCAGGAAGATTGCCGAGCTGGTCGAGATGCTCGCGCGTGGAGAAACAATCGTCCCGGAAAAGTGAAGAGCGGCACCGCGCTTGCTGTAGAGACGGGCAGCGAGCCGCAGCGCAGGTGCCGCCTTCCCACATTGAGCATCTGCCTGCCGACCAGGAGGCTGTAATGGCATCAGACAAGGGCAGCGCAACCGTCACCCGCGACCAGCTCATCGAACTGCTGAACGAGGATCTCTCCCGCGAGTACCAGGCGATCATCGCCTACGTCATCTATTCGCAGGCGCTGAAGGGCGCGGCGTACATGAAGATCGCCAAGGAACTTGAAGTCCACGCCGGCGAAGAGCTGCAGCACGCGCTGACAATCGCGAAGCACATCGATTATCTCGGCGGCATGCCGACGGCCAAGGCGCTGCCCGTCGTGCTCACCGAGGAGGCCACCGGCATGTTGCGCGCCGACCTCGACAACGAGAACAACACGGTGCGCGCCTATCGCGAGCGCGTGCGGCAGTGCGAAGCGCTCGGCGAATACGCCATCGCCGAAGACATCCGCGAGATCCTCCGGCAGGAACAGGAGCATCAGCAGGACCTCGCCACGGCGCTCGGCGAAGACGTGCCGGATGTGTCGAAACAGCAGGAAGCAGGTAGCAGATAGCAGATAGCGTGCGCGTCGGCACGGCGGGCTGGGCCATCGGCAGGGACGCGTCCTCCACGTTCCCTGACGTGGGCTCGCACCTCGAACGGTACGCCGCGGTGCTGTCGGCGGTCGAGATCAACTCGTCGTTCTACCGATCGCATCAGCCAAAGACCTATGCGCGATGGGCGGCGTCAACGCCGGATCACTTCCGCTTCGCCGTGAAACTGCCTCGCGCCATCACTCACGATCAACGGCTCGTCGACGTCGAGCCGCTGCTCGATCGCTTCCTGACCGAAACTGCCGCGCTCGGCGACAAGCGCGGACCGATCCTCATCCAGTTCCCACCGTCGTTCGTGTTCGACGACGATGTCGTCGCGTCGTTCTTTGACCGGTTCCGCGAGAAATATGAAGGTCACGCGGTGTGCGAACCGCGTCATCCGTCGTGGTCCAGCGACGCAGCAACGTCGATGCTCGTGCGCTATCGCGTGGCGCGAGTGGCCGCGGATCCGCCGCGGGTGCCGGGCTTCGACGTGCCCGGCGGCTGGGACGGTCTGGTGTACATCCGCCTGCACGGTTCGCCGCGGACATACTGGTCGCGCTACGACGAACGCTACCTGGCGGATCTGTCGCGGCTGCTGGTCGGCAGCACGGTGCCGGCCTGGTGCATCTTCGACAACACGGCCGCCGGCGCGGCGCTGGTCAACGCGCGCGAGCTGCTCGCATTGCTCGCGGTACGTGAACGCCCGCTCAACGCGATGCCCGACGACGCGGCTTCGCCTTGGGCGCGGAGTGAATCGCAGACGCTCGGAGCTGGCGATATTGGCTTTGAGCACGGTCTTGATCTGCTGCAGCGCGTACGCGTTGGCGTCCGCGCCGTTCGACACGATGCAATCCGCCGGTGCGTAGAGCTTCAACCCGCGCATATAGGCGTCGTTGGCGGTGAACAGCACGCAGATGTTGCCGGCAATGCCGGTGAGAATCACCGTTCGGACACCGAGGCTGTCGAGCAGCGTGTCCAGCGTGGTGTCGTAGAAGCCGGAGTGTTTCGGCTTGAGGACGAAATAGTCGTTGCGCGTGGGCTTCAGGCGGGCCGACACTCGACGGCCGGGCGAGCGTGGCGATGTGCAGTGCGCCACCGTCTGCCGGAAATCCGAACGCCATTGACCGAAGTTGTCGTTGACGTAGATCACCGGCACGCCGGCCTTCGCCGCTCGCGTCTTGAGCGCCGCCAGGCGCGGCGCCATCTCTTCCGCAGCGGCGACGAGCTCTTCCGAACCCGGAAAATCGAGATCGTTCACCACGTCGATCAGGAACAACGCGGCGTGGCTCGACGCCACCGGAACCGGACGACGCCCAGTCACACGATTGCGTGCAGTCGGCATCGTCCGGTTGGGCGATCGGTTAACGGCGGCCGTTCTTCGTCTTCGCCGCGCGCGTCTGGCCGCGCGGAGACGGGCTCATCGGCGCTGCCGCGGGCTCTTCTTCCTCTTCGTCGTCATCTTCGCCGTGCGCGCCTTCGGCGGCTTCGGCGTTGATACCGCCCTCCGCGAGTTCGGTCAGCTTCTCGTCCGTCGCCTTCTCTTCGTCGAGAATCTCCTGCAGCAGCTCGACGGCGGTGTCGTGCCCCATGGCCGTGGCCCAGGCGACGAGCGTGCCGTACGCAGCCATCTCGTAGTGCTCGGCGCGCTGACCGGCGGCGATCAGACACGCGTCCATCGTCGCTTCGTCGAGGTCCTCGCCCATGATGGCCTTGCCTTCGTCGATGATGCCGGCCATGCCGTCGCAGTGCTTGCCGCGCACCTTCTCGTCCAGCGACTCGAACACCTGCTCGAGCTTCTCGATGTGCGTCATTGTTTCCTCGAGGTGGCTCTCGAAGGCGGATCTCAGATCGGGGGACGTGGCGGCCTTGGCCATTTTCGGCAAGGCCTTGGCGAGCTGACGCTCGGCGTCGTAACTGTCCCTGAGTTCGTCGATGAAAGCGTCGTGCAGCGTACCGGTGTTGGCCATGCGCGGATCTCCTTACGCGTCTGTTTTGCAGGGGGCATGCCAGCGGATTCGAAGCGCGAACGCGCGCGCAAGGCAACGCGCGCGTCAGAGTGAGTAGCCGGCTACACACGGTGTGCGTCGGCCGCGGAAGACACGCGACGCTACTTCGCCTCACCCAGCGGCGACTCGGCCGGCCCGGACAGCACGTCGCCCGTCGGCTTGAAGCGCGAGCCGTGGCACGGACAGTCCCACGTCCGCTCGGACGTGTTCCAGCCGACAATGCAGCCCATGTGGGTGCAGACGGCGGAGCGCAGGGTGACGGCACCGCTGCCGTCGCGATACGCCGCCACCTTTTCGCCGCCACGCTCGATGACGCGGCCCTCGCCGCGACGGATGCTGCGTAACGGACGCGAGTCCGCGCCGGCAAAGCGATCACGCAGCATGTAATACGGGTAGTCGACGTTCTCTTTCACGTACTCCCACAGCCCGTGCCTGATCGCCTTACGGCTCGGGTGGAACAAATCACTCCACGGATTCTTTCGGCCGGCGATGGCGTCGGCGATCATCATCGCGGCCAGCGTACCGAAGGTGAGTCCATTGCCCGAGTAGCCGGTGCCGAAATACTGATGCTCCGCGTTGCTGCCGATGTAGGGCAGGCCGTCGGGCGTTTCGATCACCTGGCCCGACCATCGATGCGTGACACGCGCTTTCGGCACCACGCGATGCAGCCATTGCTCGAGCCGGGCATGGCACTCGCGGGTGTCGGTCACCTGACCGGTCTTATGATCCTCGCCGCCGACGATCACGACGTCGCGATCCGCATGCGGCTCGACACGCCAGTAGCGATACGGATCCGCCGTGTCCCACCACAGCGCGTCATCCACCACGCCTTTCGGCACATCGGCGGCCAGGACGTAGCTGGTGTAGAGCGCGAGCTTGGTCTGCAGCAGCGCGGCGTCGGCCGTACTGGTGAGGCCGACGAGCGGATTGTGCGTCGCCAGCACCACGTCCGTACAGCGAATGGTGTGGCCGTTGGCCTTGACGCTCAGCGGCTGACTCTCGAACTCGTCCGCCGACGACGTCTCATGGATCGCGCCACCCATCGACGTAATGGCGCGCGCCAGGTGCGTCAGATACTTGCGCGGGTGAATGCGGGCCTGATCGATCACCCGCAGCCCCGGCGTGCCCATCAGCGGCACGGCTTCGACGAGGTCGACGTCGAACCCGAAGTCCAGCGCGAGCGTTGCGTCGCGTTCGATGGCCTCACGCTCACGCTCGACGTCGCCGTCGATCGGCACGTGCAGGTAGCCGTCCACCCACGCGAAGTCGGCGTCGATCTGTTCTTCGCGAACGATCTCCGCGATCTGACCGATGGCCGCCAGGCCCGCGTCCCACACCGCCTGCGCATGGTCGCGGCCGAACGCATCGGTCAACTCGCTCAAGCGCGCGTCGGTCACCATCGTGAGGTGCGCGCTGGTGTGTCCAGTGTCCGCGTAGACGCACCGATCGCGCTCGAGGACGATGACGCGCGTGCCGGCTTTCGCCAGTAGATAGCCGGCGGTGAGACCCGTGATGCCGCCGCCGACGATCACCACATCGGTTTCGGCGTCAGCGTCGAGCTTCGGATATCGCGGCGCCGTGGTCGCACTCAACCACAGCGCCGAGGGTCGCACATCATCGTTGGCCACGTCAGCTCCTCTCGCCTCCCGCCCTCCGCCTCCCGCCTCCCGATCTGCTCTTCACTTCCTGTCCGCAGACCCCGGCTCCGCCATTTTGCGGTGCTGCTCGGCCAGCATGCCGGCCGGCGTCACGTTGGCGAGCGCGGACTGAATCTTGTTCCGCCAGCCGCTCACCACATCGCCGTCGCCGCGCATCATCGCGTCGTGGCCGACACGCGCCACCATGGCCGGGTCGTCCTTGTCGCTCTGGCCCACTTTCGTGTCGAGCATGTCGGCGCGCTCGAAGAACTCGGTTTCGGTGGCGCCCGGCATCAGGCACGTGACGGTGACGCCGGAGCCGTCGAGCTCGGCGCGCAGCGCGAACGAAAACGAATCGATGAATGCCTTGGTGCCGTTGTAGACCGCCTGATAGGTGCCAGGCATGAAGCCGGCGATGGAGCCGGTCAGCAGGATGCGTCCCGTCCCGCGCGCGCGCATCTGCCGGCCCACCAGGTGCACGAGATAGATCGTGCCGGTGATGTTGGTCTCGATCACATGCCGCGCCTCGTCGAAGTCCTGATCGAGAAACCCATGGCCGAGACCATGGCCGGCGTTGGCCAGCAACGCGTCGATGGGCCGCCCGGCGGCCTTGGCCCACAGTTGGTCGACACCGTCCTTCGTCGCGAGGTCCGCCTCGACGACCGTCGTCTCCGCGCCGAGGCGGCGAAAGCGTTCAGCGGCCGTGTGAATCTCGGAACGGTCTGCGGCAACCAGCAGGTCGAATCCGTCTTCGGCGCAGATGGCCGCGAGTTCGAGCCCGATCCCGGACGAAGCTCCCGTGACGATGGCGAGTGGCTTGCTCATGCGTGTCGTGCCCTCCTCGGCGCCCGGGGCGTTGCACGATGAGTACCAGCGTGAGTGGGTAGCGCACCGCCCAATCAGAGCTCTTGACGTTGGATGCCCATCACGCTCAGGCTTCAACGGTGTGGAACGGGACTGGCGAGGGCGCCTGAGACGGGGCGGGCGGAGATGACGATTCCAAACGCCGACCGCGCGATCATCGCCGAGGACAAGCTCACGGACTACCTGCTCAACATGTTGCACAAGCGGGGCGGACCGAAGGCGAGACTGCTCCTCCGCTTCGGATATCGATCAGACAACCCGCAAGCGCTGGAATCCGACCTGCGCGTTCAGCACCTGTCGCTCGAAGTGGCGCGAACGCATGAGAACGCATACGGTGTGGTTTACGAGATTGAGGGACCGATCAAGACGCCCAGCGCCAGGACGGTCCGGTTCTGCTCGGTCTGGCAGGTCGACACTGGCACGGACGTGCCCCGATTCATTACCATGTATCCGAGGTAGGACATGCCCTTTGACATGTACGGAGACGTGATCCTCACCCGCGACGTCACCGAACGCGGGCTGCGTGCTGGCGACGTCGGCACCGTTGTAGAACGGCACGTCGTGGCCGGTGTTCGCGAAGAGGGGTACTCGGTCGAGTTCTTCGACATGACCGGCAACACGGTATCCGTGGTCACACTGCCGGAGAGCGCCCTGCGCCTGCCAACGCCCGCCGATCGCCCAGCCGCCCGGGCACTCAGCGCTTGAGCGTCGGATTGGTCAGCACGCTGAAGAGGGTCCGAGACAACTGAGACCCGAACGTTCGCGACGATGTTGGCCGTGTTCGTGGCGTCACATCGGCATGACCTCGTCCTCGCGTTCCGGCTGGCGAACGGTCGATAGGCTGATCGATCAAGCCACACGGAGCCTGCATGCTATCCCCTTGATCCGGTTCGCGCACTCCAGCACCGTCTCTATGTTCACGGCCCCAAACGCGGGCGGCATCCAGATCAACCGCGATCGGGGGCCGGCGAGAGGTTTAATTGCTGAGAAAGAAGGGACAAGCTTCGCGACCTGATATCGAATTCGTCCAGGCGCGCTGCTGAGCCTGGCTCCCCAAGAATGTCATTTGACAACAGTTGATTGCCGGATGTAAAAGGCGGAATCGGCCTCTTCGGCGGTCGTGCCAGACGAACACCGAGGCGGTCCGCTCTCCAGGAGGCGAGTCATGTCCGGAGTGCGAGCGCTGAGCGCCATGCTGTTCGTGCTTTTCTTCGCCGCATCCCAACCTGCAGCGGCGCAGAACTACCTTCCAACCAATCTGCTCTTGTTCCCGGCCATTTTTCAGCCCTACTCCAGCATCTACATCTCCGTAGATATCAGCATGGGCGACGTTCCGTGGTGTGACACCCTCCAGTGGAATGGAACCGACGTCTACGGTTCAAATGGATACTATAACTATTGGTACACAAACTATCGCAGAGAATCGTTCTCCTTCTCGGACACTTCACAAAAAACGAACGCACCAATACTGTACCAAGCAACGAGTTGGGCCAACGGATGTGATGACGTCTATTACGGAGGCGGAGACTACGACTACGCCTATCCCGCGGCACCTGAGCCGATCAGGTTGCGAGTTTTATTCGACGAATATACGGGGAATCATGGTGGCTGTCCTTCGGGCACATCCTCGCCTTGGTATTATTGGCGTGGCTATCAGGTAGTCGATCAGTGGCATAACGACTACCGGTACCCCACGACATTGTCCGAGACAATCGATACCTACCAGAATTCCTGTCAGGTCCCGTTCTTGCCAGCAAACGGTTGGAACCCCGTCGGTGAATTCACTGATCGGTTTGCCATGTGTAGTGTCCCGGCGTGTAGTTCAGGGGGTTGCGAGGTGCGCTCCTATCAATACATTCACGCCGACGGCAACTACGTCAGGGCGACCCACCTGACCCACAGTTGCTCCGGGTTTGACATTCTTGATGTTTTCACGCCATGAGAGAGGGTCGCGAAGCCTCTAGTCTCAAAGGGAGGTAGCCATGACACGGGTTGTCGTGTTCTTGCTTGTGACTGCGCTGGGCCAAGGCATAGTCCCTTTGCGAGAACGGGTATTCGAACCCGAGAAAGCCAAGAACCTCCGTGTGCGAACCCCCATGGATGGGGCCATGCTCGAATTCGCTCTCGCTCGCGTATCGGCCGCCATCTCATCGCCATTCGGCTTGGAACTGCGTCCGGAGCCGCGCCTCCCGGATCGTGTGATCAGACAACAAGCGGTGGAGCGGCAGTCTCTGGAAGTCGGCGGGATGACCTTCTCCAAGGGCATGGATGCGTTAGTGGCGCTAGCTCCAGGCTACGAGTGGCACGACGGACTAGGGGTCATCAACGTTCTTCCTGGGGATGGAGAAGCGACCACTTCGTTTGTGCAATCGAGGGTCGACCGATTCGATGTGGACGGGGTCATCGCACGCCGTGCGATCGAGATGTTGCATCGCCAATTCGACCCTGAGTACCCTGAGGGGCCCGCCAGACTTCCTCCGACGATGTCGCTTCTGCTCGGCGCCCACGAAGACCCGCAGACCATGCTGGCGAGCCGGGAGGAGCTGGACCAACGGATCGTATCGGTCACTGTTGTGGGAGGCACAGTGCGCGACGTACTGAACCAGATCGTTAGGTCCCACGGCGGAGCGTCTTGGATCGTCGATTACTCAGGCGACGACAGGTCTTACGCTAACACCAGGATCCGTTTAGTGTTGGGAACTGGGACTTCAAGCTCGACGCAGATACCCTTCACGTCTCGCGCAAGGGGCCGACAACCGTGACAAACCTGGGCGTCGTCGGTCAGCTGCCAGCCTTCGTTACGATAG
>JADZCY010000433.1 GCA_020851325.1 Acidobacteriota bacterium | reverse complement strand
GGCGACGCCAGGTACAACGTGTCCTGCATGTCGCGCGCGGGATGCTCCGGCGGCATGTTGAGCGCTTCGAAGTTGTGGTAGTCGTCTTCGATCTCCGGCCCTTCGAGCACCTGATACCCGAGCCGCGTGAAGATGGCGCCGACCTCGTCGCGAATGAGGCTGAGCGGATGCCGCGACCCGAGCACCGGCAGGCGGCCGGGCAGCGTGATGTCGACCGCACCGGCCGGACGCTTCTCGGCGGCGAGGGCGGCTTCGCGGTCGGCAAGGACCGCTTCGACATGACGCTTCAAATCGTTGGCGCCCTTGCCGAGCATCTTCTTCTCGGCCGGCGGCGCCGTGGCCAGGCGCTCCATGAACGCCGCCACCCAGCTGCCGCTGCGCGCCAGCCAGCGATGCCGCAGTTCCTGCACGGCAGCGGGCGTCGCCGCGGCGGCGAGTTCCTCGTCGAAGACGGCGCGGGCACGTTCGGGACCGATGGCGGCGTCGATGGTCATAGGTGAAATCGCAGCAAAACGAAAAAAGGCCCCGAGCCGAAGCTCGAGGCCTTGGAGAAGTCTCGGAAGGGAACGGCGCCCGGGCCTCGGCCGGGACGGCGATCAGGCCGCGGCGGCCTTGACCTTCGTCACCAGCGCGGCAAACGCCGCCGGCTCGCGCGCCGCCAGTTCGGCGAGGCTCTTGCGATCCAGCTCGATGCC
Source organism: Acidobacteriota bacterium (assembly GCA_020851325.1). Classification (GTDB taxonomy): domain Bacteria; phylum Acidobacteriota; class Vicinamibacteria; order Vicinamibacterales; family UBA2999; genus VFZN01. The sequence continues at coordinate 6,155 of JADZCY010000433.1, read as the reverse complement.
GGCCGTCTTGAGGCCGTTCATGAACACGCTGTAGGTGAGACCGTGCTCGCGCGCCGCGGCGTTGATGCGGACCACCCACAGGCTGCGGTAGTCGCGCTTCTTCCGCTTGCGGCCGACATACGCGTAGACGCCCGCCTTCTCGGCGGCCTCGCGCATGAACTTGTAGAGTTTGCTCTTGTTCTGGAAGTAGCCCTTGGTGAGCTTGGACAGCTTCTTCCGCTTCTGACGACGAACGACTCCACGCTTGACGCGCGGCATGGTGGCTCCTGTTCGCGAAATTGGGGGCCCGCTGTCGCGGGACTTGCGGCCGACGACCTCATGTCATCGACCCGGTGCACGTTGCCGCGGCAGAAAGGCCCCAAGACGCAGGCCGCGGCACACCGGCACAGCAGAAAGCTATCTGCTTCCTGCTATCTGCTCACTTATACGGGAGCATCCGATGCAGCTTCGGCGCATCGGCGTCCGACACCACTTCGGAGCCGCGCATCTGGCGCTTCCGCTTGGTGCTCTTGCTGGTCAGGATGTGGCGCTTGAACGCGGCGGCGCGGGTGATCTTCCCGCTGCCGGTCTTCTTGAACCGCTTCGCCGCCCCACGATGAGTCTTCAGCTTCATGATCTCGTCAGCCCTTCACTTCTTCGCCGTCCGGCACGCGGGTGGCCGCCGCCGGTTTCCTCGGTGCCGCGCCCTTCTTGGCGGTGAGGATCGTGTGCATCTGGTTGCCTTCCTGCCGCGGCATCGTCTCGGGCTGGGCGACTTCGCCCAGGTCTTCGAGGAGCCGCATCAGGATGCGGTGGCCGATTTCGGGGTGGGCCATTTCGCGTCCGCGGAAGAACACGGTGGCCTTCACCTTGTCGCCTTCGCTCAGGAAGCGCTCGATGTGATTCTTCTTGAACTGGTAATCATGTTCGTCCACCTTCGGACGGAACTTGATCTCCTTCACGAGAATCACCTTCTGGTGCTTCTTCGCCTCGCGGGTCCGCTTCTGTTCCTGGTACTGATACTTCCCGTAGTCCATGATGCGGCAAACCGGCGGGACGGCGGTGGGTGAGATCTCCACCAGATCCAGCGACTTGCTGCGGGCGATCGCCAGGGCCTGCGGCGGCGGCATGATGCCGAGCTGCTGCCCGTCGTCGTCGATGACTCGGATTTCGCGCACGCGGATGCGCTCGTTGATGCGGAGCCGGTCGTCCCGGCGACCCGTGCGGTTACGATCGAAGGCGATAGTGGTCCTCCATCGGCAAAGACTCTTAGGATAACTGTTTCGAGGCGACCTCGGCAAGGGCGTCGGCGAGGAACCGGTCCAGTGCCCGGGCGCCCAGGTCGCCCTTGGCCCGGCTGCGGACCGCCACCGCCCGCTCCGCCGCCTCGCGATCCCCCACGACCAGCATGTAGGGCACCTTCTGGAGCTGGGCGTCGCGAATCTTGAGGTTCACCTTCTCCTGGCGGTCGTCGACGACGGCCCGCAGGCCGCCGCTTTCGAGCACCGCCTGCACCTCGCGGGCGTAGTCGAGGTGCCGGTCGGCAATCGGCAGCACCGAGACCTGCACCGGCGCGAACCACAGCGGGAAGGCGCCGGCGAAGTGCTCGATCAGGATGGCGATGAAGCGCTCGAAACTGCCGAAGATGGCACGGTGGATCACCACCGGGCGATGCTCGGCGTTGTCGGCGCCGACATACGTCAGGTCGAAGCGCTCGGGCGCGACGTAATCGAGCTGGATCGTGCCGCACTGCCACTTGCGGCCAATGGCGTCGGTGATGTCGAAGTCGATCTTCGGGCCGTAGAACGCGCCGTCACCGGCGTTGATCGTGTAGGCCTGGCCCGACTTCTCGAGCGCTTCCTTGAGTGAGCCCTCGGCCTGGTCCCACAGCGCCACCTCGCCGATGAACTTCTCGGGCCGGGTCGACAGCTTGGCGGTGTACTCGAGGCCGAAGTCGGCGTAGATGCCCTGAATCAGCCGCAGCAGCGCTTCCACTTCCGACGCGATCTGCGACTCCATCAGGAAGCAGTGGCCATCGTCCTGCGAGAACTGGCGTACGCGCGTCAGCCCGCCGAGCACGCCCGACGCTTCGTTGCGGTGCAGCGGCGTCTGCTCGTGGAAACGAATCGGCAGCTCGCGGTAGCTGTGCTTTTCGGTGCCGTAGAGCAGATAGTGGCCGGGGCAGTTCATCGCCTTCAGCCCCATCTCGTCGCCGTCCGCCGATTCCACCAGGAACATGTTCTCGCGGTAGTGCGACCAGTGGCCCGAGGTGATCCACAGCTCCTTGTTGTAGACGATCGGCGTCTTCACTTCCTGGTAGCCGGCCGGGAACAACTTGCCGCGCATGTAGTCGGCGAGCGTGTTGTAGAGCGTCGCGCCCTTGCCGGTCCAGAAGCCGGCGCCCGGCGCGTACGGATGGAACGCGAACAGACCAAGTTCCTTCCCGAGCTTGCGGTGGTCGCGCTTCTTCGCTTCCTCGATGCGCGCGAGGTGCTGATCGAGTTCCTTCTGCGTGAAGAACGCCGTGCCGTAGACGCGCTGCATCGGCTGGTTCTTCGCGTCGCCCTTCCAGTAGGCGTTCGACGTCGTCGTCAGCTTGAACGCCTTCAGCTTGCCGGTGCTCGGCACGTGCGGGCCGACGCAGAAGTCGACGAAGGTGTCGCGGTCCTTGATCGTATAGACCGACACGTGCGACTGCCCGGCGGTCTTCTCTTCGATCAACTGCACCTTGAGCGGTTCGCCGCGCTTCTGGAAGAAGTCGATCGCTTCCTCGCGCGGCCACATCTGCCGTTCGTAGATGTAGTCGGCCGCGGCCAGTTCCTGCATCTTCGCTTCGATGGCGGCGAGGTCTTCGGGGACGAACGGCTTCTCGACGACGAAGTCGTAGAAGAACCCTTCATCGGTCGGCGGGCCGATGCCGCACTGCACGCTCGGGTGCAGCGCCGTCACCGCGGCGGCCAGCAGGTGCGCGGTGGAATGGCGATACAGCTCCAGCGCTTCCGGCGACTTGTTCGTCACGATCCGCACCGCGGCGTCTGCCGTGAGCGGGTAGTTCAGGTCGACCATGCGGTCGCCGACGAACGCGGCGAGCGCCGCTTCGGCCAGTCGCGGCGAGATGGCGGCGGCGACGTCTGAAACCGGGCTTCCGGGCGCGAGTTGTTTCTGGGAACCGTCGGGGAGGGTGATGGTGATCTGGGACATGGGCATCGACGATGTGGCCCGCCTCCGCTCGCTGCGCGAGCTACGGCGCGGCAGCTGACTCGCCCTTCGACTCACTCGCTTCGCTCGTTCGCTCAGGGCATTCTCCCTGACAGATGGCTTGCCACGAGCGAGGGGGCTACGGCCCTTCGGCTCGCCCTGAGCCAAGAGGCTCGCTCAGGGCTCACTCGCCTCGGCCGCTTCGCGCCCGAGTCGAGTGGTAGGCACGGGCAGACTCGAACTGCCGACCTCCTGCGTGTCAAGCAGGCGCTCTAACCAACTGAGCTACGCGCCTATGGCCGTCCTGAAGAACGATGCCGGAACGAAGATTATAGCAGAGGCCGAGAGCGGCTTCAGGCCGCTTTCTTCGCGGCGCTGTCTTCCAGCGCCTTCTCGAGGATCGGGTCGGCCGTGGATGGCGTCTGGCCGAACTCGATCGTCGGCATCTCGACAGCGACATCCGGCACCAGGCCCTTTTCGTGGATGGCGCCGCCGCCGGGCAGCAGGTAGAAGAGATGCGTGAGCAGCAGCGCGCTGCCATCGGGCAGCTTCACCAGCTTCTGCCGCGCCGCGCGGCCGCGTGTGCGTTCGCCGATCAACTGCGCCTGGCGGTTGCCCTGCAGCGCTCCGGCAAAGAGTTCCGCGGCGCCGGCGGTGCCGTTGTCGGTGAGCACCGTGACCGGCAGCGTGATGGCGCCGTCGCCCTTCACCGCCGCAATCGGTTCCTTTTCCTTGTCGCGGTCCTGCCGATACGCCAGCGTGCCCGAGGCGACGAACAACCGCGCCGACTGAAGTCCAGCTTCGATGTCGCCAAAGGCGTTGCCGCGCACGTCGATGATGAGGCGCGTCGCACCCGCCTTCTGCAGCGCCGTCGCTTCACGCTTGATCTGATCCGCCGTCGTCTTGTTGAACTCCGGCACGCGCACGTAGCCCGTGCCCGACACCGCCATGCGGCTGTTCACGTCCAGCGGCGCCAGTTGCTCGCGCGTGAGTTCGATGTCGTGCGGATCGGCGGCGTTGCCGCGGAGCACCGTGACGCGCACCGTGGTGCCCGGCTTGCCGCGCAGCAGCCGCGTGCCTTCGAAGACCGAGGTGTCGCGCGTGGAGACGCCGTCGATGCCGCGGATGTAGTCGCCGGGCTGCAGACCGGCCTTGGCCGCCGGCGATCCTTCACGCGCGGCGATGACGCGCAGGTAGTACTGCCGCGTCAGTTCGATGCCCGTCTGTCCCGCCGACAGCGCCTCGCCCTTCTCGAACTGCGCCGCCTGCGCGACGTCCAGATATGCGGTGTCGGGATCGAGGCCGTCGGCGAGGCCGTGCATCGCGCCGTGCATGATCTTGTCCACGTCGATCTCCTCGACGTAGTTGTTGTTGATCAGCGTGACGACGTCTTCGAAGATGCGGAGGTGCTGGTAGCTGGCGTCCTCGCGGGCTGCCATGGTCCGGGCCATGAAGCCGCCCACCGCCGTGAACAGCACGATCGGAAGCGAAATGGCGAGCACGATCGAGCGGCCGCGGCGCGTCATGGTGAACTCCTGAGCCATTCTAGAGGATCGGCCGGGCGGCCGTCGATCCGCACTTCGAAATAGAGGGCCGACGAGCCGGCCGGCGCCAGCCCGACGGTGCCGATCGTCGTCCCGCGCGGCACGCGCTGGCCCTGCGTCAGGTTCGTCGAGGCCAGGTGTCCGTACATCGTGAACGCGCCGCCGCCGTGATCCAGGATGATCAGGTTGCCAAAGCCGGTGAACGGCGCGACGTAGGCGGCAATCCCGCCGTGCACGGCCGTCACTGCGGTGCCTTCAGCGGCCCCGATCTCGATGCCATTTCGGACGATGGCGGTGCCGAAACGGTTGTCGCGGCTGGTGCCGAAGCGGCTGACGAGGCGCCCACGGACGGGCCAGTCGAGCGCGCCGCGGAACGGCTTGAATGGCAGGTCCGGCGGCGCCGACTCCAGCCCGCCGACGGTCCGCTGCAGCGCTGCCTGCGCCTGCTGCAGCTCCGACACGTACTGCGCGGCGAGGTCGCGGCGTTGATCCAGTCCGTCGATGGCGCGGTTGCGCGCCGCGACGGCCTTTTCGAGATCGGCGCGGGCCGTCGTCGCCGTCTGCTGCGAGGCGCTGACCTCGGCACGCCGCGTTTCGAGGTCCGCCAGCGCGGCTCGTTCCGCCGCCAGCGTGCGCCGGTGCGACTCGACGCGCACGTTGTCGAGCGCCGCGATCGCCGCGACACCGCGCGTCAGACGGCCGAACGCGCGCGGGTCGTCGCTGGCCAGCAGCAGCCGCGCGTAGCCGCCGCGTCCGCGTTTGTAGATCGACACCAGACGCTCGGCCACTCCGGGCGTGTTGGCCACGCGCTCGGCTTCCAGCTTCTCGACGCGGGCCGCGGCCTCGTCACGCTTCGCCGTGACTTCCGTGAGCCGCGCCTCGGCGCCGGTGACGCCCTCCTGCGCGATGGCGCGATCGAGTTCGAGAGCGCGGAGATCGTTGAACAGCGTGCGCGCCTGCGCCGCCAGGCGATCCGCTTCGGCCTGCAGCGCGCGGATGCGTTCGGTGGCGCGTGCCGCCAGCGCCGCCGCGGACGAGGGGTCCGAGGCCTGCCCGGCCACGCCCGCCGCTACGCACGTGAGAAGGACGGCCGTCACCAGCCATCGTCGCGCCATCCCGGCAATTGTAAGATCAGCGGATGACATCGCCCGCGCCGCCGTCCGCCGATGCGCCGCCCCCGGCGTCGCCGACCGCCGTCGCCGTCAATCGGACGGAGCTGCTGTGGCTGACGCTTGGTGCCTGGATAGGCGGCGTCTTCATCCTCACCCTCGCCCCCGTGCTGCTCATCCCGCGTCTCGGCATTCCCATGGGCATGGCCGTGTCCTACCTGGTGTTCTTCATCGTCTGGCACCCGGTGCAGCGGATCAGCCAGCGCCTGCTCGGCATGGGCACGGCTGTCATCCGCATGATCCTCTTCGTCGCCAGCGCCGCCAT
>JADZCY010000432.1 GCA_020851325.1 Acidobacteriota bacterium | reverse complement strand
GGCGGCCGTCGGTGCCGCCGTCACCGTCGTCACTGCTTCGTTGCCCTATGGCTTGAACACGGTGATTGGCGCGGCGGCGGGTGTGTTGATTGCCGCCATCGCGGATCGGAGGATGCGGTCGTGAGTCTCGGCTGGCAGTTCCTGCTCGTCGGTCTCGGCACGTATCTAATACGCGTGTCGGCGATCGCGCTGGTGGGGCAGGGCGTCACCATCCCGGCGAAAGTGGAGCGCACGCTGCGCCTCATCGCTCCGGCCGTGCTCGCCGCGATCGTGGCCAATAGCCTCGTGCTGGATCACGGCGGTCTCAACACGCGCGTCAGTTGGTATGTCGGCACGCTGGTCGCCGTGTTTCTGACCTGGCGCACCCGCTCCGCTGCCTGGGCGATGATCGTTGCGATCGTCACCGTGTGGGCGATGCAGATGGCTGGCAGCAGGTAGAATCGTGCGAATGCGCGCCAGGTCGTTCAGCCACGTCGGCATCACCGTGTCCGACTTCAACAAGGCGGTGAAGTTCTACTGGGAGGTGTTCGGCTGTCCCCTCGTCGGCGTCGCCGACACGCCGCCCGACCGCGTGCGCGCGTTCTTCAACGTCGACGCGCCGGCGCCCTCCTGCAAGATCGGCTGGATCCGCGTGCCCGGCGGCGGCGTGCTCGAGATCTTCGCGTTCGAACCGAAGCAGCCGCCCGTGCGCATCCCGTGGAATCAGGTCGGGCTGACGCACATGTCGTTCAACGTCCGCAACCTGCGGAAGTGGCACGACTATCTGGTGAGCAAGGGCGTGGAGATCGTCTCGCAGCCCGAACGCTCGCCGCGCGGCCACTCGTTTTTCTTCGTCCGCGACTTCGACGGCAACCTGATCGAGCTGATGGACCTCGGCTACATGTACCACGTGCTCGGCTGGCTCGGACCGCTCGGCGGCTGGCTATTCCGGCGCGGCATGTATCGGGAGTACTACACGTAACGGGAGGCGGGAGGCGGGAGACGGGAGGCGGGAGGCGGAGGCGGGAGGCGGGAGGCGGCCTGACCCGATTCGCGGCGTTTCGCCCCGCCCCCCCTGAGTCTGCCTGCAGACAAGCGAAGCTGATGGCCCGGCGCTCCCGGCAGCAGCGACCGTCCCGATAGTCGGCGCCGTCCCGGGAGCGTCTCGCTCCCGGCGGGTTTTTTGTCGCCACTACGCACTTCCTTCCACCTCTCCGGTAGAAATTGCACGGTCGCGCGCCTATTCCGCCGTCTGTTGGCAGTTGCTGCTGAGCCAAGACGACGAATGGATGGGGCTGGCACACATCCTGCCTAGGCCGGGGCGGCCGATCGGATCCGGCCTCCACCACCAGGGTGCATACGGACGATGAACGCAGCACAAATCACACGGAAATCGGGTGGCGCTGGCCACCAGACGCGCGCCCCGTTTCGCCGAGCGTCGCTGGCCGCACTTGCAGTTCTGTGCGGCGCTGTCCTGCTTCTGGACACGCCGGTCGCCGCCCGCCAGGGCATGACGCGGCAGGCCGCGGCGCACTTCCTCGACCAGGCCAGCTTCGGCCCGACGCCGGCCGACGTCGACCTGGTGATGACCGGCGGCTATCAGGCCTGGCTCGAGGCGCAGTTCGCCATGCCCGAGAGCCCGGTGCCCGACGCCACCGACATCACCGGCGTGCGCGCCGGGCTGATGCTGAACATGGCCAATGCGCCGGATCAACTCCGCCAGCGCATGCTGTTCGCGCTCAGCCAGATCATCGTCGTGTCGTCGAACAAGAACGGCAGCGCCGCCGAGATGACGCCGTGGGTGCGGCTGCTGTCGCGCAACGCCTTCGGCAGCTATCGCACGCTGCTGCGCGAGGTGACGCTCAGCGCGCCGATGGGGAAGTATCTCGACAACTGGCTGAATCGCTGCACGCGCGATCAGGCCCGCGTCGTTTGCCCGAACGGCTCTGCGACGTCGACGCCGAACGAGAACTTCGCGCGTGAATTGATGCAGCTCTTCTCCCTCGGTTTGTTCGAGCTGAATCCGAACGGCACGGTGAAGCTGACCAACGGGCAGCCGACGCCCACCTACACGCAGCAGAACCTCGTCGAGTACGCGCGCGCGCTGACTGGCTGGACCTACGCCCGCACCAACAACGTCGACGACTTCAGCCTCGAGATGGTGCCGGCGATGGTGAACGGCCAGCCGCGCTACCACGATACCGGGCAGAAGGAACTGCTGAGCGGCGTCGTCGCGCCGGCGTCGGGGAATACCACCGCCGCGCTGTATGCGGATGTCGATTCGGTGGTCGCGAGCATCATGGCGCATCCGAACGTCGCGCCGTTCGTCTCGAGCCGCTTGATCCGCTCGCTGGTCACCAGCAATCCGAGCCCGGCCTACATCCAGCGCGTGGCAGCCCAGTTCACGGCGACCGATGGCGACCTGCGCGCGGTGGCCACGGCCATCCTCACCGATCCGGAAGCGCGCGCGTTCACCAGCACCGACGGCCGCTTGAAGGATCCGATCCTGCACGTGCTCGGCCTCGGCCGCGCGCTGGGCGTCACACTGGCCACCCCGGCCAACATCCAGGGCAGCTTCTCGAGCCTGCAGCAGTCGCTGCTCACGCCGAGCACGGTGTTCTCGTATTACAACCTGCTGACGGCGCTGCCCGGCAACCTGGCGCTGATGGGGCCGGAGTTCGGCATCTATCCGCCGGCGCTGGCCGTGCAGCGCGCCAACTTCCTCTATCGCGTCCTCGATGGCCAGGTGGCTTCGTCGCTGCCGGTGGTGCTCGATCCGTTCATCGCCGTCGCCGCCAGCAGCGACACGCTCGTCGACCTGGTGAACCAGACGCTGATGTTCGGACGCATGTCTTCCGATCTGCGCAGCCTGATCGTCGCCGCCACCAACGCCATCACCGGCACCAGCGCCTACGACATGCGGCAGCGCGCCCTCGGCGCGCTCTACCTGGCGGCGGTGTCGAGCGAGTACTCGGTGTACTCCGATACCTCGGTGACCGGCGCCTCTAGCGTGCAGCCACCGACCGGCGTGGCGGTGTCGTCGCTGGCCGGCGCCACGGTGTCGATCTCGTGGCGCGCGCCGCTGATTGGACCGGCGCCGACCAGCTATGTGCTCGAAGGCGGCGTGCGTCCCGGCGAAACCATCGCGACCATTCCCATCGGCGGCACGACGCCGTCGTTCACGTTCCAGGCGCCGCCCGGTGCGTATTACGTCCGCCTCCGCACCGTGTCCAACGGCACGCTGAGCCGGCCGTCGAGCGAAGTGCGTGTGTATGTCGGCGGCACATCGGGTCCGACGGCGCCGCGACAGTTGACGGCGTATGGCAACGGCAATTCGGTCGTGCTGAACTGGCGCAACACGTTTGCCGGCGGTGAACCGACGGGCATCACCATCGACGTGGCGCAGAACGGCGCGCGCGTCGCCAGCATCCCGATGCCGGTCACCGATCGCTGGGACTACAACGCCGTGCCGCCGGGCACGTTTGCGTTCACCGTGCGCGCTACCAACGTCTCGGGCACCAGCGGCTCGTCCAACAGCGTGACGCTGACGTTCCCGCTGAGCGGCTGCACCGCGCCTGGCGTGCCGACCGCGTTTTCGCTCACGGGTAATGGCCGCAGCGTCGCCGCGTACTGGATTGCGCCGGCCAGCGGCACCACGCCGACGCATTACACGGTGGAAGCGCAGATCCGGCGCGGCACCAGTGGCAGCACCTTCGATCCGCTCGGCATGTTCGCGGTGACCGGCACCGCCATCGGCAGCCCGATCGGGCCGGGACGTTACCGCGTCCGCGTGCGGTCCGAGAACATCTGCGGCTCGAGCGGCTACACGCAGTACCGCACCGTCGACATCCAGTAGGACATCAGGACCATGGCTCATTCACACAAGGTTCCCGCCCGCCGCAACTTCCTGAAGATGAGCGCCCGCCTGGCGGCGCTCGGGCTGAGCAGTCTCGGCATCCAG
>JADZCY010000431.1 GCA_020851325.1 Acidobacteriota bacterium | reverse complement strand
CGATGGTGATGGCCCAGTAGGCCAGCTGATCCCACGGCAGCAGATACCCGGTGAACGACAGGGCGAGCGTCACCACCAGCAGGCCCATGCCGATCAGCCAGTTGAACTCGCGCGGCGCGCGATAGGCGGCGGTGTAGAACGCGCGCGCCATGTGCAGGATGACGGCGACGACCATCACGTTCGCGGCCCAGCGATGGATGTTGCGGATGAAGCGTCCCGTCGGCACCACGAAGTGGATGTCCTTCATGGACACGTAGGCCGCGTCGGGATACGGCTTGTAATAGAACATCAGCAGCACGCCGGTGATGAGCGTGATGAGGAACGCCGACAGTGTCGCGATGCCGAGTCCCGCGGTCGTCGCCCAGCGCAGGCTCCAGCGGTGCGTCCGCACCGAATGCAGGTGCAGGAAGACGTTGCCGAACACGAACGTCGACCGCGTCCGATCCGTCGTCGGCGCGCCGCTCCGGAACGTCGCCGACGCCAGACGCGCCGGCACCCGACGCAGGTTGTCGCGGAACACCCGCAGCGCGTCGGACGGCGGGTTCATACCTGCACCTTCGTCCCCGAGGGCACGGGCACGGATTCGTCGACCATGAAGGTGCCGCCGCTGGCGCTGACCTCGAGCCACGCGAGTGGCGCGGGAGCAGGACCGCCGGTGACGGTGCCGTCTTTCGTGAACCGCGAGCCGTGACACGGACACTCGAAGCCGGCCGCCGTCGGTTTGACGATGCAGCCGAGATGCGTGCAGACGATGGAGATGGCGTGCACGCCGTCGGCGTCGCGGAAGAGCGCCACCGAGCGGCCCGGCGGCACGAACGCTTCGCCCGCCGGCAGCGTCTCTGGCAGCGTGACGCGGAACTTCTTCGACGGCGACGGCAGCACGGCCGCGCGCGGCAGCCGCATCATGCCGATGGCGGCGAAGACCAGCGCCGACGCCATCGACCAGAGCGACAACAGCCCCAGCATGTCGCGTCGCGGCACCGTGTCGGGGTCGAGGCGTGAGGACGGCGAGCCTGGCGTCAGCGTCATGAAATCCTCCACTCGGTGACAAACGCCACGCGTTCCATGCCGATGGCGTCGACAGGACACCGCAACACGCACAGCGCGCAGCGGATGCAGCGGTCTTCGTCCTTGAGAATGGCCGTGTGCCCGGCGAGGTCGGGGTCGTCGCCGAGTGTCCGCGCGATCGCCACCTCGCAGTTCGCCGTCGGCACCACCGTGTCGAGCGACACCAGCTTCAGGCACGCGGTCGGGCAGACATCCACGCAACCGCCGCACAGCACGCAGCGATTGCCGTCGAACACCGGCGTCACGCCGCAATCGAGGCATCGCGACGCTTCACGCACCGCCTGCTCGGCATCGAAGCCCAGTTCCACCGGCACGTCCGGATGCGTCAGGCGATCCGCCGGCGCACGCGTCGGCACCGACTGCCGGCGGATGGCTTCGTAGCCGGGTTCGCGGCGGTACGACGGCTGCGGCAGGTGCGCGGTGAGCGCGGAGCGGTGCAGTTCGTGTCCCGTGACGTAGGAATAGACCGAACGCGCCGCCGCCTTGCCCGACGCCACGGCGTCGATCAACAGGCGCGTGCCGTGCGCCAGGTCGCCGGCCACGAACACGCCCGGCGCGCTGGTCGCCAGCGTCGCCGCATCCACGCGCGGCCAGCCGGGTCGTGCCAGTTCGATGTCTTCGCCGCCGTGCTCGAGGACCGAGATGATTGGCGACTGGCCGACGGCCAGCAGCACGGTGTCGCACTTGAACATCTCACGCGTCGTGTCGTCGAAGACCGGCGCAAAGCGCCGCGCCTCGTCATACACGCGCAGGCAACGCCGCATCTCCACGCCTTCAACGGTTCCATCGGCGGCGCGCGTGATCTCGAGCGGTCCCCAACCGTTCAGGCGCTCGACACCTTCTTCATCGCCTTCGCGGATCTCGATCGTGTCGGCCGGCATCTCCTCGAGCCCTTCGAGCGACACCAGACGCACGCGAGAGGTGCCGGGCAACCGCGCCGCCGTGCGCGCGGCGTCGTAGGCGATCTGACGCACGACCGTGCGGGCGACGTCGTAGGCAACGTTACCGCCGCCGATGACGACGATGTCGTGACCGATGTTGAGCGCTTCGCCGAGCGCGGCGGCCCGCAGCATGTCGACGCCGCCATACACGCCGGGGCCCTGTTCGCCGGGGATGCTCATGGACCGCGACGACTTGGCGCCAACGGCGACAATCACCGCCGCGAAGTCGCGGCGCAGGTCGGCAAAGGTGATGTCGCGCCCGACCATCACGCCGCAGCGGATGTCGACGCCCAGCGCCTGGATGACCGCCACCTCCTGTTCGATCAGCCGGCGCGGCAGTCGATACGCCGGCACGCCAATCGCCAGCATGCCCGCCGCCACCGGTTCGCTTTCGAACACGACTGGCCGGAAGCCGAGCAGCGCCAGGTCATGCGCCGCCGACAAACCGGCGGGGCCGGCGCCGATGATGGCCACCGGTTCCCCGTGCGCGGGCGCGATGCGACCGCTGACGCTGGCGCGCAGCAGCGCCGCCAGTTCGTCGGCATCGGCGCCGACGGTGGGCACGTAGTCGCGCGCCGCGGCCAGCACGTCCTCGGTGGGGCGCGCCTCGGGGCCGTACAGCGAGCACGCGAACATCTTCAGCGCGCGAATGGCAACCGGGCGATCGGTACCGATGAAGCGCCCATCGTCATCGACGCGTGGGACTTTGCCACGGCGGCACGCCGCTTCACACGGCGCGCCGCAGATGCGCCCGCAGATCGACGCAAAGGGGTTCGGTCCGCGGGCGATGAGGTACGCCTGCTCGAACTTCCCTTCGGCAATCGCGCGGACGTAGCCGCGCGCATCGGTGTGCACGGGACAGGCGCGCTGACAGGCGATGAGCTCCGCGTGATAGGTCTCACCCGGAACATCGACGCGCAGCCGCGTCTGGGCCGGTGGGTCTAACGGACGTG
>JADZCY010000430.1 GCA_020851325.1 Acidobacteriota bacterium | reverse complement strand
TGCTGCGCAAGCTGCCGGTGAAGCAGCCCGAACAGCTCGTGATGCTCTATCAGCAGGGCCCGCACAGCGGCAGCAACATGGGCTCGCGGATGCACTCCTACCCCATCTATCAGGAGTATCAGCAGCGTGCGGAGCCACTGTCAGAGGTGCTGGCGCGGCGCATGGTCTCCACATCGATCAGCATCGACAACCAGACCGAACGCGTCGAGGCCGAGATGGTGTCCGGCAACTTCTTCACGATGCTCGGCGTGCCGCCGGCCCTCGGTCGCGTCTTCTCGTCCCAGGAAGATGATCAGGTGTATCAGGGCCATCCGGTCGTCGTCCTCGGCCACGACTACTGGACGCGCCGCTTCAATCAGGACCCCTCCATCGTCGGGCGCACCATCCTCGTCAACAACTACCCGATGACCATCGTCGGTGTGTCGGCGGCGGGGTTCGCCGGGCTGGACCCGTCGCGTGCACCGGCGCTGCGCGTGCCGATCCAGATGAAGCCGGTGGTGGTGCCTGAATGGGAATGGGTGCGCATGAACGACGAGCGCACGCGCTGGGTGCAGGTGTTCGGCCGGCTGAAGCCGGGCGTGACGATCGAACAGGCACAGGCGCCGCTGCAGACACTGTTCACGCAGCTGCGTCAGCATGAACTGACGCTGCCGGGCGCGAAGAACTTCTCGGCCTACATCCGTGAGCAGTTCCTCACCGGACGCCTGTCAATCGAACGTGCGGACATCGGCTACTCGCCGCTGCGCAACGACTTCTCGACGCCGCTGATCGTGCTGATGTGCATGGTGGGCCTGGTGCTGCTGATTGCGTGCGCGAACGTGGCCAATCTGCTGATCGCGCGCGCGTTCGCTCGTCAGCGCGAGATTGCCGTGCGGTTGTCGCTCGGCGCGTCGCGCGGACAACTGGTGCGGCAACTGCTTGTCGAAAGCCTGCTGCTGTCGTTTGCCGGCGGCGCACTCGGCCTCATCATCGCCGTGGGCCTCACGCGCACGCTGATCGCGTTCGTGCCCTCCGACGGCCAGCCGCTGCTGATCGACACCACGCCCGATCTGCGCGTGCTCGCGTTCACGTTCGTCCTCACGCTGATCACCGGCATCGTCTTCGGTTTGCTGCCGGCGATGCGCGCGAGCCGTCCGGACACGTGGAGCACGTTGAAGGACACGGCGGGCGCCGTCGCCGGTGCCGGCGGCTCGCTCTACCTGCGTAAGGGTCTCGTCGCCGCGCAGGTGGCGCTCAGCTTCCTGCTGCTGTTCGGCGCCGGGCTGTTCGTCCGCAGTCTCGACAATCTTCGCACCACCAACACCGGCGTGCAGATGGAGAATCTCGTCACCTTCCAGCTCGCTCCGGCGCTCAGCGGGTACGACGATGCGCGGACGAACCAGTTCTACGATCAGTTGCTCGAGCGGCTGCGATCGGCGCCGGGCATCTCGTCCGCGGCGCTGGCCAGCGTGCCGATCCTGGCCGGTGACGAGTGGGACAGCACGGTGACGGTGGAAGGACACCAGGCGAAAGACGGCGAGGACATGCAGGCGTTCATGAACTCGTTCTCGCCTGGCTACTTCGATACGCTCGGCATCCGGCTGCTCGAAGGCCGCGACTTCCGCTTCGGTGACGCGCAGGAGCGCGCGCGTGTCGGCATCGTCAACCGTCGGTTCGCCGAGCACTACTTCCCGGGGCAGTCGGCGGTGGGTCGCCGTCTCGGGCGCGGTGGCCGGCCCGATACGCCGCTCGACATCGAGATCATCGGCGTCGTCGAGAACGCGTTGTATGAAGGTCCGCGCGAAGGCGTGCGTCGGCAACTGTTCGTACCGAACTGGGGCAAGCTGAGCGCGACGTTCTACGTCCGCACGACCAGCGCGTCGCAGAGCGCCTACAACCTGATTCGCGGCGAGGTGCGCGCGCTCAGCGCCGGGATGCCGGTGTACGAGATGAAGACGCTCGAGGGACAGCTCGATGAGACGCTGATGACGGATCGCCTGATCGCCACGCTGTCCGCCGGCTTCGGTCTGCTGGCCACGGTGCTGGCGTCGATTGGTCTCTACGGCGTGATGGCGTTCGTGGTGACGCGACGAAAGAAGGAACTCGGCATCCGTCTCGCGCTCGGCGCCGAGCCCGGACTGGTGATCTGGCTGGTGATGCGCGAGGTGCTGGTGCTGCTCGCGATCGGCCTCACCATCGGCGTCCCCGCCGCCATCGCGCTCGGGCGCTACGTGTCGTCGCAGCTGTACGGCATCCAGCCGCACGACCCCTCGGTCGCGATCAGCACCGTCGCCGTCCTCGCCATCGTCTCCGCGCTGGCCGGCCTCATCCCGGCGCGACGTGCGAGCCGGATCGATCCGATCCTGGCGCTGAGATACGAGTGACTTCTGGGGTCTGACTTTTGGGGTCAGGTCACGATTCGTGAGCCAATCCCCTGTTGGGGGTCAGGTCACGATTCGTGAGCCGTAGCCCACATCTTGGTGGCGGCTCCTGCACAAGCGCAAGGACTAGTGGTGGGTCAGGCGTAAACTCACGAATCGTGACCTGACCCCTGCCCTGTTAACGTTGCACCGTGAACGTGCGCTTTCCCACCGACGCGCCGTCGAGGAACGCTTCGACGCTGTAGCTGCCGTCGGGGAAGCCGCCAGAGTTCTGGATGTGGAACTCGGTTGCGGCGGCGCCCTTGTAGGACACCTCGCGTGAGGGTTCGCTGATCACGCGCTCGCCGTACATCCACTTCACGCCGATGGTGCCGGCGCCGGTGGCGTCGGTGAGGATCGACACGTAGATGGTGTCGTCCGGCTTGAACACGGTGGTGTGCTGGCCGACACGGTTGTCGGCGCTCAACTGCCGGCCGAGCTGAATGGTCGACACCGTCAACGGCACGTCGGCGCACGCGGCGGTGATGAGCAGGACGACACCGACGACCGCGAGGCGAACGGATGAGGCTACGTGTACGAGAACTGGAGGAGTCACTCTTCGATTGTAGTGAATGGCAGATGCTCCAGCAGCAACGCGCAGACGAGGTCGGGGCGTTCGGCGTGGATCCAATGGCCGCCCTCGCCGAAGTGCAGGTGCACGCGTGGGCCTGATGCAGCCTCGATGCGCGCCACCGCCGCGTCGGTGATGGCGCTGGACTTCGTTGCCTTCAGGATGTGCAGGTCGTGGAGTGGCGACGGCGACTCGACGACGCGCCACATGTCCGTCACGAAGAAGTCGTTCAGCAGCTGCTCCATCACATCGAAGTCGAGCCGCCAGCGGAACGTCTCGCCCTCACGCTCGAGGTTCGTCGTCATCCACTGCGCCACGGCCAGGTCGTAGCCAGCGCCCATCAACGCCTCCTGCGCCTCCATCCGCGAGGAAAACGTCGACGGCAAGCCCCGCACCACCTGCAGCATCTGCCACGCGCTGCCGGACGGCGGCTTCACCTCCGGCGTCGAGTCGATCACCCACGTCTGCAGCGGCTGGTCTGCTTTCGTCTCGGCGATCGCCATGGCCACCTTGCCGCCGTAGGAATGCCCCAGCACCACGGCGGGCGTGACGCCGGCGCCGTCCATCCATTCGACGACGTCAGCGGCGAGACCGCGAACGGTGTTGCCATGACGCGAGGGGCCGGAATCGCCGTGATACGGCAGGTCCACCAGCCAGCACGCGATCGATGGCTGCGCGGCGACAATCGTGCGCGCGATGCCCTGCCAGTTGCGCCCGCGCCCGTAGATGCCGTGCAGCATCACCAGTGCGTGCGGGGCCGTCTCGTCGCCGACGCGCGACACGGCCAGATCGGTTGCGGCCGCCATCAGCAGGACTCCGTGTGGTGCGACATCCATCGATGATCCTACAATTCCCTCTTTCCCGAGGAGACCGATGGCGCGCCGCTACTGGCTGATGAAGTGTGAACCCTCGTCGTACGACATCGACGACCTGCAACGTGACGGCGTGACGAGCTGGGAGGGCGTGCGCAACTACCAGGCGCGCAACTTCATGCGCGACGACATGCAGGAAGGCGACGGCGTGCTCTTCTACGCCTCGAACGCGGACCCGTCCGGCCTCACCGGCCTCGGCCGCATTGCGCGCGCCGGGTATCCCGACCACTTCGCGTGGAAGAACGGACACAAGTATTTCGACGAGACCAGCCGGCCGAGCAAGCCGGTGTGGTTCATGGTGGACGTCGGCTTCGTCGAACGCTTCCCGCAGATCGTCTCGCTCGA
>JADZCY010000429.1 GCA_020851325.1 Acidobacteriota bacterium | reverse complement strand
GTCAGATACGCCACGCCTTCCATCGCGACCAGCGCCGCCAGCATCACGCCGATGAACAACAGTGCCGTCATCGTCTTTTGTCTCACCGCAACAGTTCGATCGTGGCCGGCGTGTAGAGGCCGGTGCGGGGCGGCGACGCGAATCGCGGTCCGCGCACGAGCCACAGGGATTGCAGGCCGCCGAGCAGCACGCTGGATCCCTTGAACGCGCGGTTCACCACCGTGCGTGAGGTCCACGCGTGTCGCCCGCGGGCCACTGTCTTCCTGCCGATGCGTCGATAGACGACGCGCGCCGTTGTCACGGCCCAGGCCGACCGCAGAGGCAAGTAGCGCAGGCCATACCACGCCGAGTCGTAATATCGTTCGGCTTCACGGACGAGCCGCGCCACCACGGGCGCCACCGCCGACGCCGAGGCCTCGTCGATCGCGGCTCCGGGTTCGATCGCCGCGCCCGCTTCATCCAGCCAGTCGGCCGGAAGATACACGCGCCCGACCCGTGCATCATCGCCGACATCACGCGCGATGTTGCTCAGTTGAAAGGCAATGCCGAGATCCGATGCGCGATACAGCGCCTCGCGATTGCGTGCACCCATCACCCACGCCATCATGAGCCCGACCGCGCCGGCGACGTGATACGCGTATTCGAGAGTGTCGTCGAACGTCGCGCATCGCGTGTGCGCTACGTCCATGGCAAAGCCGTCGAGGTGATCGAAGACGATGATCGGCGGCAGGTGAGTGGCATCAGCCACGCGGGCGAGCGCACCGAAGGGCGTGCCCGGCGCCGCCACGCCGCGAAGTGCTGCTTCACTGGAGCGTCGCAGTTCGTCGAGCGCCGTTGCCGCATCGGCCGCTGGTGACGACGCATGACCATACGCCTGTCCGTCGATGACATCGTCGCAGTGGCGGCACCACGTGTAGAGATCCCAGACCAGCGCCCGTGTCTGTGGATCGAATAGCCGCGCTGCCAGCGCAAAGCTGCGGGAGCCGCGACGGATCGCCGCCGATCGCGATGCGGCGGGAATGTCCGCATGCACGTCGTGAAGATCAGGCACAGCGCCTCGCGCGCAGATCGCCGATCATCAGCGCCGCTGTCGCCTTTGCCGAGTTGACGACGCCGGGAACGCCGGCGCCGGGATGCGTGCCGGCGCCGACGAAGTACAACCCGCGAAGCCGCCCGTCGCGGTTGTGGACGC
Organism: Acidobacteriota bacterium; assembly: GCA_020851325.1. Lineage (GTDB taxonomy): Bacteria > Acidobacteriota > Vicinamibacteria > Vicinamibacterales > UBA2999 > VFZN01. The sequence continues at coordinate 8,058 of JADZCY010000429.1, read as the reverse complement.
GGAACCACGCGCTCTGCGTCAGCAGCGGCTCGAGCGAGAACGCCGAGCCGAGGTGCGCGTTGAGTTGTTGCCGAAAATCGATGGGCGTGAAGATGCGCTCGGTGACCAGATCCCGACGCAGCGAGGGAATGTAGCGCGCTTCGAGCGCGTCGAGAATGCGATCCGCGTAGCGCCGTCCTTCAGTCGCCCAGTCCACCGGATTCGCATGGCCCAGATGCGGCACCGGCGCGAGCACGTAGAAGGCTTCACACCCCTCCGGTGCCAGCGTCGCGTCGGTGCGCGTCGGCGCGTGGAGATACAGCGAGAAGTCGTCGGCGAGCGTGCCGTGGTCGAAGATGTCGCGCAGCAGTTCGCGGTAGCGCGGTCCGAAGATGACGTTGTGATGCGCCAGGTGCGGATGCTGGCGCTTTGTCCCGAAATAGATGAGGAACAGCGACATGCTGAAGCGCTGGCGCTCGAGCGCGCCGGCGACGTCGCGTCCATGCGGATCGTGACCGAGCAGGGCGCGGTACGTGTGCACGACATCGGCGTTGCTCGCCACGGCGGCGGCGGGGATGATGCTGCCGTCGCCGACCTGCACGCCCGTCACGGCGCCGTTGTCGACCAGGATGCGTTCCACCGGCGTCGACAGCCGCAGCGTGCCGCCGAGACGTTCATACAGCGCAACGAGTGCGCGGACGAGCGCTCCGGTGCCGCCGCGCGGAAAGGTGACGCCCCACGTGCGTTCGAGCACGTGGATCAGCGTGTAGATCGACGAAGTCGTGAACGGATTGCCACCGACCAGCAGCGAGTGAAAGCTGAACGCCTGGCGCAGGTGCTCGTCGCGGATGTAGCGTCCGACGATGTCGTAGACACTACGATAGGCCTGCAGCTTCACCAGTTGCGGCGCGGCCCGCACCATGCTCCAGATGTCGAGGAAAGGCTCATGCGCGAGTCTGGTGTAGCCCTCGTCGAACACGGATTGCGCGTAGGTGAGGAACCGTCGATAGCCGTCAACGTCCTCCGGGCGTCGCGCCGCGATCTGCCGCCGCACATCGTCGAGGTCGTTCGAATAGTCGAACGAGTCGCCGTCTTCCCAGAACAGACGATAGAAGGGCATGACCGGCAGCAGGTCGACGTGATCGGCAAGGCGTTCGCCGGCGACGTCGAAGAGTTCTTCGAGACACGGTGGCGCGGTGATCACCGTCGGGCCGGCGTCGAAGGTGAAGCCGGCGTCCTTGAATACTCCAGCGCGGCCGCCCGGTTGGTCGCGACCGTCGAGCAGCAGCGTGCGAACGCCCGCGGCCTGCAGGCGGATCGCCAGAGCCAGGCCGCCGAAGCCGCTGCCGATGATGACAACCGGTGCGTCCGGCACGCCCGTTCAGACGCCCGTGATCGCGCGTCGGATCCCGTCGAGTCGCGTTCGAACTACTCGCGCAGATGCCGCAGCGCGCTACTGATCGGGATGGGTGGGCGTCCGGCCAGCAGGCGCACGCAATCGCTCCACGACAGTTGCCCTGCATAGAAGCGCGCGATCGTCGACTCGGGCCTGCTGTAGAAGTGCGCCAGCAGATCCGCGCGAGCGTCCGGCCTGGCGGCGCGGAACAGCCAGCGATTCAGCAGGCGAAAGAACGCACGCGCGCGCCAGCGCTCGGTGGCCATCCGCCGCAGCTCGGCATACACGCGGTCCGTCGTCAACAGATCGATCGCGGCGATGGCCTCGGCGGTCGCCACCGCATCCGGCAGCGAGAAACCGGTTGTCGGGTGGAAGAAGCCGCCGCGGACGCCGAGCCGCGGCACGGCTGACGTCCAGAAGTCGTCGATGCGGCCGCCGAGCGGAATCGGCAGCGCGCCACGTTCACGTCGAACCTCGTGTGCGACGGCCCATCCTTGTGCGCGCGTGTAGGCGGCAATCGTGGACTCGGCCGCGGCAATGTCGATCCGCGGATCGTCGGCGTAACAGGTGTCTTCCACCAGCAGTCGCGTCGAGCTGAACGGCAGCACGTACATGAACCGGAACCCGCCGAGCTGTGGCACGGTGGCGTCCATCAGCATCGGCGCGTCGACGCCGTGCGGGCGTGCGCATTCCAGTTCGAGGCCGAGAAACACCTGCCATCCCATTTTCGTGGGACCGTCCGTGGCGCCGCGCGCGTCAATGACGACATGCGCCTGCACCGTGCGGCCATCGCTCAGGCGGACCGAGGTTGGCGACACATCTGTTGCGCCCGTACCGACGAGCACATCCGTCCCGAGCGCGCCGCTGATCACCGTGTGGAGTTGCGCCGCCGTGACGGTGCAGTATTCCGCCTCCAGCGTGCGGGCGTAGGCGGCGAAGCGCACGCGATGCCGCGGCCAGCGCGCCGCGATCAACGGCGCCAGCCATTGCCGCGCCGCCGGGCTCAGGTCGCTGGCGTGGAACGACCACGTGTGGTTGCCGCCCAGTGTGTCGCCGGCCTCGATCAGGCAGACGCGCCGGCCGGGACGCGCCTGACGATAGCGCCACGCCGCCAGGCTTCCGGCCAGGCCGCCGCCGACGATGCAGAGATCCATCACGTGAGTGAGACGCCGATCGCCCGCGTGGCGGTGCGCGCGTGCAACGCCGGTCGGCTCGACCGCGCCGCGGGCAGGAACCGTGACCTCGACTGAAACCTTCGCCGAGTTCGTCGAACTGCGCCGCTGCGAGATCGAGCGTGCGCTCGACGCCTGGCTGCCGGTGCCGCCAGCATGTCCCGACGTGATCGCCGACGCGATCCGCTACGCCGTCGGTTCGCGCGGCAAGCGCCTGCGGCCGCTGCTGGCGCTGGCGTCGGCCGAAGCCGTCGCGAGCGCGTCGCCATGTCTGGGACTGTCGGCCGAAGCGGCTCGACGCCTGGCCATGCCGGCGGCGTGCGCCGCCGAGTTGATCCACACCCAGTCGCTCGTGCACGACGATCTGCCGGCGATGGATGACGATGCGATGCGGCGCGGGCAGCCTGCGGTGCACGTGCGATACGGCGAGGGGTTGGCCATTCTCGCCGGCGATGCGCTGCTGGTCGAGGCCTTCGCGCTGCTGGCAAGCGTGTCAGACGGTGGCTGCGATCGCGAGATGATGTCGCGCCGGCTGCGCGCGGTGTCCGTCTTCACGGAAGCCGTCGGCGTGCGCGGCATGGCTGGCGGGCAGGCGATCGATCTTGCGCTCACCGGCACGGCGGCGGCGACCACGGCGCCGAGCCTGTTCGATGTGTGGGAGTTGCACCGGCGCAAGACGGGCTGCCTGTTCAGGGCCGCGGCGGCCGGCGGCGCGATCCTGGCGGGCGGTTCGGATCGACAGGTCGAGGCGTTGACGATGTTCGCGGAGCGTGTCGGCATCGCCTTCCAGATCGCCGACGACATTCTCGACATCGAAGGTTCGACGAGCGCGTTGGGCAAGACTGCCGGCAAGGACGCACGGGCGGGGAAGCCAACGTTTGCCGTCGTCGCTGGCGTGGGCCGGGCGAGGGCGATGGCCATCGACACCGTGGCCGACGCCATCGCGACGCTGGACATCGCGGGGCTGGCGACGGCGCCGCTCCGCGGCCTGGCGTGGGGTGCGGTGCAGCATCTCGGCGCCAGCGACGGTGACATCGCGGTGCACGCTCGCCCGCGTGTCGCGATGGACCTCCAGCGCTCCGCCGATCACGCGTAGCCGCGTGTGAATCGCGCGCGGTCGCGGCTTTGCGACCCCAGTGCGTCACCACACAACGCGACGCGCGCTACTGGCCGGGCCGACTTCGCGGTCCGGAAGATCGCGGGACCACCACCGGCATGCTGTTGGACTCGGGACTCGTCAGTCCCGCTCGCACCGCGACAACCGACACCACGTAGGTACCATTGGGCACGTTCGGCACCGAGGTTGAGGTCGCCGCAACCGGCAGGCTGGCGATGATCGGTCCACCCGCCACCAGACGCGCGATCACGATGTACGTCGATCCCGGTGATCCGGACCACGACAACGTCACCGTGTTGCCGGTGCCACCGGCTGGCTGCAGCACCGGCGCCGGCGGCATTTGCGGAGGCGACACCGTGAACGTGATCTCGTTCGACGCCGCTGAGCCGCCGGTGTTCGCGCCGATCATGCGCACGAAGACGGGCAGGCCGACGGGGGCGTTGGCGGTGATTGAGGTTGCCAGCCCCATCGGAAAGACACCGAGATCCGACTGGCCACTCGCAGACCCGGCGACGAGCGTGTAACTCTGCGGTGAGGGACCGCGGACCGCGCCCCACGAAAGCGTGATGGGATTGACCGTGACCTGCGTCGCGGTCAGCACCGGCGGGTTGGGTGCCGAGACGCCACCGAGGATGAACGTGACTTCGTTGGAGACGGCGCTGCCTTGTGCGTTTCGCGCCATCACTCGCAGGTAGAGCCGGACCATTGGCGGCGCCGCGGCTTCAATGGCGGTCGCCAGTCCCATCGGAAAGATGCCCACATCCGACGCGCCCGGCACGGAGCCGACCTGCAGTTCATAGCTGGCCGGCGGAGCACCAACGCCCGGGGTCCAGGTGAACCGCACCGGATTCGACACGACCTGCGCGGCCGTGAGCGTCGGCGGGCCCGGCGGCGTCGGCGTGATCGCCGATGGAAACAGCCGCACCACCGACGGGCCGCTTCCCAGTTGGCCAGCGACGTAGATGCGTCCATCGTCCAACCTTGCCAGTGCTGCCGACACAGCAACGGACGGATAGGGCACGAAGGTGGAGTCAAGCGTACCCACCGCATCCAGACGCGCGATCCCGCTGATCGACTGTCCGTTGATCCTGTCGAACCAGCCCGCCACGAGAACACTGCCATCAGGCTCGAGCAACAACTGATCGATCGTCGAGGAACCAATGGCGACAGCGTTGAACGTGGGATCGAGCACGCCGTCGGCGCTGAACTGGCGGATGGGGTAGCCAAGGCTGGAGATAAAGCCGCCCGCGGCGAGGATGCGGCCGTCCGGCCGCACCGCGATCGTCGCGATTGTCGACAGCGGCGTGAGCGGCGTGGTGACATCGAACGTCGGGTCCAGTGTCCCGTCGCTCATCAGCCGCGCCAGATTGCGCGTCGACCCATTCAGCGGGAAAGAGCCGCCGACCAGAATTCTGCCGTCCGCCAGGACTCTCGCCGTTCGCACACTGACATTGGTGCCGGCAAACGCGGTGAAGGTCGGATCGTTGGTGCCGTCCGCATTGAGCCGGCGAAGACTGAAATCAAAATAGAGGATGCGCCCATCCGGTTGCACGACCACGCTTGACGGCCCCGACACCTGGACGGCGGATGCGGCCAGGTCGTGCGTCACGCGCGGACCCGGCACAACCGGCGTGAACGTCGGGTCGATCGTGCCGTCGGGCAGCAGTCGCGCCAATCGCAAACCAACGCCGGCGACCGTGAAGCTGCCCCCGACCAGCACGCGCCCGGCCCCGTCGACGGCCACGGAGCTGACGGCGAAGGTGCCGCCGGTGACGGGCGCATTGAACGTCGGATCGACCGCGCCGCTGGCCAGCAGTCGCACCACCCGGGTGGTCACGTTCGTTCCGTTAATCGCGGTGACGCCGCCGACGATGAGCCGGCCGTCCGGCTGCATCGCCAGCGCGCTGGCGCCCTGGATGGGCGCGGCGAATGACGGGTCGACGAACTGCGCCCATGCGACCGACGGTCGCGCCAGTTGCAGGCACAGCAGCGCGAAGACGAGGATGCCGCCGTGAAAATGGGAGAGCCGCGGTTGCGCGGTCGAGACCATGCCCGCACGATACCGGGCGCCTCACCGGATCACGCTCGACAAGGAACGACATCACCGCCGTGTCGTCAGATGTCGCGGCCGCTTTGGACGGTCAGTCGGCTCGCGGCGGTCTCGAGATCTTCAGGCCGACGCCCTGACGCTGCCATCCCGAATCCGGACGCCATTGTTGAACGTCCATCGGTCCTTGCAGATCCGGACAGTCGCCCGCCTGATGATCGACGAGGCCCTGCTGTTCCAGTTGCCGGTGGACATACCAATAGCGGTCCGTCCGTTCGTAGCCCGCAACCGCGAAGTCCGCGGTCAGCGTGACGATGGTGCCGAAGCCAAAGCCGTCGTTCACGTCGAGTCGAAGCCCGTCCTCTTCGATCTTGCCGCGCGTGACCCAGCCGGTCGGCCTCAACAACGCGCGCGTCACTTCCGAGGTCGGGAAGAGCAGCACGGATGCCGGCTGTCCCTGCGGGCAGTCCGCGCAGGTGAGGGAGAGGGCACCCTCGCCCGGCCACCTGACTGGTGGTGCCGAGAGTTCAACGACGATCGCGCCGGCCTGCGGGCCATTCGCGTCTCGCAGGTCGCCACCCGCGATCAGCAGGGGACGTTCCGGCCGGGGCCAATGCGTGAGGGAATGGATCCGGGCCGCCTGCACCATCAGAACGGTGGCGTCGCCCGCCGGTGTGACCTCCAGAACGAAGCCGGGCCACCACGTGTGATGGTTGAACGCGATCCAGACCCGCGGCCCGCGCGGGCTCTGGCCGCTCACGATGTCGTAGACGTTCCACGGGCCGTCGAATGTCTCGTCGCCGGCCGTGAGCGTGATGTCGGGCTGCACCGACCACAACGTGCGGCCGTCGGCGTCGAAGGCGACGACCGCGTCGCTTTCCTCGGTGGTCAGCAGTTGCGAGGAGGTATACCGCACCGGCACGATCAGGTCGGCGGCGCCGTCGCCGTTGGCATCGCCGACGAAGCCGTTGCTGCGATTGAACGTCATCGGCGTGCTCACCGTCCGGTTGAAGTCGTGCGACCACAGCCGTCGCCCGCCGGTTGAGTACGCCGTCATCTGGTGGCCGTCGAACTCCCACGTGGCGGGCCGACCGCCGAGTGGGTAGCCGACGACGGTAGTGATGGCCAGGACCGCGAGGGCGACCACGGCCGTCGCCGCAATGGCCGCCCACAGAGGGATTGGCCGCTCCCACCAGGGTGCGGCCAACGGTTTCGCAGCGGCCAGCGCTGGAATCTCCTCGGATGCAGAGGTCGCGCTCGCGTCAGCGTCCTGAGCGGCAGGCTCCTGCGTCTCGAACGCGTCCGATTGCCGCTGGCGCCACGCTTCGAGGTCGGCGACGAGGGCATAGACGATCGCGCCGCCATCCGGTGTCGGGATCCGCCGGATCGGCAGGTCGAGATCCCGCTCCCACCGCTGCACCGAGCGCGAACTCCGCTTCAGATACGAGGCGATCTCCTTCCAGCCGTTCAGGACGTCTGGACCACGCGGCGGGGTATCGGCAGCCATGGGGGACCGCGGCGATTATGGTCCACTCCTTTGTCGCCTTGCGCACGGGACGCCGAACGCCCACCGTTCAGCCCGTGGAACGTACAGCGCGGGTGCGCGCCCAGCGCGTCGGTGGCCGGACGGTGCGACATCACTGTCGGCGGAAGTTGGCGGGGTTCGTGCCGTAGGGCGCCGGCTCCGTGATCGTTCCGGAGAGCGCCTGCCCTTCGGCATCGAGATCCATCCGGAACTCACCCTGCACCAGCTGCAGGTTCAGTGTGGCGTGCCGGCAGACCGGCCGGATGAGCACCACCACCGGCGCATCCGCACGCACGGAGCCCGAGATCGGGCAGTTCGGGAACGCGTTGCCCTCGACCGAGGCGGTCAGTGACACCGTCCCGGTGACGGCAGTTCCGGATTGGGTCAGCTGCATGGTGGTCCGGCCCGTCGAGCTGATCCAGCCGCCGGTCAGCGCGTGCACCGTCACCACGGTTTCGGCGCGCGCCGACTGCCGGCCATCGCTGGCCGTGAGCACCACGGTGTAGCGGCCGGCCGTCGAAAACACTCGAGTCGGCGCCGCGTCCGTCGAGGTGGCGCCGTCGCCGAAGTCCCAGCGATACGTCACCGCGCCCGCCGTCAGGTTCGTCGTCTGCGCCGAGAAGGCGAAGACCGTCGCCGCCTGCAGCCCGCTGGACGCTCGCGCGGTCACCGTCACACTGGCCGGCGGTGGAGTCGGCGTGACGGGCGTCGGCGCCGTGGGCGACTCGCCGCCGCCGCAGGCGGCAACGACCGCGAGTGACAGGAGCAGTCCGAAACACTTCCCGATGCGTCGCCGCTGCCGTGTCCTGTTCGTTCCAGTGT
>JADZCY010000428.1 GCA_020851325.1 Acidobacteriota bacterium | reverse complement strand
AGGGCGAAACGCTGGACCTGGCCGCCGTGGGGCGATCGCGGCGCAGTCTGTATCAGACCGGCGCCTATTCATCGGTGGAGATCCTGCGCGAGTCGGCGGAGCCGGACCCGTCGGCTGAGCCGACGCTCGCACCGGACGCGTCGGAGTCGTCGCTATCCGAATCATCCGCATCCGAATCGCCTGATCGCGAACAGCCAGCCGCGGAGGGCACGAGGCCGGTGGATACGCGCGTCAACCTGCGCGAGGTGCCGCCGTTCCAGGTGAGCTACGGGTTGTCGTTCGACACCGACGGCGGCCTCGGCGGACTCATCGACGCCTCGAATCACAACTCGCTTGGCAAGGCGCGCGTGGTGGGCGTGAGCGCGCGCTACGATGGCCGCCGACGGCAGGTGCGCCTGTATGCCAGCCAGCCGATGCTGCGGCAGATTCCGCTGCAGACGCTGGCGTCGCTCTATGCGCGGCAGGAGCGCACGCCGGAAACGGCGACCAGCGCCGAGTTCGTCGTCGATCGGTTCGGCGCGTCGCTGCAGCAGGAGCGCAAGCTGTGGAGCGCGTACGTGTGGAACTACGGCGTCAGTTACGAGCAGGCGCGGACCTTCGATCCGAATCGTGCCGGCGGGCTCGACGAAACGGTGACGGTAACGCCGCTCACCAGCACCTTCACGCGCGAAACGCGTGACGAGATCCTCGACGCCACGCGCGGGTCGTTTGCGTCGCAGGCGTTCACGTACTCACCCGAGTGGCTCGGCTCCGACCAGGCGTTCCTCCGCTACTACGGCCAGTTCTTCAAGTACTTCGCGCTCGCACCCGAGCGCCGCGAGCGGCTCACGAACGAGATCCTGCGACCGCGTTTCGTCTTCGCCACCGGCGCCCGCCTTGGCCTGATGCGCGGCCTTGGCGGCGAGGTCCCGCGCACCGAACGCTTCTTCGCCGGCGGCGGGACGACGCTGCGCGGGTTCGGCGAAGCGTCGCTGGGCCCGCGCGACGCCTCCGGTATTCCCACCGGTGGCAACGCCACGCTGGTGCTGAACGCCGAACTCCGCTTCCCGCTGATCAACATCGTCGATGGCGTCGGCTTCGTTGACATCGGCGGCGTCAGCGCGACGCTCGGCGATTGGCGCTTCAGCGACATCCGCGAAACCGTCGGCCTCGGCGTCCGCGTCCGCACCCCGTGGTTCCTCCTCCGCGGCGACTACGGCTTCGTCCTCGACGGCAGGCCAGGCGAACCACGCGGACGGTTTTTCTTCAGTCTGGGACAAGCTTTTTGAGGAAGAACGCGAATCTGTTGATCTCGCGATGTGGTGATCTGGTGATCAATGTGCAGATCTGGTGATCTGTCGATCTATCTGGTGAAGTCCCCCGATCTGCGAGACGTGACCTCCCGCAGCAGCTGTTGTCTCTGCTGGTCAAGCGCGTATTGAACCACGTTGACGCTTGCGCTTCGACGATGGCATCGTCGTCGGCGGGAGTGCCATGGTTACGGGGGACATCCGGCGCGACGGGCATGCATGGGCGGCGACGCGATGAGCGCGCTCGCCGACGCTCGCTGCGCTGGCGACCTCCGCCAGGATGATGGCGACGTGATGCCCGTCGATCCGCACAATCCAACGACCTGGCCCCGCCGACACGGTCGTGGTGCGGTGTGGAAGTGCTCAGGGAGTGCAGGAACTTGCCGATCGCCTATCCCGTGATGGAGTGTGGTCGGTGTTCACTGGTCCGGACGTCCCGTTTGCGGAACTGGCGCGCTCATGTCGCAACAACCAAGTCAGGCGAACGACGGTCGAGCAGATTCTGAAAGCCGGCGGATCGCTGCACCCCTCGTCTGGCCCTCCGCATCACCACGACCTATCCGGCTTGACCCCGCAGCAGTTCGATGCGATTCTCAGTGTGCCGGAGCCAAACCCCGTGCCAAGACTGGATCGGTGGCAGCCATCATGATTACGCTCCAGGCCGACTTCAACCACCTGGACGCCGCTGGCCGGCTGCGTCTGGGCGATCTGCGCATGCACCGCCACACGCCTTTTGCCGAGATCGCGGCGAAACACGAGACCGTCATCTTCATCGACGGCGATGACATGGTTCGCGGCGAGCTGATTCACGATCCCGAACATGGCTGGATCGGCCGGGTCGACTGGTCGACGCAGGACGTGTGGGAGTCGTACCCGCCCGCCGTCGCCGCTCGTGGGTGAACTCCGCGAGACGAAGCCGTTTACGCCGAAGCAAGGGCCGTACTTCGCGTTCATTTATTGCTACACGCAATTACACGGACGCCCCCCCGGCCGAAGCCGTGAACTCCCGCTCTAAGACCATCGCTCCTGACGTGCGTCGCATGCTCGATGTGGCGGCGCTGCTGTCGCTGGTCGTCGCTGCAAGTGCATGCGGCGTACCGGCGGAACCTGTGCCGCGTATTCCATCGCCAAACCGCGCGATGGCGGCGCGGGCTGCGTGCGCGGACGCGAAGAGCGCGGATTACTTCTTTCCACCGGCGCTGGTTCGCCCGTGGATGGAGTACACCGACGCTGCTCGCATCTATTACGGCCTGTTTTTGACCGCGATGGGTGAGCCGTCGCTCATGTGCGGTGGCGAACGGATCGAGGCGTATCGGTTGCTGCGGCTTCAATCCAGCGGTGCGCCCGTGGCCGTGCGCGTCGAGCACCGTGACGGCGTTGTCTCGTTGTTCGTCACGAAACTCGAAGCACCGACGTGGAGCCTGCCGCCTGGTCCAGTGTTCGAGCGACGGCGTGAGACGCTGAACGCACTGTTGTCACCACGAGCCACCTTTGAAGCTGCCGGGTTCTGGAACCTGGAGACAGATCCGAAGGAAGAGGAGCTTGGAGGAACCGTCTGGCTTGTCGAAGCGCGCGTCAACGACACCTATCATGTGGTCGTGCGCGTTGGTCCCGGTGACGACAGCCCGGTGCGGCAGGTTGGCAATGCGCTGCTTCGCGCGGCCGGTGTGTCGCTGGAGGAACTGCAGCCCGATGCGCCGGGCGTGCCCTTCCGCCCACGGCCCTGGCATCCACAGATTCCCGGCTTGCCGCCACCGCCAGAACCGCCACCACCGCCACCTGTAAAGAACGGCGAATCTCTCGATCTCTCGATGTGGTGATCTGGCGATCAATCGACCGATCTGATGATCTGTCGATCTACCTGGTGAAGGGTCGATCTATCGGGCGGTCGCGCGGTTCGTCCCTGTGTGCCCCTTTGAGCGGAGCGGCGGGAGCGTGTCGCTGAACCGACCATTGACGACCGTCAAGTCGCCAGACAGATCTGCACATCAGCAGATAGATCGCCGCATCGCCAGATCTTCAGATTGATCGCCACCTCACCAGATCACGAGCTCACCAGATTCGCGATCTATCTATCTCTCTGTCACTGTTACGGCCTCATCACGACTTTCGTGCAGTCGTCCTGCTTGTCGCGGAACGTTTCATACGCGCCTGGCGCTTCGTCGAGGCTCAGGCGGTGGCTGATGACGAACGACGGATCTATCGCGCCGGTCTGGATGCGGTCCATCAGTGGCTGCAGATACCGGTGCACGTGCGTCTGGCCCATGCGGAGCGTGAGGCCCTTGGCGAACGCGGCGCCCATCGGCACCTTGTCGAGATAGCCGCCGTAGACGCCGGGAATGGAGACGGTGCCGCCGGGGCGGCAACTGCCGATGGCCTGACGCAGCGCGTCGAGACGATCGGTGGCCATCCATGCCACCTGCTTGGCGCGATCGTAGCGGGCGCCGATGCTGCCGCTGCCGTGCGCTTCGAGGCCGACGGCGTCGATGCACGCGTCGGGACCGCGACCGCCGGTGAGGTCGTGCAAGCGCTCGGTAACGTCCTCGGCGAGGAAGTCGATGATCTCGGCGTCGGCATGCTGCCGCGCCAGCGCCAGCCTGGTCGCCACGTGATCGATGGCGATGATGCGCTCGGCGCCAAGCATGCGTGCGGACTTCATCGCGAAGAGTCCGACCGGACCCGCGCCCCACACGGCGACGACGGCGCCCGGATGGATGTCCGCGTTCTCCGCCGCCATGTAGCCGGTGGGGAAGATGTCCGACAGGAACAGCGCCTGCTCGTCGCTCACTTCTTCCGGCACCTTGAACGGCCCGACGTCGGCAAACGGCACGCGCACGAACTCCGCCTGCCCGCCGGAGAATCCACCGTAGAGATGCGAGTAGCCGAACAGCCCCGAGCCCGACGAGCCATACAGCGTCTGGAGCATCTCGTTGTTCGGGTTCGAGTTCTCGCAGAGCGCCCACAAGTCCTTCTTGCACGACAGGCAGCCGCCGCACGCGATGGTGAACGGCACGACGACGCGATCGCCAATCGCGAGCGAGGTGACGGCCTTGCCAACCGCCACCACCTCGCCCATGAACTCATGCCCCAGCACGTCACCCTTCTTCATCGTCGGGATGAACCCGCCGTAGAGGTGCAGGTCCGATCCGCAGATCGCGGTGAGCGTGACGCGGACGATGGCATCGCCTTCGTCGACGATGGTGGGATCGGGCACGCGCGTGCCCCGGACGTCTTCCTTGCCATACCAGCAAACGGCTCGCATGAATGATCTCCTCCGATTACGCCGTCAGCGTGACGCGACGACCGAGTTCGAGATAGCGCTTGATGTCGCGCAGGGCTTCGCGCACGAGCATCCCGGGGTTGTGACCGCCAACCGTGGCGGCGGCGGTGCCGAGCCAGCCGAGCGGCGCGGAATACTGCAGGTGCACGTGCACCTCGGTGAAATCACCCGCGGGCGCGGGGCGGAACGTGACGCTGCCGGCGCTGACGATGTCGGCTTCGGATGTCGTGCGCCAGCCGAGCACCTTGCCGGAGACGTCGTTGATGAGCTCCGCCGTCCACTCGGCCACCACCGGACCGCCGGTGCGCGTGCGCAGTTGCCAGTGCGACTCGTACTCGCCGCGGCGCTCCACCGTGACGATGCCGCGCGTCGCCTCGTCCATCT
>JADZCY010000427.1 GCA_020851325.1 Acidobacteriota bacterium | reverse complement strand
TGTTCCCGCTGATGGTCTTCGAGCGCTGGGCCGAAGAGCACCTGCGCTGAAAGAAACCACGAAAGCGCGAAGGGGCCTTCGTTGACCACGAAGGGCGCGAAGGACACAGAGGGAAGGACAACGCGTGTCTTTCGTGATGGTTGCGCGCTTCGAGTCGGTCCCTTTGAGATCTTCGCGCTCTTCGCGGTCGATGTGCTTCCTTCGTGTCTTCGTGGTTTCTTTACTCCAGGCGATAGAACGCCTCGACGTCGTCGATTTCGTGCTGGACGCGGGACGCGTCCCAGCCGTGCACCGTGGCCAGGAGCTGCGCGGCGCGGGCCACGGCGTCGGCGCCGGGGTGGCCGGCGGAGCCGGCTTCCGTGCGGCGGATCAGCGCGTCAGAGAGCGTCATCGCCATCTCGTGCCGCGCCGCGTGCACGATCTCCGCGCCTGAGACGCCGCAGCGCTGGCCGATGGGCGATGCCAGCGCCGGCTCGTCGCGCATGATCTGCAGCACGCGGTTGTAGTCGGTGCCGTACGACGTCACCAGGCGCTCGACCATGGCCGCTGGCACTCCGGGGTTGTCGCGCCGCAACAGTTCCTGCTTCAGCCCCACGACGCTGGACATGCCGCCGCCGGCAAGCGGCGTGCGGTCGGTGCGGCTGGCGGGTGGCGACGCGTGGCCCAACTGCTGGAACACGGCGTCCACGGCCTGCTGCGCGCTGTGACGCGCGGTGGTGTAGCGCACACCGTGCACCGATACGAGTCCGGCGGTGCCGTGCTGTGCGTGATCCACGATCGCCGTCTCACGCAGGAGCTGCACGCGCGCGCCTTCGCCGCTCACCATCGGCAGCAGTCCCCGGTGCACGAGCCGCACATCGTCCCACGACAACTTCGCGCGCGGGAACGCGCGGCGGCCCTCGGCCAGCAACTGCTCGACGGCCTCGCGTGGGGAGGCCAGCGCGTCAGCGGGCTGGTCGAACACGTCGTGGCTCGTCCCCAGGATCGACACGTCGCGCCACGGCACGAGGCACAGGAAGCGTCCGTCGACGAAGCCGCCACAGGCGTGCGAGGTCGCGGTGGGCGAGACGACGATGTTCATCGCGCGTGACAAGCGCGGTGCGGGCACCGCGCCGCCACCGGGAAGCTCGCGCACCAGTTCGGGTGCCCACGCCCCGGCGGCGTTGACGACCGCGCGCGCCCGCACGGCGAACGTATCGCCCGTGGCGCCATCGGTGACGGAGACGCCCGCGACGCGGCCATCTTCCACGATCAGCCGATCGGCGCGGACGTAGTTGGCCACCGTGGCGCCGGCCGCCACCGCCGACAGCACGAACGACAGCGTCATGCGATCGGCGTTGAGCATCTGGTAGTCGAACCAGATCGCGCCGCCGGTGACGCCGGTGTCGTCGATGGCCGGATTGAGGCGCAGCGTTTCCTTCCGCGACACCAGCGTGCCGGCCGGCAGGTGGATATCGGCGTCGAGGATGCCCTGGTTGCGATCGTGCGCGATGAGGTCGTTGAGCGTCAGCGCCAGCCGCATTAGCAGCGCATGGCGCTTCGGATGACGCGTCGTCGGGATGATGAACGGCAGCGGCCGCACCAGATGCGGCGCGATGCGGGCGAGGGCGCGCCGCTCGCGGATGAAGCGGCGCATCTGCTCGAGGTTCAGCGCCTGCAGCGAGCGCAGGCCGCCGTGCAGCGTCTTGAGGTTGTTGAACGAGGTGCCGCCACCGATGTCGCCGCGATCGATGATCCCGACATGCAGCCCGCGCGAGGCCGCGTCCCAGGCGATGGTTGCGCCATACACGCCCGCGCCGACGACGAGCACGTCGAAGCGGGTGTCGGCCAGGCGTCGAAGGTCACGCACCATGCGCGCCCTTCATTGTACGATAGCGGATCGTGATCACCGAGATTCAGCGATACTGGAACGACCGCATCCACGATCTCGAGATGACCGACGAACCCGTCGGCACGCTCGCGTTCTTCGACGATCTCGACGAGTATCGCTTCGACAAGCTGCACTACCTGCCTCGCCTCGTGGATTTCGGCGGCTTTCGCGGAGAGACGCTGCTCGAAGTCGGCTGCGGCATCGGTACGGATCTGGTGCGCTTCGCGCGCGGCGGCGCCCAGGTCACCGGCGTCGATCTGTCGCAGACGGCCATCGACCTCGCCCGGCAGAATTTCGCGCTGCACGGGGTCGCGCCGGTCGACCTGCGCGTCGCCAACGGCGAGGCGCTGCCGTATCCCGACGCCTCGTTCGACCATGTCTACGCGCACGGCGTCATACAGTACACGGCCGATCCGGCGCAGCTCATCCGCGAATGTCACCGGGTGCTGAAGCCCGGCGGCAGCGCCATCTTCATGGTCTACAACCGCATCTCGTGGTTGAACGCCCTCTCGAAGGTCATGAAGGTGGCACTCGAACACGAGGATGCGCCATGCTTGCGAAAGTTTTCCATCGGCGAGTACCGCGGCCTGCTCGCGCCCTTTGCCGACGTCCGCATCGTGCCGGAACGCTTCCCGGTGAAGTCGCGGTTGCACAAGGGGTGGAAGGGCGTCGCGTTCAACACGCTGTTCGTCGGTACGTTCAACGCCTTGCCGCGATCGTGGGTGCGACCGCTGGGCTGGCATCTCATGGCCTTCTGCCGCAAATAGCGGTCGCCGTTGCGGCGCAGGCGCCGGCGGGCGAGATCGTGTTCCAGTCCGACCGCGAAGGCCCGACGCGTATCTTCGTCATCGATGTCGCCACGCGGGCGACGCGGCGCGTTGGCGCGGCGGGGAACTGGAACGACGAAGATCCGTCGTGGTCGGCCGATGGACGGCGGTTGACGTTTGCCTCGACCCGCGCCGGCGGCAACAACTTCGACATTTACGTGATGGACGCGGACGGATCCAACCTCGTCCGGCTGACGGATCATCCGGCACCGGATCAGGATCCCGTCTGGGCCGTGGATGGCCGCAGCGTGTTCTTCACGAGTGAACGCAACGGCCGCGGTGAGATCTATCGCGTCTGGTTGAACGACAAGCGTGTCGACCGGCTGACCTCCGGCTTCTCGCGCGCCATCATGCCGGCGGCGTCGCCCGATGGGCGCTATCTCGCGTTTGCCGCGCAGTTGATCATGGGGTTCCGCATCGAGTTGATCGATCTCACCGACGGCAGCCGCCGATCGGTCGGCACGAGCGGCGGCGCCTGCCGGCCGGCGTTTGCGCCGAACAGCCAGGAACTGGCGTTCGTGCATCTCGACAGCGAGCCGTCACGTCTCGAAGCGGTCACCGAAACGGGGCGCCGCACGTTGATCGCGGATCAGAACAAGTGGGTCTACTACCCGTCGTACTCGCCGGACGGACGTTACGTGGCCTTCTCGGTGAGCCCCGAGCATCACGCGGGAGAAGACTGGGACCTGGCCATCACCGACGCCGCGCGGCCCGGCGCCATCACCGTGCTGACCAGCGGGCGCGGCAACGACCGCGTGCCCGAGTGGCGGCCGCGTGTGCAGTGAGCCAATCTTCTCGGTGTCCGGCGGCGAGCTATCGGCGCACGCGATAGATCGACGCTTCGGCGTTGCGAAACGCCAGTTCGAAGTATTCCGGGGCCGCGTCGAAGCGCGCTTCGGCACCGGGATGCCGTCGGCGCTCGGGCGATCCGATGTACAGATAGTCGATGCCCGCCTTTCGCGCGAGGTCGTGTGCCGAACTGGCGGTCGCGGTGTCGAAGATCCAGCCGATGCCCTGCACGCCCTGCTGATACTTGTAGATCGGCACCATGGAGATCGGCAGGCCGACGCTCATCCGCCGTTCGGCAAACGCGGGGAGGTAAGCCCACCCCTGCACGCCGCGCTGCAGCGCATCGAGTTGGAAGACGGCGTTCGGCGCCGTGTTGCGGCGAATCCATTGCAGGGCGTCCTGCTCGTCGGGCGACAACACCAGCGTCCAGGTGAAGCCCGGCCCTTGCGCCCAGTTGTAGACGTCCTGCGTGTTGTAGATGTCGATGACGGTCGTCGGCAGCGCCACCAGAGCGCAGCCACCCAGCATCAGGCCGATGCCGGTGCGCAGCGGCCCGGGTGACTGTTCCGCGAGCCAGGTCCAGGCGTGCGCCGCCAGGGCGGCCATGGCGATGAACCACAGGTGCCCGACACGCCAACCGACGTAGACGTCCTGATGGTCGCGGATGTCGACGTAGAAGTAATAGACGACGCACGTGATGGCCAGGGCGGCGAACATCAGTCCCCGCGCGTCGCGGGCCCCCCACAGCGCCCAGCTTGCGAGCAGCGCAATCGGGATGATCGGCCCGAAGCTGAGGACGGTGCTCTCCAGCACGCGATGAAAGGCAACGCGATTGGGGCCGACGCTGATGACGCTGCCGCCCGTGTCGACATAGTGCAGCGCGGTGACGAGAGCGGCGGCCAGCGCCAGAGGCAGGGCGGCCGCGGCGAAGTGCACCGACGCGCGCCACCACGCGCCCGCCCGCAACACCGACGCGGCTTCCCAGAGCGCGGCGACCGTGGTGAACATCAACCCGGCGAACGAACTCATCAGCAGGCTCAGGCCGAGCAGCGTGCCGCCGACCGCGAACGCCAGCGGATCGAACCGGCGCTGGCGCGTGGTGACCGCCAGCACACCCAGAAAGCCGAGGCCGTAACCGGTGGCGTGATGCGGTTGATAGAACAGCACGCGTGCCAGGCCGTCGATCGGCATGCCCTGCAACATCCACCGCGAGACGGCATCGATGTTGAGGTAGCGGACGAGCGACAACGGCGCTCCTTCATGCCAGTACTGCCACAACGCGTACGTGCCTTCGAAGCTGGTGGCCGCAATCGCCGTGACGACGCCCGCCGCCGCTGCCCACGGCCGGGCGGTGAGCAGACGCGCGAAGCCATAGAGGAAGCCGACGAACGCGACGTTCGTCACGAGCGAGTTCATCAGCAGCAGATGATCGAGATCGCCGCCGGTGCGGTACGCCACCGCCGAATACAGATGGGGCAGCCAGTAGTAATGCAGCGGATCGTTGGTGAAGAACGGATTCACCGGCAACATGTCGCCCTTGGCGAGTTCCGCCACCACGGCTCGCCGCCACACGTAGTCCGCGGTGAAGTAGGCGCGGTATGCCTTGCCGGCGTCGAGTTGCTGCCCGACGTGCGCCAGCGGCGGCCCGGCGATGGCCGGCACCAGGAACAGCACGAGCGCGATGGCCCGCAGGTCGCCGTGCACCGTAGTCGGAAACGGCCAGCGCTGGCGCGCGCGCCGCGCCAGCGGAACCAGCGGCATCACCAGCAGCGGTGGAACGACGAGCAGCCATCCTGATCGCGCCCCCAGCGTCCACAGCGCGAGCAGCGACAGGCAACTGGCGCCGAAGCCGATGAACGGCCCGAACGTCAGCGGCGCCAGCCACCCCGCGCCCGGGCCAGCGGCCGCGCGGACCAACAGCACGCCCGGCAGCGTGTAGGCGACGTACTGCAGCGCCACCAGCAGGGCGCGATCGGGAGCGGACACGGCCAGCGCCATGGCCGCCAGCGACACCGCGGTCAGCGCGACGAGCGCGCGAGTCATCCAGCGGCCGTCGGCGTCAGACGGCATGGCGCTGCACCGGCGCCTTCGCCGGCGAACGGGCCGCGCGCGTCTCCGCGCCGGGCCCGCGGGACGCGACGATGATGGCGCGCGATTCGAAGCGGACGCCTTGCTGACGCCACTCGCGAAGCCGATCGCGAAGCGCCTGCACGACCTGGCGCTCGCCGGCCGGCACGCCCGGCGCGTCCAGCCGATCGATCACCGCGAGTTCGAGGTCGGCCACGCCCTTCCCCGGCTCGAGCGCCAGGAAGCCGCGGCCATCGGCAAGCGGTATCACCGCCACGCCGGGCAGTTGCCGCAGCGCTTCGGCATTCACCATGATCAGCGCCCGGCGCTCGGGCAGGGGCACGAGTTCGGCCAGTGGCGCCGGCTTGCGGGCGCGGCGCGATGCCCGCTCCGCCAGCTTGACGATGGCCCAGGCAGGGTCGGTGTGCAGTGTCTTCAGCCACGCCACCACATCGTCGGGCAGGGTCAGCGTGAGAAGTTGGGCCGGGCGCCCGTACTTCGGCGGTCGGCCGCGTCGCGCCGGCGTATTTTCACTCACGGAATGGGAGTGTACGCGCGATTCCTTACAGAAAAACTTTCCTGTATGAAAGGAACCCTTTGACTCGCCGCGCGCGGGGCAAAGACAAACAGGGCGCGAGAACCGGGTTCCCGCGCCCTGTGATTGCGAGCGGCTGCTGCCGCGACGCCGAGACTACAACGCTGCTGGTGTTTGTGGGGCGGCCGGCGGCGATGCTGGCGGCGGCATCGCCGGACCATCGCCGGTCCGACGCTTTTCCATCGACGCGCGCACGAGGAAACGTGCGTAGGGCACCACCTGCTTGATCGCCGCGACGTTCATCTGGCACGGGCTCAGGCACGTCGGGCACTTCTCGTCGCGAATCATGCGGCGATGCGTCTGTGACGCCTCGCGGAAGTAGATCGCTTCCGGATCGTCCTTCGTCACGTTGCCGACGATGTCGCTGTTCTCGCAGAAGAACAGGTCGCCGTTCGGGTTGAGCATGATGCCCTGCGTCATGAACGGGCAGGGCGCCGTGCGGTGGTAACCGTTACCGATCATGTCGGCGTAGTGCATGTAGATGTAGTTCTGTCCGTCGAGCAGCGGATCCTGCCGCACGCGATCGAGGAAGAACTTCCGCATGCGCTGTTCCTGCTCGCCCATCGGCCGCAGCTTGCCTTCGAGTTCGCTGTTGCCGAGCATGGCGTCGGTGAACCGCACCATGTTGAAGACGATGTCGAGCTTTTCCTTCTTCGCCCACGCCAGGATGTTGTCGGCGTCGTCGAGGTTGGTCTCGAAGATGGTGGAGGAGATGCCGAAGTTGAAGCGATAGGTCTTCTGCAGTTCCTGCATGGCGGCAATCGTCTTGCCCGCCTTCTCGAAGGCGTTCTTGACGTTGCGCACCTTGCCGTGCATGTCGTTGACGCCATCGATCGAGACGCGCGTCGAGAAGATGACGTTGCGCTCGTTGCACATCTGCACGATCTTCGTCAGCATCGGGATGGCGCGGTGATGCGTGATCCCGGTGGTGTTCAGCGTCAGCTTCCGCAGCTTGGGGAACTTGTCGATCATCACCCGCGCGATATCGACAAGGTCGTTGCGCGTCGTCGGTTCGCCGCCGGAGATCGAGGCGTTCTCGATGTCCTTCCACAGGTTGGAATCGAAGGCGCGCTCGATCTGCTCGAGCGTCATGTCTTCCTTGCGATTGCCGCGCGTCCAGTTGCTGCACATCTCGCAGCGGGCGTCACAGACAAACGTGCAATGGAAGATGAAAACGGTGGGGTGGAGCGGGGTGTACTTGGCAACCGCCGCCCGGACCAGATCGCGAGGGGCGCTGAGCGCTGCCTTCGCCAGATACTTCGCCGCGTAGACCTGTGCCATGTAAGTTGTAGATTTTACAGGATTTCCCTGTCCTGCCGCAACCAGAGCAGCAGGCCCGGAATGTTGCCGGCGAGGCCGGTGAGGACAATCAGCGTCGAGAGCGCGAACGCGGTGTGGTCCGGCACGCCCACCGGGCGGAGCAGCCAGACGAACACGCCCTGCGGCAGTCCGAAGCCGCTCACGGAAATCGGCAGCAGCAGCATCAACAGGCCGAGCGGCATGAAGAGCAGGTAGTAGCTGAACGGCACGGCGAGTCCGAGGCCGAGCCCGAGCAGATACGCCTCGACGATGCGGATGACCTGGATGGCCACCGACCAGAAGAACACCGCCGCCAGCGTGGTGCCGCGACCGCGGTAGCGGCTCACGGCATCGGTGACCCGCAGCAGCGCGCGTCCGATCCGGCTGGCGTGCGCGCGATCGGCGAGGACGGCCTTGACCGCATGGTCCGCCCAGAATGCGCCGACGCTGACGAAGACGAGGATCGCGATGATCGCCACCACACGCCAGTCGCTGGCCGCGTCCGAGGTCCAGGCCAGCAGGCCGACCACGCCCATCAGACCCAGCGACAACGTGCCGAGCAGTCGATCGACGACCACCGAGGCCAGCGCTTCGCCGCCGGCGTTCGCCTCGGCGGAGGTCTGCAGGCGCGTGTGGCTGCGCAGGCTGTACGCGCGCGCCATGTCGGCGCCGACGCCGGCCGGCAGGAAGCTGCCGACGAACGAACTGACCAGGAAGATGTCCGCCGCCTTGCGCGTCGTGATCGGCACGCCACTGGCGCGCAGCAGTAGCACCCAGCGGTGAATCATGATGACGCGGTCGAGCCCGACGAGCGCCAACACCGCGACCAGATGCGGCAGCCGGATCGACACGATGGCCCGCGCCGCTTCGGCCATGTCGATCCGCGCCGCCAGCCACCAGAGAATGGCCGCGGACAGCAGGACGCGCACCCACGTCGAGCGCAGCACGCGCACGATCACGCCGCGCCTCTCATCGTCACGGCAAGCATGGCGGGAATCAGCGCGGCTTGCGGGCGACGAAGGTCAGCGTTTCGAAGAGGTTCTTGCGCACCTTGAAGATGAAGTCTTCGGTCCCGGTGTGTCGCGACAGGCTGTCAACGCCCGGCAGGTTGACGAGCAGTGCCGCCGCCGCCAGCGCGTCGCGTCCGAGCCCGGTGGCGACGCCGATGCTGCGCTCGACGTGCAGCGTCTCGAAGCCGCTGTCGTTGAAGAGTTGCCGGACGCGCCGTTCCGTCGTCACGAAGTTGTGCGTGTAGTCGACGTCCCAGAAGAACGTCCGCTCCTTCAGGTAGTCCGGGACGACGACGAAGAAGATGCCGCCCGGGCGCAGCGAGCGAAGCGCTTCGGTGGTGAAGGCCCGCGCGGCGTCGATGCCGCTCATGTGCTCGAGCACCTGGTCCGCGTAGACGACGTCGGCGGACGCGTCGGCCATGGGCATGGGCGGCGTCCACGCTTCGAGCACCTTCAGGCCCTTCTTGCGCAGCACGTCGATCAGGATGGGGCTCGCTTCGACGGCGGTGTAGTTCCAGCCGGCGTCCACCGCCTGTTCGGCGAGCGACCCATGGCCCGGCCCGATCTCGAACATGTCTCCCGGCGCCGTCGCGAAGCGGTGCAGCAAGGCCAGGCGATGCCGTTCGATCTTGCCGCGGCGTCCGCTGCCGTAGGTCGTGAGCTTCTTTTCGGAGAAGCTCTTGTAGAACGTTTCAGGCTGCGACATTTACTGCACTGCGAATCTGGTGATGAAAAAATCGCCGGACCCCCAGGGGAGATCCGGCGATCGAGTCGTGCAGCGCCCGAGGGCTGCTATTGCGCAACCGTGCGGCCGGGACGCGGGTAGATGAAGCGGCCGATCGTGTTGCCCGCGGCCGTGGCGGCCGTCTGGTCAATCCAGGCCGGTGTCGGCGCGTTGCCGCAGTGCTGCAGCAGGACGTCGATGATGTAGACCTGCGTGCTGCCCTGGCTGGCGCCGGCGCCGTAGTGGTAGTCGATGATGTCCATCGACGGATCGTTCGGGTTGCCGCGCTTGCCGTTGTAGCCCCAGCGGAGGTCCTTCGTGCGCAGGCGGTCGATCAGCTTGTCCAGCCAGATCCAGCCGCGTTCGCCGAGGTGTTCCTGGCAGGAGTTCTGCCAATCGCCGCGGTTGCGGCTGTATTCATCGTTGAGGATGCCGGTTTCGACGGGCAGCGGCAGACGCGTGCCGGGCGCCGGGTCGGGCGTGCGGAAGCCAGTGGTGACACCCTGGGTAATCTGCGGCGACTGGAAGGTGGCGGCCGCCGACCAGGGACCGAACGCCGCTTCCTGACGAGCCCGGACGCGCCAGGCGTACGCGGTGTCGAGCGCGGCGTCGACGCCCACCTGGTGGCTGGTGCCTTCGACAATGGCTGAATAGACGACGGCGCCGCCGCTGGTCACTTCCACTTCGTACGACGGCACCACGCTGGTGTAGGTACCGTCGGCACCGGACCACGACAGCGTGGGGCGGCGGCTGTCAACGCGTGCGCCGCCGGTCGGAGCGAGGGGAACCGGGGCGGATACTTTCAACGTCGAGCCATCGGGTGCGGCGGCCGTGGAACCGGCCGAAGCGGCGGAAGGCGTGGTCGGGGTCTGGGGGGTGCCGCTGCAGGCGGCCAAAGTCGCAACGGTTGCCAGCGCAGCGCCGGCTTTCCAGAACGGGCTCGTCATTCGTGCAATGCTCCTGATTTGACGGGAAACGCTCTGGCATTGTAAACGAGTCGCCCGGATTTCCCAACGGTTCACACGGATATTTGTGAAGGAAAGTCGAGCTGGCCCCGGGTGCCGGCCGGGCTGCATGCTACACTGCCGTCTCGAATTGGCGCCGGTACCCCTGCCGGATGCCCCAAACCTGACGGAGTCCAGAAACGTGATGCAGAAGATGATGCCCGCCGCGCTGCTGGCGGCGATGGTGGTGGGAACCAGTGTGCCGGCGGCGGCGCAGTCCCGGGCCTGGGAAGATCGCGTGTTCGCCGGTGTCTCGTTCGGACTCGAGAGCGGGTCGACCGACATCACCGATGCCCGCACCCGTACCATCTACGCCGAACCGGCCTCGATCACGACCACCTCGTCCTTCGACTCCGACAGCATCCTCGACTTCCAGGTCGGCGCGCGCGTGTACGGCAACGTCGGCGTGTCGCTGGCGTATCACGCCGAAAGCTCCACGGCCGCGGCGCAGGTGAGCGGCAGCATTCCGCATCCGCTGTTCTTCGACCGTCCACGCTCGTTCTCGAACGAGATCGACGGCGTCGATCGCGACGAGCACGCCACGCACCTGCAGATTGGCTACATGGTGCCGCTCAATGACAAAATCGACATGTATGTCTACGGCGGACCGTCGTTCTTCCGCGTCAAGCAGGAACTGGTCAGCGATGTGGCCGTGGCCGAGCAGGGCGCGCCCTTCAACACCGTCGTCGTGCAGCCGACGTTCCAGGAGTTCAAGAAGAACGCCACCGGCTACAACGTCGGCGTCGATCTCGCTTACATGTTCATGACCACCGACACGTTGCGCCTGGGCGTCGGCGGCTTCGCGCGCCTGACGAAGGCTACTGCGGAACTGACGGTGGACGGAGCGACGGTCGAGACCGACCTTGGCGGCTTCCAGGTCGGTATCGGCGCGCGCATCCGGTTCTAGCTGGGACCGCTCAGGGACCGCCCTTCGGGCGGTAGGAGTGCAGGACCGCGGCTTCGCCGCGGTAGGACGATAGGGAAAACAGGAACGCCGGGGTTTGCGCCCCGGCGTTTCATTTGTACCGCTGCTTCGATCCCGCTGCCCCCACCGCGCTGACGCGTGGGCCGTTCCTGCCTCCCACCGCGGCGAAGCCGCGGTCCTGATGATCCCACCGCGGCGAAGCCGCGGTCCTGTCGCTCCCACCGCGCGAAGCGCGGTCCTGATGCCCTTACCGCCGCGCAGCGGCGGTCCTGTCGGTCCCTGTCAGAATCGTCCGCGGCTAATCCACCGGCCGATCGTGCCGCCAGCGCGTGTCGCTTCGGTTTGATCGATCCATGCCGGTACCGGATTGCTGCCGCAGTGACCGGCCAGGACGTCGATGATGTACACCTCCGTCGTGCCCTGGTCAG
>JADZCY010000426.1 GCA_020851325.1 Acidobacteriota bacterium | reverse complement strand
CGATGGTGATGGCCCAGTAGGCCAGCTGATCCCACGGCAGCAGATACCCGGTGAACGACAGGGCGAGCGTCACCACCAGCAGGCCCATGCCGATCAGCCAGTTGAACTCGCGCGGCGCGCGATAGGCCGCGGTGTAGAACGCGCGCGCCATGTGCAGGATGACGGCGACGACCATCACGTTCGCCGCCCAGCGATGGATGTTGCGGATGAAGCGTCCCGTCGGCACCACGAAGTGGATGTCTTTCATGGACACGTAGGCCGCGTCGGGATACGGCTTGTAATAGAACATCAGCAGCACGCCGGTCACCAGCGTGATGAGGAACGCCGACAGCGTCGCGATGCCGAGTCCCGCCGTGGTCGCCCAGCGCAGGCTCCAGCGATGCGTCCGCACCGAATGCAGGTGCAGGAAGACGTTGCCGAACACGAACGTCGATCGCGTGCGATCCGTCGTCGGCGCGCCGCTCCTGAACGTCGCTGACGCCAGGCGTGCCGGCACCCGACGCAGGTTGTCGCGGAACACCCGCAGCGCGTCGGACGGCGGGTTCATACCTGCACCTTCGTCCCCGAGGGCACGGGCACGGACTCGTCCACCATCAGGGCGCCGCCGCTGACGCTCACCTCGAGCCACGCCAGTGGCGCTGGCGCAGGACCGCCGGTGACGGTGCCGTCTTTCGTGAACCGCGAGCCGTGACACGGACACTCGAAGCCGGCCGTCGTCGGTTTGACGATGCAGCCGAGGTGCGTGCAGACGGTGGAGACGGCATGCACGCCATCGGCGTCGCGGAAAAGCGCCACCGAACGGCCCGGCGGGACGAACGCTTCGCCCACCGGCAGCGTCTCTGGCAGCGCGACGCGGAACTTCTTCGACGGCGACGGCAGCACCGCCGCGCGCGGCAGCCGCATCATGCCGATGGCGGCGAAGACCAGCGCCGACGCCATCGACCACAGCGACAACAGCCCCAGCATGTCGCGCCGCGGCACAGTCTCCGGATCGAGGCGTGAGGAGGGCGAGCCTGGCGTCAGCGTCATGAAATCCTCCACTCGGTGACAAACGCCACGCGTTCCATGCCGATGGCGTCGACAGGGCACCGCAACACGCACAGCGCGCAGCGGATGCAGCGGTCTTCGTCCTTGAGAATGGCCGTGTGCCCGGCGAGATCGGGGTCGTCGCCGAGCGTCCGCGCGATCGCCACCTCGCAGTTCGCGGTCGGCACCACCGTGTCGAGCGACACCAGCTTCAGACACGCGGTCGGGCAGACGTCGACGCAGCCGCCGCACAGCACGCAGCGGTTGCCGTCGAACACCGGCGTCACGCCGCAGTCGAGGCATCGCGACGCTTCGCGCACGGCCTGCTCGGCATCGAAGCCCAGTTCCACCGGCACGTCCGGATGCGTCAGGCGATCCGCCGGCGCACGCGTCGGCACCGACTGCCGGCGGATCGCTTCGTAGCCGGGTTCTCGACGATAGGATGGCTGCGGCAGGTGCGCGGTGAGCGCGGAGCGATGCAGTTCGTGTCCGGTGACGTAGGAATAAACCGATCGCGCCGCCGCCTTGCCTGACGCGACGGCGTCGATCAGCAGGCGCGTGCCGTGCGCCAGATCGCCGGCCACGAACACGCCCGGCGCGCTGGTCGACAGGGTTGCCGCATCCACCTTCGGCCAGCCGGGTCGTGACAGTTCGATGTCTTCGCCGCCGTGCTCGAGGAACGAAATGATCGGCGACTGGCCGACGGCCAGCAGCACGGTGTCGCATTTGAACGTCTCACGCGTCGCGTCATCGAAGACCGGCGCGAAGCGCCGCGCCTCGTCATACACGCGCAGGCAGCGCCGCATCACCACGCCTTCGACGGTGCCATCGGCGGCGCGCGTGATCTCGAGCGGTCCCCAGCCGTTCAGGCGCTCCACACCTTCCTCGTCGCCTTCGCGGATCTCGATCGTGTCGGCCGGCATCTCCTCGAGCCCTTCGAGCGACACCAGACGCACGCGAGAGGTGCCGGGCAACCGCGCTGCCGTGCGCGCGGCGTCGTAGGCAATCTGACGCACCACCGTGCGGGCGACGTCGTAGGCAACGTTACCGCCGCCGATGACGACGACGTCGTGACCGATGTTGAGGGTTTCGCCGAGCGCGGCGGCGCGCAGCATGTCGACGCCGCCATACACGCCGGGGCCCTGTTCGCCGGGGATGCTCATCGACCGCGACGACTTGGCGCCGACGGCGACAATCACCGCCGCGAAGTCGCGCCGCAGGTCGGCAAACGTGACGTCGCGCCCGACCATCACGCCGCAGCGGATGTCGACACCCAGCGCCTGGATGACCGCCACTTCCTGTTCGATCAGCCGCCGCGGCAGCCGATACGCCGGCACGCCAATCGCCAGCATGCCCGCCGCCACCGGTTCGCTTTCGAACACCACTGGCCGGAAGCCGAGCAGCGCCAGATCATGCGCTGCCGACAGGCCGGCCGGGCCGGCGCCGATGATGGCCACCGGCTCGCCGTGCGCGGGCGCAATGCGGCCATTGACGCTCGCGCGCAGCAGCGCCGCCAGTTCGTCGGCATCGGCGCCGACGGTGGGTACGTAGTCGCGCGCGGCCGCCAGTACGTCTTCAGTGGGACGCGCTTCGGGGCCGTGCAGCGAGCACGCGAACATCTTCAGCGCGCGAATGGCGACCGGGCGATCGGTGCCGATGAACCTCCCATCGTCATCGACGCGTGGGACTTTGCCACGGCGGCACGCCGCTTCACACGGCGCGCCGCAGATGCGCCCGCAGATCGACGCAAAGGGGTTCGGTCCGCGGGCGATGAGATACGCCTGCTCGAACTTCCCTTCGGCAATCGCACGGACGTAGCCGCGCGCATCGGTGTGCACGGGACAGGCGCGCTGACAGGCGATGAGCTCCGCGTGATAGGTCTCACCCGGAACATCGACGCGCAGCCGCGTCTGGGCCGGTGGGTCTAACGGACGTG
>JADZCY010000425.1 GCA_020851325.1 Acidobacteriota bacterium | reverse complement strand
GGCAGCGTCGTTGGATCGTGGCTGCTCGATCTCACGGCTGCGGCGCTGGCCGAGGATCCGGCACTCGCGCGCTACACCGGTGTCGTGCAGGATTCCGGCGAAGGCCGCTGGACCATCGAAGCGGCCATCGAAGAAGCCGTGCCCGTCAACGTGCTGGCGGCGGCGCTGTTCGCGCGCTTCCGCTCGCGGCAGGACAGCCCGTTTGCCGACAAGCTGCTGTCGGCGATGCGCTTCAAGTTCGGCGGCCACGTCGAACCGCCGAAGGAGCCGCGGTCGTGACCGCGTGCGGGCTGCCGAGCGACAAGCCGGCCGACGATACGCCACCGGCGCCAGCGCCGCCGACGACGATGGTGATCTTCGGCGCGACGGGTGACCTGGCGGCGAGGAAGCTGCTGCCGGCGCTCTACAACCTGGCGACGCGCGATCTGCTGCCGGACGCGTTCACCGTCGTCGGCGTCGGCCGCAAGCCGATGTCCGACGATGAGTATCGCCAGAAGGTTCGCGAGGACGTCAGCGAACACGCGGCGACGCCAGTCGATGACAAGTGTTGGGCATGGTTCGTTGAACGGCTCGTCTACGCGTTCGAGCCGCTGGACGACGAAAGCAGTTATCAGTCGCTGTCGGCGCGGCTCGACGAAGTCGAGCACGGGGACGGTGATACCCCGCGCGGGCGGCTCTTCTATCTCGCCACGCCGCCGGATGCGATGAGCGACATCATCGCGCACCTCGGCGCGGTCGGCCTCACCCGCGAGCCCTCGCCGGAACGCTGGCGCCGCGTCATTGTCGAGAAGCCGTTCGGCCACGACCTCGCATCGGCGCAGGCACTCAATCAGCAACTCCGCGGCGTGCTCGAGGAACGGCAGATCTACCGGATCGATCACTACCTCGGCAAGGAAACGGTGCAGAACCTGATGGCGTTCCGCTTTGCGAACGGCATCTTCGAGCCGATCTGGAATCGCCGCTACATCGATCACGTGCAGATCACCGTCGCCGAAACCGTCGGCGTCGAGGATCGCGGCGGCTATTACGACAAGGCTGGCGCGCTGCGCGACATGGTGCAGAACCACCTGTTCCAGTTGCTGGCGCTGACGGCAATGGAACCGCCCATCTCCTTCCGCGCCGACGATGTGCGCGACGAGCGCGTGCGCGTGCTGCACGCCATTCATCTGTGTTCGCCAGACGAAGTACGGCGCCGCGTCGTGCGCGGGCAGTACGCCGCTGGCACCGAGAGCGCGGACGACGTGCGCGGCTATCGCGACGAGCCGAAGGTAGCGGCGGATTCCACCACCGAGACGTTCGTCGCGATGAAGATGCTGATCGAGAACTGGCGCTGGGCCGACGTGCCGTTCTACCTGCGGACGGGCAAACGGCTCGAAAAGCGCGTCTCGGAGATCGCGGTGCAGTTCCGCCGCCCGCCGATGCGGCTGTTCGGCACCGCGCCTGGCGAGATGGTGCCGAACGATCTGATCATCCGCATCCAGCCGGACGAGGGCATCTCGCTGCACTTCCAGGCGAAGGTTCCCGGCACGCGCTCCACACTGGGCACGGTGGAGATGTCGTTCGACTATGCGGACTACTTCTCGGCGACGCCGGCCACCGGCTACGAGACGCTGCTCTACGACTGCATGCACGGCGACCCGACGCTGTTTCATCGTGCCGACATGGTGGAAGCCGGCTGGGACGTTGTCGCGCCGATCCTCGAATTGATGACAACCACGCCGCGCGACGGTCTCTTCGACTACCCCGCCGGCTCGTGGGGCCCGACGGAAGCCGAGACGCTCCTCGCAAGAGACGGCCGCACCTGGCGCGTGCCGTAAGGACACCACGAAGACACGAAGCGTGCCTCGTTGACCACGGAGGGCGCGAAGGACACGAAAGGCGACTTCCAGCCTTGGAGAGCTTCGCGCCCTTCGTAATCAAGGTTCGCTCTTCGTGCTGTCGTGGTGTCCTGCCCTCTGTGCTCTTCGCGCCCTTCGTGATCAAGAGCGATCTTCGTGCCTTCGTGGTTTCCTTTACGGCAACCGCACCGCGGCGTCACGGTCGACGAACCACGTGACGCGGCCGGGCCACTGTCGCAGGAGTTGTGCCGGACGCTGCGTGGGATCGACCGGGCCGGTCAGCACCTCGCGGAGCATCGACGCCTTGCCGGCACCGCTGACCAGCACCGACGTGACGCGCGACTGCCGCAGCGCCGCCGGCGTCAGCGTGATTCGTGGTTGGCCCGACGGCGCGCGCACGGCGGCGGCAAACGCGTGATCGTGGCCCGGCGCGAGAGCGCGTTGGCCTCCGAAGCCCGAGGCCGCACCCTCCCCGTGAATCAGCGGCGAGCCCGGAAAGATCGACGCGATGTGGCCATCGTCACCCATACCGAGCAGCGTGAGGTCGAAGGCCGCGCCGGCGCCGAGCGTGGCGCGGAGCAGCGCGTCGTAGGCACTTGCCGCCGACATCGGGTCGGCTTCACCCGCCATGCGGTGGATGCGTGCGGGATCGATCGGCACGTGCGCGAGCAGCGCCTCGTTCACCATCCGGAAGTTGCTGGCGGCATCGGCCGGCGGCACGACGCGTTCGTCGCCGAAAAACACGTGTGTCGCCGCCCACGGAAACCCGCGCACGCGCGACAGTGCTTCGTACACCGGCTTTGGCGTCGATCCGCCGGACAGCACGAGCAGGAACTCGCCACGCGCGCGGACCGCGCATTCCGCACAGGCGCGGACGTGACGGACGGCCGCGGCGACGAGCGCGGACGAGCCGTCGAAGCGGCGTACGTGCATGGTCGTGGCTGGCTGCATGCCTAATCAGGGGACGAACCGGTACAATCGGGGGGTGCCGCCTGCTCTCACCGCGCGTGAACGCGCCGCCCTCAAAGCCCGCGCCCACGCGCTCGAGCCCGTCGTCCAGATTGGCCACGCCGGCCTCACCGGCACAGTTGCGGCCGAACTCGAGCGCGCCTTGACGGCGCATGAGCTCATCAAGGTTCGCATCGGTGGCGACGATCGCGACGCGCGCGAAGCCCTGGGCGAGGCCATCAGCGCCCGCACCGGCGCCGCGGTGGTGCAGCGAGTCGGCAAGGTCCTCGTCCTCTTCCGCCCGAAGCCTGCAGACTCAGGCGACTGACATCGCCGCCTTCGACACCGGACCGCGCTTTGCGCGGGAAGGGCATCAGGACCGCTCTGCGCGGTGGGGGCATCAGGGATGCACGGCGCCAGGCAGCAGCACCCGTCAGCACCCCTCAGCACCTCTCAGCACCGTTCAGCACCTCTCCGCACCGTTCAGCACCCTTCCGCATCAGGCTTTCAAATCATCATCCCCATGCGCGCGGCGGTCGGCGTCGCGCTCGCGCCACGTGCCGGATCCGCCGGCCGATTCGATCGCCCGCTTCGAGGCCGACAGACGACGCTCGGCTTCGAGCCAGTCGTTCATGTCCTGCCCATGCTGGCCGCCGCGATCGAGATAGATGCGATACGCTTCGGCGGCAATCTCCTCCGCCGTCGGCGCACCGGGGTTGGTATCGGGATAAATGGCGGCGGCTTCGCGCACCACCTGATCCGGGGTGGGTCTCTTCGGTGTGGCCATGACGCGCACTCCTGCAAGAACCGTCGCAGTGGCCGCGGACACGCGAACGCCGCGGCACGGGCGGCTCATGGAGTCAGGATACACACTCTGGGAAGGGCTTGAGCGGGTTGGGGCTTGGACGGCTTGGGGGCTTGGAGGGCTTGAACGGCTTGGAGGGCTTGGGGCTTGGAGGGCTTGGGGCTTGGAGGGCTTGG
>JADZCY010000424.1 GCA_020851325.1 Acidobacteriota bacterium | reverse complement strand
GCCGCACCTCCGTGCCGCACCTCCGTGCCGCACCTCCGTGTAGCACCCTCGTGCCGCACCTACGTCAACCGTCCCGTCCTCTGATACTCCGTCACCCGCCGACTCCACACCGTCGTCAGCACCACGGCGGCGACGATGAGGCCGGCGGAGAGGCCCCACCACAATCCGCGCGCGCCCCAGCCGGCGGTGAAGCACAGCGAATAGCCGATCGGCAGACCAATCAGCCAGTGCGCCGTCAGGTTGGTGAACATCGGCGTCCGCGTGTCGCCAAGCCCGCGCAGCGTGCCGGTGACGACGCCTTGCAGACCGTCGAACAACTGGAAGATCGCACCGATGAACAGCAGGCTACTGCCCTGGAGAATCACGTCGGCATTGGTGGTGAACAGCGCGATCAAGCGCTCGGGCACGAGGACGAACGTCAGGCCCGACACGCACATGAACGCGACGCCGAGCGCGATCACGGTCCACCCGGCGGCGGCCGCCCCGCGCGGATTGTCGGCGCCCACCGCATGACCGACGCGCACGGCACCCGCCGACGCCAGGCCGAGCGGAATCATGAACGTCACCGCCGCGATGTTGAGCGCAATCTGATGCGCCGCTGTTGACACTGGTTCCAGCC
Source organism: Acidobacteriota bacterium (assembly GCA_020851325.1). GTDB lineage: Bacteria > Acidobacteriota > Vicinamibacteria > Vicinamibacterales > UBA2999 > VFZN01. The sequence goes on along the minus strand of JADZCY010000424.1, from coordinate 3,674 downwards.
GGCCGGCCAGCGCCGTCGCCAGCGCGAATACTCCAACCTCCGCGGTCACCGTGGACGCCGCCGGCAGACCTAACTCGATCAACCGCTTCATGGTCGTGCGCGGTCCGGAAACGGGGGTCTCGCCGCGTTCGATCATGGCGTGGTGTTCCTCGCGCACGTGCCGGCGGTTGATCGCCCACGCCACCGCGCCGAGCAGGCCGCACATGTAGGCGCGCGAGATCACCGTGGCAAGCGCCGCGCCCGGCACGCCCAGCGCCGGCGCGCCGAAGTGGCCGTGGATGAGCGCGTAGTTGGCTACCGCGTTGATCAGGTTGGCGCTGAGCAGCGCGAACATCACCGGCCGCACGTGATGAATGCTCTGGAGGAATCGCCGGAACGCCGCATACAGCAGGAGCAGCGGCGTGCTGAAGATCATGATCCCGAGATAGCCGCGCAGCAGCGGCTGCGTGTCGGGATGGAACCCGAGCACCGGCAGCATCGACCACACGACCGCCAGGACGGCCATCAGCGGCAGCGTCGCCAGCAGCGCGAGACGCACACCCGTGCGCAGCCAGGCGCGACAGAGCGGCAGGTGGCCGGCGCCGTAGGCCTGCGCCACCAGCGTGTCGAGCCCGAGCAGCAGTCCCATGCCGAAGATGGCGAAGCCGAGGTGGAGCGAGTTGCCGACGCCGGCCGCGGCAATGGCCGCCGGCCCGAGCGGCGCCACCATGATCGTGTCGACGATGCCCATGCCCATCCAGCCGAGTTCGGCGAGAATCACCGGAACGGCGAGACGCAGCGTGGGTTTGAGTTGGTCGCGGAGCACGATCCGACGATCCTACCGCGACCGCCCCGCCCGCCCGTGGCGATCGTGCCGCGCCGGGCGCACGGGAGTAGAATCCGCGTCAGAAGGTGCTCCCCATGACGCGCGCCCTGCCGATTGTCGCCGTTCTCGCCTTGTCACTGGGAGGCAGCGCGCTGCGCGCGCAGCCGGCCCTGGACGATCTACTGCAGCGGGCCAGCCGCTACGTCACCGACTACGAGCGGCAGTTCTGGCTGCTGGCGCTGGACGAGGAATACGTGCAGTGGCTCGAGCGGCCGGTGAACCCGGGCTCGAACCTGTCGCGCAGCAACCCGGGCGGCGGCATGATGTCGGGCGGCGCGCAGATCCGCCGCATCATCATCAGCGCCGATTATCTGCTGGTGCAGGGCGGGGAAGGCCGTGGCTGGTCGCCGTTTCGCGACGTGATATCGGTGAACGGCAATACCGCGCGTGACCGCGACGATCGCCTGGTGCGGCTGTTCCGCGGCGGCGCCGAGAACGCCTACGAACTGGCTGACGGCCTGCACGCCGAAAGCCGGCGCCACGACCTGGGCAACGTCCAGCGGACGATCAACATCCCGATGCTCGGCATGATGCTGCTGCACCCGCGGGTCGTCGAACGCTTTTCGTTCAAGCCGGATGGCGACGAAGTGATCGGCGGGCGCTACGTCGAGCGGCTGTCGTTCCGCGAACGCACCCGCCCGACGCTCATCAAAACCCTCCGCGGCAAGGACCTCGCCCTCACCGGCCGCCTGTGGATCGAACCCAGCACCGGCGTCATCATCCGCACCGAAACCATCGCCGCCGATCCCATCGTCCGCGCCCAGGTGACCGTCACGTTCCGTCGCGACGGCGAACTCGCGATGTGGGTGCCGGAGAAGATGGAAGAGTTCTACAAGGCGCAGTTGTCGATCGACGACATCTTCTCGACGTCAACCTTCTCGGCGCCGCGGATCTTTCAGCCGGGTAGTAAGTAGCAGATAGCAGATGGCAGGTGGCAAGCTCTCGTTGATCCGGCCCTTCCCGCCTCCCGCCTGCCCTGAGCGAAGCCCCTCAACTGGGTTCGGGGCGAGTCGAAGGGCCTCCCGCCTCCCGCCTCCCGCCTCTGTCTTACGGCGTGGGGAGCGCCGGCATCGTTTCCTTCATCAGCCGCGGCAGCTGCTGATCGCGCATTGCCAGTTCGTACACCGCCGCCGCAATCACCATCGCGCTTTCACGCGCGTCGTCTTCGATGATGCGCTCGTAGGTGTCGAGGTTGGTGTGCCAGGTGTGCGTGCCGTATTCGATCGGATCCTGCTGCACGCCGATGCCGGGCAGGCCGGCTTCGTTGAAGGAAGTGTGATCCGAGCCGCCGCGGCGGCGGCTGGTGGTGGCCGAGGCGCCGAAGAAGCCGTTGTCGATGAACGAGGCGGTGGCGTCCTTCAGGATGCGCGCGGCTTCCGGCGGACCGAACACCGTCATGCCGCGGGCGCGGCCGGTGCCCGAGTCGATGTTGAAGTAGCCGGCGAAGTTGGCGTACTCCGGCTTCGGGTTCTCGAAGGTGCCGAAGTGTTCCTTCACATACGCCTGCGATCCAAGCAGGCCCTGTTCTTCACCGGTCCACAGCGCCAGGCGAATCGTGCGGCGCGGCTTCACGCCAACTGCGTTGAGGATGCGGATCGCTTCCATCATCGTCGCGCAGCCGATGGCGTTGTCGGTGGCGCCGGTGGCGGCGTGCCACGAATCGAGGTGGCCGCCGAGCATCACCACTTCCGCGGCCTTGTCGGTGCCGGGGATCTCGGCGACGACGTTGTACTGCGTGCGGCCTTCGGGATAGTGCTGATTGACGATGTTCAGTTCGACCTGCACGGCGCGGCCGCTGGTCATGAGGCGCCACAGGCGGCCGTAGTCCTCGTTGCGCATCACCACGGTCGGCACCGCCTTGGCGACGTCGAAGGTGCGGTTGTTGAAGGCGCGGATCTGTCCGTGCTCGCGGCCGGCGTCGTTGACGCGGCCCACTGCGCCGGCGGCGACGAGGAACTGATCGAGCTGTTCGGCCAGCTGCGCCGCGGTCAGCGCATTCGCGGGCGGCGTCGGCGGCGTCGGGAACGCCGGGCCACCACCGCCGGTGCCCGAGAACTGCGCGCGCACTTCGCCGTCTTCGCGGCGCTTCTGCGGCGGCACGATGGTGACCTCCAGCGTCTGCGGCGCGCCGACCAGGACGATGCGGCCCTTCACGCCGGCGCGGTGCTTGTCGAAGAACGCGGTCAGTTCCGCCTGCGTCGCGCGTGCGGGCGGTTCGAGCTTCACCGTTTCCGCCGTCACCGCGCCGTTAGTGCCCGGCGTCCACGCCAGCGCTTCGGCGACGAGCGCGTCCTTCACCGGCGAGACGACGTGGACGGACAGCCGTTCGTTGGCCCAGCCGGGATGACCGAAGTCCCACGGCTCGAGGTGCGCGTTCTTCAGGCCCCACGCCGTGGTTTCCTTCACCACCCATTCGCCGGCGGCCTTGGCGTTGGGCGAGCCGGTCAGGCGCGGACCGTAGACGTCGGTGAGCACCTGCAGCGTCTGCATGACGCGCGAGTGCTCGGTGGCCTCGCGGCGGATCTTCCAGTTGATGTCGGGATCCCGCTGTCCCTGCGCAATCGGCGCGGAGACGACCAGGGCGGACAGGCACACGCCAAGCACAAGAGTTCGTCGCATGGCGGAATTGTAAACCTAAGTCCTAGGTCCTAAGTCCTAGGTCCTAAGTCCTAAGTCCTAAGTCCTAGGTCCTAGGTCCTAGTGGACTGTATCAACTGAACGTGAAGTATCAGGCGATGCGGCGGGTAGGGTCCCGATACGTCCAGCGTACCGGCTTGGCGGAGCGGTTGTAGCGGTCGATGTAGCGCCG
>JADZCY010000423.1 GCA_020851325.1 Acidobacteriota bacterium | reverse complement strand
GGGCGCTCACGCGGGGCAACCCCATCGACCGCCAGTACGACATCAACGCCAACGTCGGCGGCCCGCTCTGGAAGCAGAAGGCGTGGTTCTTCTACAGCTACCGCCTGAACGACCAGTACAAGTACACACTGGGCATCGACGAGCTCGCGCGCTCGAAGCTGACCAATCCCTTCACGGTCAAAGGCACGTACCAGCTGAATCGGAACAACCAGCTGATCGGCTTCGTGAACAAGCGCGAGAAGCTGCAGGAGCTGCGCGACCTGGGCCCACTGGTGCCGGTGTCGGCGGCGCGCTACCAGGCGTCGCGCAACTATCCCTTCAAGGGCGAGTGGACGAGCGTGCTCGGCGGCAATGCCTTCCTCGACGTCATTGCCGGGAACTGGTGGAACTTCTTCCCGCTGGAGCCGACCGACCAGTACGGCTTTGCCAGCAACGTCGAGCCGGGCCGCATCGATACGGGCACCAACCAGCGCTCGGGCTACCACGACACCTACCAGGACCAGAAGCGCTACAAGCCGCAGTTCTACGCCTCGCTGTCGTACTTCAAGGACGGCTGGAAGGGCTCACACGACTTCAAGGTGGGCTACGACTGGAAGCGCGACCGCCGCTTCTACACACGGCCTCAGCCTGGCGGCGACATTTTCTACCGCGACCTCAATGGCGCCGTGAACGAGTTGGAGCTGTACAACTCGCCCAACACCTCGCAGAACGACGTGGTCTACAACGCCGGCCACATCAGCGACACCTGGAAGATGACCAGCCGATTGACCCTCAATCTGGGCCTGCGACTGGAGCACTACGTGGACCGCTTCCCTGATCAGTCGTTCACGCCGAACGGCCATGCCGCGCTGGTCGGGTGGCAGGACGCCCGGTATCAGGCGTTCATCGCCCCGGTCAGCTCCGCGGGTCGCGACGTCGCGAAGACGTTCAACGTCTCCCCGCGCGCGGGCTTCGCCTACGACCTCACCGGTGACAACCGGACGGTCGTCAAGGGCTACTACGGCCGCTTCTACTTCAACTCGGCCGACACCCTGGCCGACCTCGAGAACCCGGTCGGCAACGCGCGGCTCCGGTACCGCTTCCTCGACCAGAACCGCAACCGCCTGCTGGACGGCCCGTCCGAGCTCGGTGCCTTCGTCCAGACGCTGGGCGGGGCCGGGTCCGTGAACGTGGACGACGACATCAGACGGCCCTACTCGCAGGAGTTCTCGGGGCACCTCGAGCGGGAAATCGTCAGTGGCCTGTCGGGCCGTGTCTCGTACGTCTACAAGCAGGTGCGCGACGAGTGGGTGGAGATCGATCCGACCCGCGCCGCCGCGATGACCATTCCGTTCTCGTACGTGGACGCCGGCGCCGATGGGGTGCGCGGCACGGGCGACGACCAGACGCTCGCCCTGCTCGATCGCCCGGCGGCGACGCCGCAGACGCGGCTGTTCACCAACCCGACCGACCCGTCGTACGCCAGCGACTTCCAGACCATCGAGTTCGCCATCAACCGCCGCTTCGCCGGCCGGTGGATGCTGCTCACCTCGTTCGGCTATACCTGGCTCGACCAGTTCCATGCCACCACCACCAACACCGGCGCGCTCGACGCGCTGGCGCAGGGCAAGGCCTACAACTGGCGCCCGAGCCAGCGGATCTGGGGCGACGACGGCCGCGAGACCTCGACCCTGTGGAACTACAAGGCGATCGGTCGCTACACGATGCCCTGGGAGATCGGCTTCTCGGGCTCCTGGAAGGTGCAGAGCGGCCGCCAGTGGGGCCGCAACAACCCGGTCGTCTTCCCGGGTGACGGCAGCCAGTCGATCCGCATGGAAGAGGTAACGGCGAATCGTGCCCCGACCGTGTCCATCCTCGACTTCCGCGCGGACAAGAGCTTCACCTTCGGACGCTACGGCCGTCTCACGGCCATGGTGGACGTGTTCAACGCGCTCAACAACGGCACGATCGTCAACTTCGCGACGACCACCGGCACGAACTTCAAGCGGGTCCTCGGTATCCTCGATCCGCGCATCGTCCGCTTCGGCGTGCGGTACGACTTCTAAGAGGCCGCGCGGCGCGCGGTAGGCCCTTCGGGTGGGCGCCCACGCCGCTCGCGTAGGGCCGCGCTCTCGCGCGGTGGGGAACGCGGCACGGACACGGCCGGATCACCTCGGTGGTCCGGCCGTATTCTCTATTTCGCCTCGTCGCCACCTTCCCGCTGGGCCAACGCTGCGAAGCAGCGGTTCCGCCGAAGGGCCCACGCGCGGCACCCACCGCCGCGCATGCGGCCACCCACGCGCAGCGCCCACTCGCCAGGCCCACCGCCCGCGAAGCGGCCACCGACTGGCGTTCCTGTATTCCTTCCCTCCGTGAGGCTGTATTGCGCCACCGCAACCCACGCAGTACAAACCGCAGCGGCCGAGCTCGCAACGGCGTGTCCGGCTTGTCGCCACGGCTCGAGGGCCACGTTCTACTCGCTCAGGCTCCTCGTGTGCGTGGTGTGCGTGCGGTTCGCCGCACCTTGGAGGCACGATGATCAGGCTGAGACTTCCCTTGGCGGTCTGGCTGGGCCTGGCCCTGCTCTGGACCCTTCCCCTCGAGGCGCAGGAGTTCCGTGGCCGCATCAACGGCACCGTCACGGACGACACCGGCGCCGTGCTCCCGGGCGTGACCGTCACCGCCAGCGGACCGGCGCTCATCCAGCCGCAGGTGCAGGTCACCGGCGCG
>JADZCY010000422.1 GCA_020851325.1 Acidobacteriota bacterium | reverse complement strand
GTGCCGCAGTGAAGCTGTGGGCGATTGCCGACATCCACGTCGGCTACGCGGAGAACCGCGCCGCGCTCGACGCGCTTGGGCGCTATCCGGATGACTGGCTGATTCTTGCCGGCGACGGCGGCGACACGCCGGCGCAACTGGACGCCGTGCTGGTGGCGCTCACGCAACGCTTCGCGAAGGTGATTTGGGTGCCGGGCAATCACGAACTGTGGACGCCCCGCAGCCTCGCCGCGGACGCCCGCGGCGTGGCGCACTATCAACGCCTGGTGGACCTGTGCCGGCGACGCGCCGTGCTGACGCCGGAGGATCCGTATCCGCACTGGCCCGGCGGTGACGGCGAGCGCATCATCGTGCCGCTCTTCCTGCTCTACGACTACACGTTCGCGCCGGATGGCCTGTCGCCCGATGACGCCGTCGCGTGGGCGGCTGCATCCGGCGTGCGCTCAGCCGATGAGGACCTGCTGGCGCCGAACCCGTTTGCCTCACGCGCCGAGTGGTGCCACGCGCGTGTTGCCGATGCCGAATCGCGCCTGACCGCACTGCCGCCCGACGCGCGGCTGATCCTCGTCAATCACTTCCCGCTGCGGCGCGACCTCGCGGTGCTGCCGCGTATCCCGCGCTTCAGCATCTGGTGCGGCACGCGGCTCACCGAAGACTGGCACACGCGCTTCAACGTGGAGACGGTGATCTACGGTCACCTGCACCTGCGCGCCTCACGCGTGATCGATCAGGTGCGCTTCGAAGAGGTGTCGCTCGGCTACCCGAAGCAGTGGACCCAATCGCGCGGCATGGATTCGTATCTGCGGCGGATTCTGTAGAACAAAAGACACCGCGAAGGCACGAAGGAGGCCTTGTTGATCACGAAGGGCGCGAAGAACACAAAGGGCATGCGAATCCACGGCCAGAGATCTTTGCGATACCTTTGTGACCTTCGTGCGCTTCGTGCCCCTTCGTGCCTTCGTGGTTTCTTTACAGCGCTCTGAGCCGCTCCGCCGCGGCTTCGAGGGTGCTGTCCTTCTTCGCGAAGCAGAAACGCAGGACCGGGCCGCCGGTGTCCTGATACAGGAACGCCGACACGGGAATGGCGGCGACGCCGTGCGTCTTCAGCAGCCACTCGGCGACGGCCTTGTCGTTGTCCTTCGAGATCGCCGAGTAATCCATCAACTGGAAGTACGTGCCCTCGCACGGCAGCGGCACCAGCGGCGTGTTGGCCGTGAGCGCGAGGAAGCGATCGCGCTTGGCCTGATAGAAACCCGGTAGCGAGGTCGCCGCCGGATCGCGCGCCATGATCTCGGCGAACGCAAACTGCGACGGCGTGTGGACGGTGAAGGTGATGAACTGGTGCACGCGCACCACCTCCGCCATGATCGACGCCGGCGCCAGGCAGTAGCCGACCTTCCAGCCGGTGGTGTGGTACGTCTTGCCGAAGGAACTGATGACCACCGCGCGCTCGCGCAGCTCCGGCGTGCGCAGCAGACTTTCGTGCTGACGCCCGTCGAAGATGATGTGCTCGTACACCTCGTCGCCAATGACGATGATCCGCGTGCCATCGACGAGCGCGGTCAACTGACGCATGTCGTCCGCGGTCCACATGCGGCCGGTCGGGTTGTGCGGCGTGTTGACGAGAATCGCGCGCGTCCGCGGCGTGATCGCCTGGCGAACCGCGTCCCAGTCCACGGCGTAGTCCGGGTAACGCAGGCTGACGAACACCGGCGTGCCGCCGCTCAGGCGAATCACCGGCACGTACGAGTCGTAGCACGGCTCGAAGAGGATCACTTCGTCACCCGGCTGCACCAGCGCGGTGAGCGTCGCGAACAACCCTGCGGTGGCGCCGGAGGTGATGACAACCTCGGTGACCGGATCGTAGGCGGCGCCGTAACATTGCGTCACCTTGGCGGCAATCGCCTCGCGCAGCGCCAGCACGCCCGGCATCGGCGCGTACTGGTTGTGCCCGGCCTGCATGGCCCGCGTCACCGCGTCGACCAGCGCGGGATCACAATCGAAGTCCGGAAATCCCTGAGACAAGTTGATGGCGCCATGCTCGTTGGCCAGGCGCGTCATGACGGCGAAGATGCTCGTCCCGATATCGGGGAGCTTGGACGAGGGCGTAACCCGGCTGTTCATCACCCATCATTCTGTCATTGTGGGGCTAGAATTTGCCGATGCTCGTCTTCCTCTCGCTCTGGCTGACCGCGCAGACGGCCGGTGGTTACGCACGCCCGGACCTGCTCGTCGACACCGCGTGGCTGGCCACCCACACCGCCGATCGCAACCTCCGCATCGTCGATCTGCGGACGCAGGGCTATGCGGCGGGACACATCCCTGGCGCCGTGTGGCTCGATAACAACTGGATCCGCAACGCGAAGACGCCGCCGGACTTCCTGCCGACCCCGGCGGAGTTCACGGCGTTGATGGGACGCCTCGGCATCGGGCCGGAGACGCGCGTGGTCGCCTACGACGATCGCGGCGGCATCTACGCGACGCGACTGTGGTGGATCCTCAATCACTTCGGACACGGCAACGTCGCGGTGCTGAACGGCGGCTGGACGAAGTGGACGCTGGAGCAGCGGCCGACGACGACGGAGGCGCCGGCGGTGAGCGCGGCGCCGTTCGTGGTCGGCACGCCGCGGATTGGTCATGCGCGAGCGACGGATG
>JADZCY010000421.1 GCA_020851325.1 Acidobacteriota bacterium | reverse complement strand
GATTGGGTGACCGGGTGATTCGTTTGGCGAAGTCAGATTGGTGAATTGCCGTCCTCGGCACGTCGCTGCGGCCGTACTTCGGGTTGAGCGTCGAACGAACGCCGCGGTGGGCCGTCACCGAACGCAACGTCAAAGATCACGCAACACGAAGGGCACGAAGGCACGAAGGAAACTCACGAAGTTCGAACTGGAATGGCAGATTCTCCTGCCGTTCCCAATGAGTTCTTCGTGTGTCCTTCTTCGTGTCCTTCGTGCGCTTCGTGTTTCGGGTTCTTTCGTCGGGTTCGTTCCCGGGTCGTCACGGATCGCGCCGAGGTACGGCGCGCGTATAATCCGCCCCATGCTGAGACGTGACTTCTTCTCACACGTGGCCGGCGCCGGGGCGCTGGTGTCGCCGCTGCACGCCGCTCAGTCACCGGTCGCACCGGCCGCACAGACGTCCGCGGCGACCGCGAACGCGGCGCGGCTGCACGCGCAGGACGACTGGCTCGATCAGGCGCCGCGCGCGCATCGCGTGGTGTTCGATACCTGGATGGCCGACAAGTTCGGCGAGGCCGTCGGTTTTGCCGGCAACTGGGCGCGCATGAACAAGGAGGCGTACGGACTCACCGACGCCGACCTCGCCATCATCATCGTCGCGCGGCACGGCTCGGCGCCGTTCGCGTTCAACGAAGCGATCTGGAGCAAGTACGGAAAGATCTTCGCCGCCAACATGTCGGCGAACGACAAGGTGGCGCACCCGAATCCGTCGACCAACGTCTACGCGACGCGCCTCCAGAACCTGGCAAAGCAAGGCATGCGACTGGCCGTCTGCAACCTGACGACCCGCGCCTACATGGGCATCATCGCGAAAGAGACGGGCGTCGATCAGGAAGCGGTCTACAAGGAACTGACGTCCAACCCCGTCGCGCCGGCGACCTTCGTCCCCGCCGGCATCGTTGCCGTGACCCGCGCGCAGGAACGCGGCTACGCGCTGGTCAGCATCGGCTGAGTGGGAGGACTGGAGGGCTGGAAGGCTGGAGGGCTGGGGGACTGGAAGGCTCGGGGCTTGAAGGGCTTGGGATTGCCCTTCGTACCTTCGCGCCCTTCGTGCCCCTTCGAGCCTTCGTGGTTTCGTTCTACGACGCCGGCAGCTTGCCCTGACCGTCCATCACCTTTTTCGCCAGGTGATTGACGACGACGGCGTCGTTGCGGATGGCGCCGAGGTACGCCGCGCGCAGGAGCTGTTCCTTGCGGCCCTTCAGTTCATCGGTGATCCGCTGGCGCACGTCGGGCATGGTCGCGTCGCGCGGGCCGGCGGTTTCCTTCGCCACCAGCAGCACCAGCGTGTGTGCGCCGCCCTGGCTGACGTTGGTCACCGTACCCGGTTCGGCCTTCAGCACCGCATCGCGCAACTGCGCCGGCGCCTGCTTCAGCGCCGAGATCGGCACGAAGCCGAGGTCACCACCGCGCGGCGCCGTCTGCGGATCTTCCGAGAAGTCCGCGGCGAGATCGCCGAACGAAGTGCCCGACTTCAACCGCTCCATCAGCATCTGCGCCTTCTGCGCCGCCTGCTGCGGCGTCGCCGCATCGTCACCGCTGCGGTTGTTGACCTGCGTGTCCCGCCCCGGCGTGACGACGATCTGCGCGATGTGGTACGCGTCTTCGTTACGTTCGAACTGGGCGCGGTTGGCGTTGAAGAAGTCGGTGATCTCCTGATCGGAGACGGCCACCTTGGCCGAGACTTCACGCTCCATCAGCTTCTGAATCATCAGGTCGCGCCGCAGGCCGTCGCGCATGTCGGCCACCGTGAGGTTCCGCCGCGTCAGTTCCTGCTGGAACGCCTCTTCGGGAATGTCCTTGCGGCCCTCGTTGTAAGCGGTGTCGAGTTCGGCGTCGGTCACTTCCACCTTCAGCGCACCGGCGCGCGCCAGCAGGATGTCCTGGATGATGAACTCGTTGAGCACGGCCAGCTTGCCGGTGAGCGCTTCCTCGTCGGACGGCGTCGGCGTCAACTGCGCGGTGCGGCGGTACGCCTTCTCGACGGCGTCCTTCTTGATCTCGCGGCCATCGACGACGGCCCACGCGTCGGCGGAGGGCGGCGGCGTGACGGGCGTCCGCTGGCAGGCGGCGGTGAGACCGGCGGCGGCACACAGGACGAACAAGGCAGGGCGGACCGGAACGCGACTGATCATCCCTCCATTGTATGCGTGCCATGAGCAGTTGGGTTAGGCTCACCCGGTGGACCGTCTCCCACCCGGAGCTCCCGCGGCCCCGTCGCGCGAGCTGACCGAACTGCTCCTCAGCCTCTCGGCGGCGGTGCAGCAGCACGGCATGTATCCGGCCGGCCATCCGGCGCTCGAACGAGCCTCGGTGGCGCTCAACCGCCAGGCCGCCCGCGTCCTCGATGGACGCTCGCAGATCGGCATCGGCATCGCCCGGCGGCAACTGCTGATCGACGGCCATCCGACCGATCCCGCCAACGCCATGTTCCGGCGTCTGGCCGAAAGCATGCACGGCCATCAACTGGCGGCGGTGACGCTGCACCGCGGCGTGACGCCGCCCGAACTCGCCGACGCGCTGCGGTGGCTGTCGGCCGACCCCAGGGACGGCGCGCTCGGCCTGCTGCCCGTCGGCGACCGGCCGACATGGCCGCACGTGCACATCGAGCCGGTGAACTTCGACCAACTCGCGTTGGCCGACACCGACGAGGGCGGCGAGGCCGGGGCGGGATCAGGCACGGCACGGCAGCTCTGGATCGCGCTCGCGGAAGCGGCGCTGGCCGGCACCACCGGCACCGCGTCCGACGAGACGACGCCGGAAGCGATCGCCCAGGCGCTGAACGCACGGCTCGGGCGCGGCAGCGGATCCACGGACGGCATCGCCAGTGGCACGGGCAGCGGCGGTGGAGGTGGAGGTCAGGGTGGCGCGGGTAGTGGCGGGGGCACCGGCGCGGGGAGTGATGGCGGCAGCGGAAGCGGTCTCGACGCGGCAGCAGTGGAAACGATCGCGTCGAGCCTGCAGCAGATCACCGAAGCGCTGTCGCGAGAAACGGGTCTCGAGGGCGAACGCCTGCGCGCCCGGACCTCGCAACTGGTGTCGACGCTCGCGCCCGGCACGCTCGGCCATCTGATGGCGGTGGGACAGCGCGGCGGCACCTCCACACGATTCGTCGCCGACGCCGTGCGCGGACTGCACGTCGGCGCCGTGCTCGACATCCTGAAGGCCGCGG
>JADZCY010000420.1 GCA_020851325.1 Acidobacteriota bacterium | reverse complement strand
GCACCTCCGTGAGCACCTCCGTGAGCACCTCCGTGAGCACCTCCGTGAGCACCCCCGTCCACACCTCCGTGAGCACCCACGTTCTTCCCCTGCTCCGCCCGCAACCCATTCACATAGCGCAGCCCCAACCTGATCGCGCCGTCCTCTTCCACGTGACAATCCCAATCCGACACCTGCACGTCGATGGGCGCGAAGCGCACGCCGCGCCGCTGCGCGTCCTTCACCAGCGTCGCCGGGTGATAGAACCCCATCGGCTGGTTGTTGAGCAGCGCCGTATAGAACGCCGCCGGATGATGCACCTTCAGATACGCGCTGGCGTAGGCAATGAGCGCGAAGCTGGCGGCGTGTGATTCCGGAAAGCCGTAGAGCGCAAACGAGGTGATCGACAGCACGATGCGATCCGCCACCGCACCGGTGATGCCGTGCTTCGCCATCCCCTCGCGCAGCAGGCCTTCGAGCTGCTTCATGCGCTTCTCGGATCGCTTGAACCCCATCGCCCGCCGCAGGTCTTCCGCCTGGCCACCGGTGAAGCCGGCCACCGCCATCGCCATGCGCAGCAACTGTTCCTGGAACAGCGGCACGCCCAGCGTGCGCTTCAGGATCGGCTCGAGCAGCGGGTGATCGTAGACAACGTCTTCGAGCCTGGCGCGACGATTCAGATACGGATGCACCATCTGCCCGACGATGGGGCCGGGGCGGATGAGCGCGACTTCGACGACGAGATCGTAGAAACAGGTGGGCTTCATACGCGGCAGCGTCGCCATCTGCGCGCGCGATTCGACCTGGAAGACGCCAATCGTGTCGGCCGCACACAGCATCGCGTAGACCGCCGGATCGTCCGGCGGCACGTGCGCGAGATCGAATCGTGCTTCCCGCCTTTGCGCTTCGCGCTTCGGCGAGGCTTCGCCCAGCCGTTCGTCCTCCGCCTCCCGCCTCCCGCTTGCCCTGAGCGAAGTCGAAGGGTCTCCCGCCTCCCGCCTGTTCACTATCCGTATCGCATCCTGCAGCACCGCCATCATGCCGAGGCCGAGCAGATCCACCTTGATGATCTTCATCTCGGCGCAGTCGTCCTTGTCCCACTGCACGACGACGCGGCCGGGCATGCTGGCGTTTTCGAGCGGCACCACCGACGACAGCGCGTCCTGGCACACCACCATGCCGCCGGAGTGCTGCCCCAGGTGCCGCGGCAGGTCCTGCATCTGCTGCCACAACCCGACGAACTGCCGCACCCGCGCATCATCGCGAGAGAGACCGACGTCGGCGAGCTGGCGTGAGATGGAGTCGTCCGGATCGACGTACTCGAACTGGTGCATCACCTTGGCCAGGCGATCGATGTCGGTGGCGTCGAGGCTGAGCGCCTTCCCCACTTCGCGGGCGGCGCTGCGGCCGCGATAGGTGATGACGTTCGCCGTCATCGCCGCGCCGTGCACGCCGTAGCGGCTGTAGACATGCTGGATGACGCGCTCGCGCCGATCGCCGCTCGGCAGATCGAGATCGATGTCGGGCCATTCGCCGCGCTCCTCCGAGAGAAAGCGCTCGAAGAGCAGCTCCATCTGCACCGGATCCACCGCCGTGATGCCGAGGCTGTAACAGACGGCGCTGTTGGCCGCCGAGCCGCGCCCCTGCACGAGGATGTCCTCACGCCGGCAGAAGTTGACGATGTCCCAGACGATGAGGAAGTAGCCGGCGAGATCGAGGCGCTCGATGAGATCCAGCTCGCGAGTGATCTGTGCGCGCGCCCGATCGTGATACGGCCGATAGCGCTCGCGGGCGCCGGCATCGGTCATCTGGCGCAGGAACGAGATCTCCGTCTCGCCCGGCGGCACCGGATACCGCGGGAAGCGATAGCCGAGATCGGTCATCGAGAACTGCAGGCGATCGGCAAGGTCCAGCGTGGCGTGCACGGCGGCCGGACGATCGGCGAAGAGCCGCGCCATCTGCGCCGGTGGCTTCAGGTACCGCTCCGCATTGGCCGCGAGTCGTCGTCCGGCATCGCGCAGCGGGACATGTTCGCGAATGCAGGTGAGCACGTCGAAGAGTGGCCGCTCGGCCGGCGTCGAGAAGCGCACGCCGCCGGTGGCCAGCACCGGCACGCGAAACGCGTCGGCCAGGCACGCCAGCATCTCGTTGCGATCCTCCTGCTCGCGCTGCAGGTGCCGCTGCCACTCGACGTAAACGTTGCCGCGACCGAACGCGCCGATGAGGCGATCGAGCACGGTGGCGGCGCCGTGCGGCGTCGCCTGCAGCAGCGATTCTCCGACCAGCGCGACGAGCCCGCCGACCGCGCCGTCGAGTTCGTCGAGTAACAGCGCGCCTTCGCCTTTCGGCGCGCGCAGCTTCATGCGCGACACGAGGCGGCACAGGTTGCGCCAACCTTCAGTGGACTCAACGAGAAGAGACAAGTGGAAGAGGACTGGAGGGCTGGAGGGCTGGAGGGCTGGGAGGCTGGAAAGGCTTGGAGGGCTTGGGGCTTGAAGGGCTTGAAGGGCTTGGGGCTTGGAGTGGTGATCGGGCAGGGCGATCGTCAGTTCGGCGCCGATGAGCGGGCGGAGGCCGACGGCCGTTGCGGCTTTGTGGAAACGCGGCGCGCCGTAGACGCCGTCGCGATCGATGAGCGCCATCGCCGTGTAGCCGAGCGAGCGGGCGCGTTCGGCCAGGGTTTCGGGCAGCGAGGCGCCCTGCAGGAATGAAAAGGCCGAAGCCGCGTGCAACTCGACGTACATCGAACGAAATACCTTCTCGCCCCGAGCAGGACCACTCGCTCGAGGCGTGTCATTAGTCGAAAATCCCGTCGAGCATCCAGCGGCCGATGGAGCGCTCGACACTCAGGCGATAGACCGTGCCATCGGCCATGGCCACATCCCATTCATCGCGATCCCAGGCGCCGGGCACTTCCGCGGATGGTGTGGGGGCTGCCGCATCGGACGCTGGATGTCCGTCGCGATCGGCGTCCATACCGGACGCGTGCGTCGCCGACTGGTTCACCACCCACCACTCCCCCGACGTCCGCCACGGACCGCTCGCCTGGACGATGGCGCCGCCGGTGATGCCGTGGCGATCGGTGATGACGTGGACGGGGCGGCCTTCGTCCACACGCACGCGCACGGCAATCGGCAGGCGGAAGCGGCGCAGCGCCAGCGCGCAGTCGCCGCTCGCCAACGCCGGTGCCGCAACCTGCGGTGCCGGTGGCGGCGCATCGAGATCAGCCGCGGCCGGCGGCTGGAACGGCACCAGACCAAACGCGCCGGGCTTCCACGAATCGACGATCGCCGGTGATCCGACACGGCCCTCGCCCGCCAGCGCCGTCAACCGGGCGATGAGCGTGGCCACCTGCTCGGGCGCCGGCTGCGCCGTCTCGAAGAGCGTCCACTGCAGCACGCGTCCCGGCGTCGGCTCGAGGCGCACCTGCACGCGATCGATGGCGGCGTTCGGGGGATTCGATTCGAGATCCAGCAGCACCAGCGTGCGCAGCGTTTTCGGATCGCGCATCGGCGCCGGCAGCGGCACGACGCGCACGTGCACGGCTCGCGTGGTGAGGTGCAGCGCGGTGCGGATGGCGGTGGCGCCGCGATCGGCGCGTTCGAGTTGTCCGGCCAGCGGTTCGAAGAGGCGCGCCAGCACGAACGACAGCGGCTCGAACCCTTCGATGGGCCACTCGAGCTCCAGCGTGCTTTCGAACACCGGCTCCGCCAGCCACGGCACCAGCGGCCCATCGTCTTCGCCGCGAGCCAGGCGCTGCCAGTCGACGCCGATCTCTCCCAACCGCTCGTGCACCTCCGCGCCCGGCAGCGCGGCCAGCGCGCCCAGCGTGTGGATGCCCCAGCGGTGAAGCGTCGCCAGCGTCTGCTGAATCGCCGCCAGCGCCTGACGCCGCGCGCTCGTGCCGGCCACCGGCACACGTGCCCGCGGACGACGAGTGCGCTGCGCCTGGTGGGTGTCGCGGGGATGCCGCCAGCCCAGCGTGCCGGCCAGCGCATCACCTGCGGAGGGAGACGCCGTTGTGACCGGCATCACCGGCATCTCCACCGACGGCACGCGCGCTTCGGCCACTGCCGCCAGCACATCGAGCGAGATCTCCGCCAGACGCGCGCGTTCCTCACCCGGCAGCGCGATGGTCAGGCCGTCGTGAGCCGCCGCCAGCAGCAACGCCGCCGATGCCGTGGACGCCACGGCGATGGCACGGCAATCGGGCCGCGCCGCGCGCAGCGCCTGACCGAGATCGTGCGGGCTGCCGAACAACGTCGACAGGCCGCCGATGTCGGCGAGGACGAAGGGCCCGATCACCTGGAAGCGCGGCGAGAACGCACCGGCGACGCCGGTGAGCGCATCGATCGACACCTCCGGTGAGGCCTGAAGGGCGGAGAACATAAAAAAGGTC
>JADZCY010000419.1 GCA_020851325.1 Acidobacteriota bacterium | reverse complement strand
TCTGGTAGTGCGCGTACGGCTCGACGAGGGGAACGCCGTTGATGTGAATGGTCTGTCCGCGCAGTTCCAGCGTTTCACCCGGCAGGCCGATGACGCGCTTGATGAAGTCGCGCTCGGGATCTTCGGGGAACTTGAAGACCAGCACATCGCCGCGCTCGACCGTGCGGACCGGCATCAGCGTGCGCTCCACGCCCGACGCCGTCGGCGCGAACACGAACTTGTTGACCAGCAGGTGATCGCCGACGAGCAGGTTCGGCTCCATCGAGCCGGTCGGGATCTTGAACGCCTGGAACCCGAACGTCCTGACGAACAGCGCCAGGATCACCGCCACGACGAGCGACTCGAAATACTCGCGCGCGGTCGACTTGCGAAAGGTCTCGGCGGGCATGCTACCTGCTTCCTGCCTACTCATCACCGACCTTCAGTACGGCGAGGAAGGCTTCCTGCGGGATGTCGACCTTGCCGACGCGCTTCATCCGCTTCTTGCCTTCCTTCTGCTTCTCGAGCAGCTTGCGCTTGCGCGAGATGTCGCCGCCGTAGCACTTGGCAAGCACGTTCTTGCGCAGCGCCTTGACGCTCTCACGCGCGATGATGCGGCTGCCGATGGCCGCCTGAATCGCCACTTCGAACATCTGCCGCGGAATCAGTTCGCGCATCTTCGACGCCAGCAGCCGGCCGCGATCATAGGCACGATCGCGATGGACGATGATCGACAGCGCATCGACGGCTTCGCCGTTGACCAGGATGTCGAGCTTCACGAGCGGCGAGTTCCAGTAGCCGGTGACGTGATAGTCGAGCGAGGCGTAACCCTTGGAGATCGTCTTCAGTCGATCGTAGAAGTCGAGCACGACTTCGTTGAACGGCAGCTCGTAGGTCACCAGCACGCGGTCCGACGTCTTGAACTCCAGCGCCTTCTGCACGCCGCGCTTGTCCTGGCACAACTGCAGGATGGCACCGACGAACTCCGAGGGCGTGAGAATGGTGGCCGTGATGATCGGCTCTTCGATCTTGTCGATGGAGCCGGTCTCCGGCAGCTTGGCCGGACTGTCGATCTCCGTCACCGCGCCGTCGGTCGTCGTCACCCGATACAACACGCCCGGCGCCGTCGTCACCAGGTCCATGTCGAACTCGCGCTCGAGCCGCTCCTGCACGATTTCCATGTGCAGCAGGCCGAGGAAGCCGCAGCGGAAGCCGAAGCCGAGCGCGACGGAGGTTTCCGGCTCGAAGAAGAACGCGGCGTCGTTCAGGCGCAGCTTCTCGAGCGCTTCGCGCAGTTCCGAGTACTGATGGCTTTCCACCGGATAGAGACCGGCGAACACCATTGGCTTCAGTTCCTTGAAGCCGGGGAACGGCGCCGCCGTCGGCCGCGCGGTTTCGGTGACGGTGTCGCCGATCTGCGCGTCGGCGACGCGCTTGATGCCGCAGGCGACGAAGCCGACTTCGCCAGGGCCGAGTGCCTCGACCACCACGGGCTTGGGCGTGAACACGCCAAGCTGTTCGACCTCGTAGTCCTGCGCGGCGTTCATGAACCGCACCTTCGTCCCGGTGCGAATGGTGCCTTCCAGCACGCGCACCACGACGACGACGCCGCGGTAGGCGTCGTACCAGGAGTCGAAGATCAGGGCCTTGAGCGGTGCGTCCGGATCGCCTTCCGGCGGCGGCATGCGCGTGACCACCGCTTCGAGGATCTCCTTCACGCCGCGGCCTTCTTTCGCGCTGGCGAGGATCGCGGTGTCGCCGTCGAGGCCGATGATTTCCTCGATCTGGCGGCGAGCCTCGTCCGGCTGCGCCGACGGCAGATCAATCTTGTTGATGACCGGGATGATCTCGAGGTTGTGATCGACGGCGAGATACGCGTTGGCCAGCGTCTGCGCCTCAACGCCCTGGCTGGCGTCGACGAGCAGCAGCGCCCCTTCACATGCCGACAGCGATCGCGTCACTTCATAACCGAAGTCGACGTGCCCGGGCGTATCGATCAGGTTCAGGACGTACGTCTTCCCATCGTCTGCCTTGTAGTTGAGGCGGACCGGATGCGCCTTGATGGTGATGCCGCGCTCGCGCTCGAGGTCCATGCTGTCGAGGACCTGCGCTTCCATCTCGCGCGCCTGCAGGGCGCCGGTGATTTCGAGGAAGCGATCGGCCAGGGTCGACTTGCCGTGGTCGATGTGGGCGATGATCGAGAAGTTGCGGACGTGGCTCTGTATCAATGCGGGTCCTGAAGGTATCCCCTCATTATGACCCAGCCCGTGGACCAGGCGCCCCTCGCCTGGCGCCGGCCTCCTGACCGAGCGATGCAACGAAGCACTGCTTGCCGTCGCTGCGGTCTGGCGTTCGGCGCGTTCGGCTGGCCGGGGCGGCGCGTGATGGTTCAGAATGTGGCGCATGATGAACCGCCGCGAAGCCATCGGCGCGCTGGCCGCCACCGCCGCGCTGCCCCTCGTCTCCGGTTGTGCCGCCGAGCCACCCGCGGCGCCCGCCGGCCCATCGCCGGATCAGACCGCCTTGACGATGCTGGATGAGATCGCCGAGAACCTGCTGCGACTGTCGCCTGAGAGCGCGACGTCGCTCGGCATCGACACCGGTGCGCGGGCGGCGCTGCGGTCGCAGCTTGGCGATCGATCACCGGATGGCCCACGGCAGATTGCGGCGCGGCTACGCGAAGATCTCGATCGGCTGAAGACCGTTGACGCCTCGCAGCTCTCGCATGCCGCGCGCACCAGCGTCGAGGTCGTGCGCAGCGCCTACGCGCTGGCGCTGGACGGCTTCGCCCTGCCCTACGGCGACATTACGGTCGGCGGCTGGCGCAACACGCCCTACGTCGTCATTCAGAACGTCGGCGCGTATCTCGACATTCCGCGCTTCCTCGATAGCGATCACCGCATCGAGAACGCCGCCGACGCCGACGCGTATCTGGCACGGTTGCAGTCGTACCCGAAGCAGCTCGATGGCGAACTCGCGCGCATCCAGGACGCTCGAGGCAAGGGTCTGGTGCCGCCGGCGTTCCTCATCGACAAGGCGCTCGGTCAGTTGCGGCTGTCGGCGAAGAACGCTCTCGATGGCGGCTCGCTTGTCGAGTCGATCGAGCGGCGGACGAAGAACATCCCCGGCGATTGGGCCGCACGTGCGCGAACGATCGCGCGTCAGGAGGTGGCGCCCGCACTCGAGCGTCAGGTGGCGGAACTGCAGGCACAGCGCGCTGTCGCCACAAGCGACGCCGGCATGTGGTCGCGGCCGGAGGGCGACGCGTTCTATCGCTGGGCGTTGCGCGCTTCCACCACGACAAACATGACGCCGGACGAGGTCCACGAAATGGGCCAGGAGGAACTGAAGCAGCTGCACGCGCAGATGGACGTCATCCTCAAGGACGCGGGCTACACCCGAGGCAGCGTCGGCGATCGCATGAAGGCGTTGGCGAAGGATCCGCGCTATCGGTTCTCCGAGGGCGACAAGGGCCGGGCCGAGATCCTCGCGTTCATCGACGACCGCCTCGCGTGGATCCGCAGCCAGTTGCCGCGCGCGTTCAACACGCTCGTCGATCCGAAGATGGAAGTAAAGCGGCTGCCGCCGGAGGAAGAACCTGGCGCGCCCACGGCTTACGGCGGCGCCGGCTCGGTGGACGGATCGATCCCGGGGCGCTACTGGATCAACCTGCGGCTCACCTCGCTGCACAGCAAGTTCAGCCTCGCGGACCTGACGTTCCACGAATCGATCCCCGGTCACATCTGGCAGGGCGAGTACACGCGCAAGATGCCGCTGATTCGCCAGATGCTGGCGTTCAACGCCTACTCCGAGGGCTGGGCGCTCTACGCGCAGCAGATGGCCGACGAGCTCGGCGCCTACGCCGACAATCCTATCGGCCGCGTCGGCTATCTGCAGGCCCTCGCTTTCCGCGCCTGCCGCCTCGTCGTCGATACCGGCATTCACGCCAAGCGCTGGACGCGCGAGCAGGGCGTGCGGTTCTTCGTCGACGTCAACGGCTCGAACCATGACGAAGTGGCGAGCGAGGTCGATCGCTATTGCTCGTGGCCAGGACAGGCGTGCGGCTACAAGGTGGGCCACACGGAGATCAACCGCCAGCGCGAACGTGCCCGCGCCGCCCTGGGTGATCGCTTCGACCTGAAGGCGTTCAACGACGCGGTCGTCCTCGGCGGCAACGTGCCCCTCGACGTGCTGGCAAAGAACATCGACGAATACGTGCGGGCGACGAAGACGTAGCGGAAGCCTGACGACGCCCGGGTTTCCCGGCCGCCGGTGCGGCCGCGCGCAGAGACCGCCCCGGGCTGCGCTCTGCTACGATCCGTCGCGATGCGGACCCTGGCCGACGTTCCGACACCTGCGCTGCTGCTCGATCTCGATCGCTTCGACGCCAACGTCTCGACGATGGCGACGTTTCTGCGCGAGAAGGGCAAGGCATTCCGGCCGCATGGGAAGACGCACAAGTGCCCGGAGGTGGCGCGACGATTCATCGCCGCCGGCGCCATCGGCTCGTGCACGGCGCGTCTCAGCGAAGCAGAAGTATTCGCGGACCACGGCATTCCGAACCTTCTGATCACCACCGCCGTGATCGGCGCCGCCAAGATCGCACGCGCGGTGGAACTCGCCCGCCGCGCGCCCGACACCATCTTCGTCGTCGACACCGAACAGAACGCACGGGGCCTGTCCGCCGAAGCCACACGCGCGGGCGTCGACCTCAATCTCGCCGTCGACCTCTACTTCGGCCGCACCGGCATCAATCCCGGCGCACCGGCCGTGGATCTGGCTCGTGCCGTCGCGAGGCTGCCGCATGTCCGCTTCGCCGGGCTTCAGGCCTACGACGGCGCCGCCGCGCACACCACCCCTTTCGACGCGCGCCGCGCCCGCTCGACGATGCACATGAAGCAGGCGGTGGAGACGAGTCGCCTGATCGAACGCGAGGGCGTCACCTGCC
>JADZCY010000418.1 GCA_020851325.1 Acidobacteriota bacterium | reverse complement strand
GCACCGATCCGAACGAGGGCGGCGCACTGGCAACGGCACTGGTGAATCACTTCCGCCAGCGCGGCGCGCACCTGATGGCGACGACGCACTTCGACGTGGTGAAGACGTGGGGCACGGCGACGTCGGGTGTGACGGTGGCGGGCTTCGCGTTCGATCCGAAGACGTACGCGCCGACGTATCGCCTGATCTACGGCGCGCCAGGGCGGAGCCTCGCGCTCGAGATGGCACAGCGGCTTGGTTTGCCGATGCCGGTGATCGCGGCCGCGCGCGGCTTTCTGTCCGACGATCAGAAGCGCATCCAGGCGCACCTCGATCGCATCGACGCGCAGGCGCGGTCGCTCGATGCCGAGAAGCAGCGGCTCGATCGCGACCGGCGGACGTTCACCGAGCAGCGACGTGACATCGAGCAGCGCGAGAAGGCGCTGGCCGAGCGCGAGGAAGCGTTCCGCAAGCGTGTCAGCGAGAAGATCGACGATCGCGTGCGGCAGGCGCGGCGCGATATCGACGCGGTGATCGCGGAGCTGCGTGAGAAGACCGATGCGATGTCGGAGCGCGTGACGAATCGCACGACAGGCGCGGTCAGCACCGGCGAGTGGGGCGCGGCACGCGGCGATGCGCGCGCGGCGCTGGAGCGGATCACTGAGGGTCTGCGACAGCCGGCGGGAGGCGCTGCGGGTGGTCCGGATGAGCAAGCACCTGTCGCGGATGCCGTGTCGGCGCCGACGCGCGGCGCGGTGCCGCTGTCCGTTGGCGCGCGTGTGCGGGTGGGCGCGCTGGGGCTCGAAGGCACGGTGCTGTCGATCAGCGGCGCGCAGGTGGAAGTGGATGTGCGCGGCAAGCGCATGCGAACGAAGGCGCGCGAGATCACCGTGCTGGGCGGGCCTTCGTCTGCTGCGAAAGTGCGGGTCAACGTCGACCTCGCCCCGCGCGAGGGGCTGCTGAGTGAGGTGAACGTCATCGGCGCGACGGTGGAACAGGCCGTCGATCGCGTCTCGCGCTTTCTCGACGAGACGATGGTCACCGACCTCCGCGAAGTCCGCATCGTCCACGGGATGGGGACCGGGCAGTTACGCCGCGGCCTGCACGCGTTCCTGAAGGATCATCCGATGGTCTCGAAGTTCTACCAGGCTCCGGACAACCAAGGGGGTGCCGGCGCCACGGTCGTAGAGCTGAGAGACTGACGCGCTGAATCTGTCGCTCTCTCTTTGGGGTCAGGTCACGATTCGTGAGTCATCTTCTTCTGGGGTCAGGTCACGATTCGTGAGCCGACAGCAGCCGCCGTGAAGGAACTACCCGCCAAAGGTGGCCTGGGCGGGCGAACAAGGAAGATTCTGCGGTCCCACCGTTAGGAATCTGCCAATCGCCTTTGATTCGGGTATCGGACTCACGAATCGTGACCTGACCCCGGTCCTCGGTCCTGACCTCGGTTCCTCGACCGCCAAAGCGATGAATTGCATATTCAGCGTACGGGCAGAGTCGACGGAGCTTCAAGCACTGCGACTCTGAACGCTTCGCAACCGCCCGGTGCACGGTTCGCGGCAATATTCCTTCGCGATCCGGGGTGGTGGCGGAATGGCATCGCGCTTGATTGCACTTCGAGCATGGCGCGTCGACCAAGGCTCCAGATTCCGGGTGCGGTGTATCACGTCATGGCACGCGGCAACCGCAAGCAGTCCATCTTCGACGACGACGATGATCGGCGGCGGCTGTTGTCCATCGTCGAAACCACGACGGTGCGATACGCAGTTCGCTGCTACGCGTACTGCTTGATGAGCAATCACTACCACCTCGTGTTGGAGACGCCCATTCGCAACCTGTCGTCGGCCATGCGGTACATCAACGGCGTTTACGCCCAGGCGGTCAACCGACGTCACCGGCGGACGGGTCACGTGTTTGAAGGCCGGTTCTGCTCGCTCCTGGTCGATTCGGACTCGTATCTACGAGACCTGGTGCGCTACGTGGTGCTCAATCCTGTCCGCGCACGACTGGCCAGTGACGCCGGCGCCTGGGCGTGGAGCAGCTATCGAGCCACCGCCGGCATCGATCGACCACCTCGGGGATTGTGTCTCGATTGGCTCGACTGCGCCTTTGGCGGCACCACACGAGCCGAGGCGCAACTGAAGTTTCAACTCTTCGTCAACGACGTGCTGACCGATCACACGGCGATGGCGGACGATGAGGCGGTGGCATGGGGGTCGCCCGAGTTTCGCAGTACCGTGGGTGATGCGCTCGTGGCGGACGTTGAGGCCGATCACTCGGCTTTGACGCCGTTACCCCGCAGCGTGCGTGCGCTGGCACGTCCGTCGCTGGCGGAGCTGTTTGCCGAGCAACCAGCGACATTACGCGACCGCGATCACCTGATTCGGGAATCGCACACGCGGCATGGCTACCGATTGGCCGAGATTGCGGCGCACTTGGGATTGCATCCCAGCACGGCAAGTCTGGCAATGAGGCGCGAGGGCGCTTCCCGCGGGTGAGACGTGGGATGGGTCGCGATGGGGTCATCGCGATGGGGTCATCATCGCGATGGGGTCAGGTCACGATTCGTGAGTCGACACCAGCCGTTGTGAAGGAACTACCCGCAGAATGCGAGCTTGGCGGGCGAACGTGGCAAACTCTGCGACGGCAGTGTAACGGCCCTGCCAATCGCCCTCGGCTCAAGCTGTGAGGCTCACGAATCGTGACCTGACCCCGATGGTCTCAGGACTCACGAATCGTGACCTGACCCCCAAGGGGCCGACCACGGTGGCAGAGCTGAGGGACTGACGGTGAATCTGTCGATCTGAAGATCTGACGCGTCGCTTCACCGGCGTTCGCTGAAAGCGAGCGCGAGGGGCGCGTCGCCGATGGCGAACTCGACGACCGGTGTTCGTCGGCTCCCATTCCACGCAAAGATGCGATAGCGGACGCCGGGCGGCAGTTCCAGCGTGAACGTGCCGCCCGCGCGCGTGGTTGTCTCGTAGCGGAACGAGGCTTCGGCGGCGTCGACGGCAACGACGTAGATGCCGATGTCGTTTACCGGTCCGCCCGCGGGGTCCATGAGCGTGCCGCGCACCTCGGCGAACGGAGCGATGCGGGTAGTGATGGTGCCGGAGTCGGTAATCTCGCCCGGCAACACGTCAAATATCGCCACACCGTCTCGCATGGCTTGTGCCGGTGCGAATTCCGGGTCGCCGCGGAAGGTCATGATGCCGACTCCAGCGACGTACGACCCGGCGAGTACTTGCTCGAAGCGATAGCGGCCCTGCGCATCGGCGACCGTCGTGTACAGACGACTCGGGTCAATCCCGCCCGGTGGGTAGAGCAACACGCGCCCTCGTCCGCCTGGCTTGCCACCGGCCTGCACGATACGGCCCGTGACCGCGGCGCTCGGGTACGTGATCACGTCGGCGAGGCACGTCGCTCCCTCGATCAGCATGATCGACTCTGCTTCCGACGCGATCACGTCCCTGCGATCGGCGGGCGGACGAACACGCAACGTGTATGGCCCCGGCCGCACTCCGGAGAACGAATATTCACCGGCAGACGAGGTTCGCGTCTGATGGACAATGCCGCCGCTACGCAACTCGACAAGGGCGTTCGCCAGTTCCACGCCGCCGCGCGCACGCACGGATGGTGGCCCCGCGTGCGTCAGCGCGGTGACGGTTCCCCAGAGGCTGGGCCGCTTCTCCTGAGGACTGGTGATCAGCGCCGGCAAACTGGAGACGGCGCCGACCGGCCGCGTCGGCCCGCAGGACGAGACGCCGAATGTGCCCGCCTCACCCTCGTCGGCCTCGATGAAGTACCGCGTGCCGACCGTGAACGTGTAGTCGCAGCTCGAGCCGGAGAGCCGAATCTCGCGTGGCGCCTCGCCACGGATCGGCGTTACGCCGTCGAGTCGGACAACGCGATTGTCGAATGGGCGACCAGGCGTGGCGGGTTCGATGGCCACCACCGTCGCCAGGAACCACCGCCCGTCCTGCGGCAGCACGTGGCAGCCGTTGGTGACACAACTGCACGCGTCCACCCGCGCCGCCAGAGGACCGAACCAGGTCGCCACCATGATCAGCAACGAGAGCAAGAGACGCCTTTGCATACGGTCCCTCAAGGGCGACGCACGTTGAACCCGACCGTCACCGTCGTCCGCATCGGTACGGCGCGACCGTCAACGCGCGCCGGCTCGAAGCGCCAGTCGAGCACGGCCCGAAGCGCCGCGAGATCGAGACGCGGATCGAGCGTGTCGACGAGGCGAACATCTTCCAGACATCCACTGGTGCCAATCGTCGCCGCGATCGTGACCACGCCGCCGGCTCGATCGCGCGCCGCGGCAACGGGAAAGGTGGGCTCGCGATGCCTGACCTTGCGCGGCACCTGCAGGCGTCCGCTGTCGTCCGGTGTTGGCGCCGCAGGGCCGAACGCCTGCGCGTCACGACACTTGATGTAGTCGGCGTCGAACGGCACGACGATGGCGTGTGGCAGCGTCACGTCCGTGGGCGGATGCGCGACGTGCGTGGTCAGCAACAGGCGCAGCGCCTCCGCACATCGCAAATCAATCGAGCCGGTGTCGACCATGTTCAGTCGGGTCGCGCGACCATCCATCGCCAAGGTCAACATGCCGACGCCGCCGCCGAAACCCTGCGTTCGGGCGCGCCGCAGGTCACACCCGGTCGCGGCAAGCACCGCTTCCACATACCCGCGCGGATAGCTGTCCATCGCCTGCACGAGCACGTTGGGCGATCCGGTTGGTTCCTCGCCGCCGATCCGAAACCGCGGCAGCACGCGACGAAGGCGCGACACTTCGCTGTCCGTGAGCAGCGCCGCCGCGCCGGCGGCACTGACGACGATTGTCCACGGCATGGGCTTGTCGAACAGCGACATCCAGGCCGCGTCCGTCGCCGGTGGCTGGCCGATCGCACGACGCGCCAACTCGCGGACAACGTGGAACTGATCACCGGTTCCATCCACACGCGTAACGGAGGTGAGCACGGCCGTCGCCTCGGGCGTCCACGGCTGATTGGCTGGCTGCCGCCGCAACACGTACTCAGCGGCAAGCTGACGCATGCGCGCCGGCCGATCCTCGGCTGCCATCGCGGTCACACGTGTCATCGGAATCGGCGTGTTCGTCGTCGTGGATACCGAGACGATGGCCTGCAGCAGCACGGCGTCGTCGTCGGCCAGCGCGGTTTCCACCAGGGTTCCGAGCGCGTCGCTGTCCGGACGGGCGGCGCGGATGACCGAAGCCAGCGCCATCGGTGACGACTCCACCGCACGCAATGCGCCGATCGTGCCGAAGGCGGCGCGACCCCGAATCGCCAGATGCACGGCCGCGACGCGCCATGCCTCCACGCCCAGCCGCGGCCAGGCGGTGACGATCGCCTGTTCGTGTGTGGCGCCGTCGAGGGCCGCAAGCGCGCGGGTTTGTTCGAGCGCCGCGTCCACGACCGTCTCGCGCGACAGCGCGTCGGCCACCGCGGCCAGGGCGCTTGTGCTGGCGGTGACGTGGACGATCCGCGCGGCTGCGGCACGCACGGCGGGATTGGCATCCGCGACGGCCTGGCCCAGTCGGGCCTGCACGCGGGCATCGGCCGCGAAGTCGACGAATCGAGCGACAGTGCCGGCGTCGAGCGGCCCGGAAAGCAGCGGTTCCGGAACCGCCGGGGGCTGCGCGGGAGCGGCCGAGGCGCCGGTCAAGCCCGCGACGAGGAACAGGAACGCCCGGCAGAGGGGAGCCGCGTTCATGCGCGCACTCTAGCACGCCCTGTCCGGTCTCCTGGTGGGGTCATCCTGGTGGGGTCCAGGTCACGATTCGAATCCTAATGGGGTCAGGTCACGATTCGTGAGCGCTGGCACTTTTTGCGTGGGGGCCGTGGCGTCGGTGGGGTGAGCGCGATTGCCGCGGCTTACGAATCGTGACCGGCTCACGAATCGTGACCTGACCCCACCAGGCGCCCGCTCACGAATCGTGACCTGACCCCACCAGGTGACCCCACCAGGTGCCCGCTCACGAATCGTGACCTGACCCCAGGATGACCCCGGTATGATCGAGCACTCGCCCCGTGAAGTTCCCGCAAACCTTCATCGACGAAGTCCGCTCCGCCGCCGACATCGTCGTCGTGATCTCGGACTACGTCTCGCTGCGCAAGGCCGGCGCCAGCTACAAGGGACTGTGCCCGTTCCACGGCGAGAAATCGCCGTCGTTCACCGTCAATCGCGACCGCGGCTTCTTCCACTGCTTCGGCTGCGGCGTCGGCGGCGACGTCTTCAAGTTCATCGAACTGAAGGAACAACTCGGCTTCGGCGACGCCCTCCGCCAGTTGGCGCAGCGCTTCGGCATCCCCATCCCCGAGCTGGAAACCAGCGAAGGCGGACGCGACGAGGCGGCGCAGCGCGAATCGCTGCTCAAGGTGCACGAGGTGGCCAACGCCTGGTTCCGCGAGCAGCTGGCCAGCCCGCCGGCCGCGCGCATTCGCGAGTATCTGCGCGACAAACGTCGGCTCACCGACGACACGGTGGCCCGTCTGCAACTCGGCTACGCCCCGCCGGGCCGCGACAACCTGCGCCAGCACCTGCTGAAAGCCGGCTTCCCGGCGTCCCTGCTCCAGACGAGCGGCCTCGTCTCGCGCCGCGACGACGGGAGTGAGGTCGATCGGTTCAGGAACCGGCTGATGGTGCCGATCGCGCGGGATACCGGCTCGGTAATCGCCTTCGGCGGCCGCGCCCTCGAGGCCGACCAGGTGCCGAAGTACCTGAACTCGCCCGAAACGCCGATCTACACCAAGGGACGCACGCTCTACGGCCTGAACCTCACCAAGGGCGACATCCGCAAGCGCGGCTTCACCATCATTGTCGAGGGCTATTTCGACTACGCGCAGGTGTTCCAGGCCGGCGGCCTGCCGGTGGTGGCCACGTGCGGCACCGCGCTCACCAACGCCCAGGCCCAGCAACTGCGCCGCTTCGCGCCCAAGGCCGTGCTCTGCTACGACGCCGACAACGCCGGGCAGAACGCCGCCGAACGCAGTTCGGAGCTCCTCGTCGGCGAAGGCTTCGACGTCAACGTCGTTCGGCTGCCGGGCGGCGATGACCCCGATACGTTCATCCAGAAGGAGGGCCGCGACGGGTTCGTCCAGCAGTTGAAGACTTCGCGGCCGTATCTGGATTTTTTGCTCGACCGGGCCGCTGCCGGTCTCGACCTGAGCCGCGACGAGCCACGACGTGAATTTCTGAGCAGAATGCTGGCGGTGGCGGCGCGCATCCCCGATCCGGCCGCGCGCGATCAATTCGCCGACAAACTCGCCCATCGCGCCCGCATTACCGAAGGCGTGGTGCGCGCCGAAATCCGCAAGGCCGCGGCGGCGCGGAAGACCGAGCTGCCGGCCGACCGCGTGCCGACGCTCATGGGCCAGCTGCGTCCGGCCGAGAAGGGCCTGCTGTGGGGATTGGTCCACGATCCGGCGCACACCGTGCCGTGGCTGCAGTCGCTGCAAGATACGGATCTGGAAGGACTTACATCGGCGCCCATCCTGCGCCTGGCGCGTGATCTGCACGGCGTGGCGCCGACCGAGGTACCAAACGTGCTGATGGAGCGTCTAAGTACGAGGGAGGCGCAGTGGCTCGCTGCCATTGCCTCGGAAAGTTCGGCGCCCGTCCTGGACGCCGGCTCATCAGTCACCTCCCTGCAACGGCTGACACACGAACGGGAGCTCTCGGCGGTCCAACGCGCGATCGATGCGGTGCAGGCCGGCCGCGGGACCCCCGCCGATCTCGATCGCCTGCTGCAGCGCAAGCTGGCACTCGGGCGGCTTCTCAAACCGGAGGAACGATAATTCGAGCTACAATCAAGAGCTTCCCCTCAGTGGGACGCCACGCACATTCGCAGGAGGTAGGGCCCTTGTCCCTCGAAGACAGGTTCGACGAAGTCCGGCAACTCATCATCATCGGCAAGGAAAAGGGCTTCCTGCTCTATGACGACGTGAACGATCTCCTGCCGGCGGAGCTCACCTCGTCGCCCGAAGATCTCGACGAGTTGATGAGCATGTTCGCCGCCGCGGGCATCGATCTCGTCGACTCGGAAAAAGGCTATCGCGAGCGCGAGGGCATGGAACGCGGCGAAGGTCCCCAGGCCGGCGAAGACGGCATGGAGCTGGACCTCACGCCCGGCGCCCTCGACAAGACCAATGATCCCGTCCGCATGTACCTGCGCGAGATGGGCACGGTGCCGCTGCTCACCCGCGAGGGCGAGGTGGCGATCGCCAAGCGCATCGAGCAGGGCAAGCTCTCGGTCATCAAGTCGATCTCGCGCATGCCGGCGATTGCCAAGGCGGTCATCCGCATGGGCGACGCGCTGCGCGCCGGCGAGCGGACCATCCGCGAGCTGGTCATCTTCAACGACGAAGAGATCACCGACGACCGCATCGAGGAGCGCGCGCAGAAGTTCCTGCGCGAGGTCGACGGCGTCCGCAAGGCGCGCCTCAACGTCGAGAAGCTGAACGAAAAGCTGTCGGCGATCCTCAAGTCCGACAAGAAGAAGTACCGCAAGGCGAAATGGAAGAAGATGCGGGCCGAGGTGGAGCTGTCGCGCCTCATCCGCAAGATCGAATTCACCGAGCCGGTGAAGCGCCGCCTCGTCGAGGAAGTGAAGGACATCGTCGAGCGCGTCTCGAAGATGCAGCGCGAACTCGACAACATGAAGAAGGCGCTGGCGCCGCCGTCGCCGAAGAACAAGAAGCCGGTCAAGCTGAAGGAAGAGGATCGCAAGCTCCTCGAGCGGCGCAAGAAGGAGCTGGCGGCCGAGATCAAGCAGAAGACCGACGATCTCGAAGAGAGCGTCGAGCACCTGCGGCACACGCTCGAAGTGATCATGCGCGGCGAGGCGCAGGCCGAGCAGGCGAAGAAGGAGCTGGTCGAAGCCAACCTCCGTCTCGTCGTCTCGATCGCGAAGAAGTACACGAACCGCGGTCTGCAGTTCCTCGACCTGATTCAGGAAGGCAACATCGGCCTGATGAAGGCGGTGGACAAGTTCGAGTACCGCCGCGGCTACAAGTTCTCGACCTACGCCACGTGGTGGATCCGTCAGGCCATCACGCGCGCCATCGCCGACCAGGCGCGGACGATCCGCATCCCGGTCCACATGATCGAGACGATCAACAAGCTCATTCGCACCTCGCGCGCGCTGGTGCAGGAGCTGGGCCGCGAGCCGACCTCGGAAGAGATCGCGCGGCGTATGGACATCCCGGTGTCGAAGGTCCGCAAGGTCCTGAAGATCGCGCAGGAGCCGATTTCGCTCGAGACGCCGATCGGCGAGGAAGAGGATTCGCACCTCGGCGACTTCATCGAGGACCGCTCGGCGGTGTCGCCGTCGGAAGCGGTGATCAACCTCGATTTGAAGGAACAGACCGAGTCGGTGCTGAAGACGCTGACGCCGCGGGAAGAAAAGGTGATCAAGATGCGCTTCGGCGTCGGCGACGGCAGCGAGCATACGCTCGAGGAAGTCGGCCAGAACTTCGCCGTCACGCGCGAGCGGATTCGCCAGATCGAAGCCAAGGCGCTCAGGAAGTTGCGTCACCCCTCGCGCTCGCGCAAGCTGCGTGCGTTCCTCGAAGGAAGGTCGTAAGTCACGGCATACCGGGACTGCCCGCATCCGGGCGGTCCCGGCAGCGAATCCTCCGGGGGCCCATAGCTCAGCGGTTAGAGCGGCCGGCTCATAACTGGTTGGTCCCTGGTTCGAATCCAGGTGGGCCCACTCGCCTCCCGTCTCCCGTCTCCCGCCTCCCGTCTCCCGCCTCCCGTCTCCCGCCTCCCGCGCCTCCCGCCTCCCGACAGGATCTGAACTACACTTCCCTCCACGTGCTGCCCGACCTCGAACGCCTCATTCATCTACAGGATCTCGATCTCAAGGCCGCCGCCGCTCAGCGCACGGTGGCCGCCGCGCCCGAACGCATCGCGGCGCTCGACGCCAAACTCGCCGCCGCCCGCGCCGGTGTCGATGACGCCAAGGCCGCGATCGCGCAGAACCAGGCGACGCGCCGTTCAGCCGACAAGGACATCCTCGCCGCGCAGCAGCGTCTCGAGAAGTACAAGGAACAGTCGATGGCGGTGAAGACCAACACCGAGTTCCACGCCATGCAGCAGCAGATGGCGGCGGTGAAGGCCGAGATCGATCGCTTCGAGAGCCAGATCCTCGAAATCATGATGGGCGCCGACGAGCTGGCGGCGCAGCTGAAGGCCGCCGAGGCGAGACTCAAGGCCGATGAGGCATCAGTGGTGGCGGAGCGCAAGACGATCGAGACCGAGCGCGACGCGCAGGCGGCCATCGCGAAGACGTGTGCCGCCGATCGCGCGACGATTGTCGGCCAGATGAATCGCGGCGTCGTCTCGACGTTCGAAAAGGTGGCGAGTCAGCGCGGCGGCATCGGCCTCGCCCGCGCCGAGAAGGAACGCTGCGTCGTCTGTCAGGTGCGGCTGCGGCCGATGGTCTACAGCGCCGTCAAGCGCAACGACGAGATCGTGCAGTGCGACTCGTGCCAGCGCATTCTCTACTACGTGCCGCCAACGGCGGCCGACACCGCGGCCCAGCCGGCCGCCCCTTCCACGCAATCGTGATTACGGCGTATTTCGATGGCGGCGCCCGGGGCAATCCCGGGCCGGCCGGTTTTGGTGCGTACATCGTCGACGAGCAGGGCACCGTGCTCGCCGAGATCGCGCAGGGCATTGGCGTCGCCACCAACAACGTGGCGGAGTATCGCGGTCTGATCGCGGCGCTGCAGTGGGCGGCCGAGCACGAGGTGACCGAACTGCACGTCCGCGGCGATTCGCTGCTGCTGGTGCAGCAGATGCTCGGCAACTACCGCGTCAAGAACGAGGGCCTCATTCCGCTCTACCGCGAGGCGCGGCACCTCTGCGCGCGGATTGGCCGGGTGACGTTCGAACACGTCCCACGCGAGAGGAACAAGAACGCCGACCGGCTGTCGAATCTCGGGATGGATCAGAACACCCGCTGACGCGGCGTCGTCAGACGAACGTGCGTACGCGCCATCATGCGCGTCATCCACGCGTCCGCCTCCACGTTTGCGCCTCCCCGATGTGAAATTCCGCAACGACGCTGCCGAATTTCGCGGAATACCGCAACGCCGTTGCCGAATCTCAGCCGGACTGCCGCGGGGCGCACTCTCCTTGACAATCTAGGAGTGATGTCTGTAGCCTAGGCGCCCTAGGAGAGAACCGCGCGTTCGGCGCCCGGACGAGGACCACACCATGGAGCGCAAGGCCGCGACCACCACCGAGCTGCTGCAGGGCACGCTCGACCTGCTCATCCTCAAGGCGATCTCGCTCGGACCGCTGCACGGCTACGGCGTGCTGCTGCGCATCCAGCAGATTTCAAGAGAAGCGCTGCAGGTGCAGCAGGGCTCGCTCTACCCGGCGCTGTATCGGCTCGAGCATCAGGGACTGATCGCATCCGAGTGGGGCACGTCCGAGAACAACCGACGCGCCAAGTTCTATCGCTTGACGACAGTCGGACGGAAGCGGCTGAAGGAAGACACGGAATATTGGGAACGGGTGTCCGGTGCGATTGGCCTGGTCCTCGCCGCCGGCACTGAGGACGTCTGACATGCTGGCCCGCCTCCGCGCACGGATCGCCTCGCTCCTGCGGCGCCATCGCATCGAGCGCGAGATGGATGAGGAGTGGCGCTTTCATCTCGAGTCGCGCATCGACGCGCTCGTCGACCGTGGCGTCGGTCGCGGCGCCGCCGAACATCAGGCGCGATGCGAGTTCGGGCCGGCGATCAAGTGGCGAGAAGACAGCCGCGATGCACGAGGTACCGCGTGGCTCGATGGTCTTCGCCGCGACCTCGTCTACGCCGTTCGCCAGTGCCGGCGCGCACCGGCATTCGCCGCCGTGGTCATCGCCACACTCGCTCTGGGCATCGGCGCAACTACCGCCGTCTTCACCATCGTCCATGCGGTGCTCCTGCGCCCGCTGCCCTTCGCTGATCCCGATCACCTGGCGGTGATTCGCTTGTCGTCCGGCGCGCGAGTGTCGGCACCGTATCTCCACGATTGGCGCAACGGCAGCCGCACCGCGCGCGACATCGCCGGGTGGTACGACGCGCGCGTCACGCTGCGCGGCAGTGGCACTCCGCTGGAAGTCTCCGTGGATCGCGCGACCAGCAACTTCTTCTCGGTGCTGGGCGTCCCGGCGCACATCGGCCGCACGTTCACCGAGAGTGCGAACCTCGCGGTCGTCGAACCCGAAGCCGTCCTCAGCTACGGCTTCTGGCAGCAGCAGTTCGGCGGCGATCCCACCGTTGTCGGCCGCGCCATCACGTTGGACGACACGCGCGTCACCATCGTCGGGGTGATGCCGCGGACGTTCGGCATTCGCACCAACGAACTCGCACAGTCGCGAGCGCAGATGTGGCTGCCGATGCCGCTCGTGCCCGGTGAGCGCCGCGGCATGGGCGGTGCCATCAACGGCGTGCTGCGTCTGGCAGACGATGTGAGTGTGGCGCAGGCGGAAGCGGAACTTGGCGCGATTGCCGCCGACATCGAGCGCGCGCATCCGTCCTATAGTCGTGACTGGCGCGTGCAGGTGGTGCCGCTGCACGAAGCGACGGTTCGTGATGTGCGGCTGCGACTGATGCTCCTGACCGCCGCCGTCGCGCTGCTGCTGACCATCGCGTGCGCCAACGTCGCCGGGTTGATGCTGAGCCGCGCCGTGGCACGTCAGCCTGACGTGGCCGTCCGCCGCTCACTTGGCGCTTCGTCATGGCAGATCGCGCGGCAGTCGCTGTCTGAGAGCGCGGTGCTGGCCATCGCCGGTGGCGCCGCCGGTGTGGCGCTGGCGCAGTGGGGCACCGCGGCATTGGTGTCGGCGCTGCCAGCCGATTTGCAGTTGCCTCGCTCGAGCGAGATCGGCATCAACGGATTCGTGTTGGCGTTCGCCAGTGCCGTCACGTTGACCGCCGTCGTCGCCGCGGGTTCACTGCCGTCGCTGATCTCGGCGCGCATCAACGCCGACATGACTTTGCGTCCGTCGCGCGGTGACGTCACCGGTTCATATCGCCGACGGCTTGGCTCGCTGCTCGTCGTTTCGGAGCTCGCCCTCGCCCTCGCGCTGCTGGCCGGCGCCGGCCTGCTCGCACGCAGCTTCCAGTCGCTCGGCGACGTCGACCTCGGCTTTCGCAGTGAGCGCGTGCTGTCGCTCCGCCTGTCGCTCGCCCCGGATCGATATGAGACGGGCGATCGTGTCCGCATGTTTGCCAACGCACTCGTCGATCGCGCCGCGGGGTTGCCAGGCGTACAGTCGGTCGGCCTCGTCAGCGCGCCGCCGATGACGCGTTCCGGCCGCGGCGCGCCATTCACGATCCTCGATCGTCCCGCACCGCCGGCGGGCGACGAGCCCGGCGCGGCGCTGAGCGTCACCGGCGGACGCTACTTCGACGCGCTCGACATCCGTCTCGTACGCGGCCGGTTGTTTGCGCCCACGGACACCGCTGATTCGCCTCCAGTCGTCGTCGTTGACGAGGCACTGGCGCGGCGCTACTGGCCGGGACAGGATCCTCTCGGCGCACGCATCTCATGGCGTCAGCCGGCGGATCTCTCGAGCACACCGGGCGCCCTGCAGACGACGACACGAATCGGCGAGATCGTCGGCGTTGTCTCGACGGCTCGCTACTTCTGCGTGACGGAGGACGCAACGGGGATGATGTACTTCTGGCTGCCGCAGCGACCGGAACGCGATGTGCCGATGGTGATGCACACCACCGGCGACCCGCTCGCGCTCGGCGCGATGGCCGTCGCGGAGGTTCAGGCGATCGATCCGGCACAGGCCGTCTCCGATGTGCGGCCGCTGCAGGCGTTCGTCGCCGACGAACTCGCTCCGTCACGCGCGTCGGCGGTCGCCGTCGGTGCGTTCGCAATCGCCGCGCTGCTGCTGGCCGCCGTCGGCCTTTACGGTCTGATCGCCTTCGACGTCGCCTGCCGCACACGCGAGTTCGGCGTCCGGATGGCGCTCGGCGCACGGCGTATGGATGTTCTCCGCCTCGTGCTGCTGCGCGGTATCAGGCTCGTCTCTCTCGGCGTCGTCGTCGGCCTGGCCATCGCGCTCGGACTGGGGCGTGTCATGGCGGGTCTGCTCTACGGGGTCTCAGCGTCGGATCCAGGCACACTCGTGCTCGTCGCCGTCACCCTGTCGACCGTCGCGATAGTGGCGACGATGATTCCGGCACGTCGCGCGACGCGCGTCGAACCGGTCGAGGCGTTGCGGCTCGAATAGATCACGGGAGGACTCATGCTGGCTCGTCTGCGATCGCTGATCCTCATGCTCGTGCGACGGCGCGACGTCGAACAGGACATGGACGACGAGTGGCGCTTCCATCTCGAGTCGCGTATCGATGCACTCGTCGACAGCGGCCTCGATCGCGTCGCCGCGGAGGCACAGGCGCGACGCGAGTTCGGGCCGGCCATGAAGTGGAAGGAAGAAAGCCGCGAGGCCCGTGGCTTCGCTGCTGTTGACGGATTGCGGCGCGACGCCACCTATGCGCTGCGTCAAGTCCGTCGCGCGCCGGGCTTCGCGCTGCTGATCGTTCTCACGCTCGCCATCGGTATTGGTGCGACCACCGCGATGTTCTCCGTCGTCGACGCCGTACTGCTGCGGCCGCTGCGGTTTCCGGGTGCCGACCGTGCGTCGGAAGTGTGGTGGCGGCCGGCGGAGGGGACGAGCGCGCAGCCGGGAATTCCCGCCCTCACCTATACAGCAGTGCGCGAGAGCCTGGCCGATGCCGCCCATGTTGAAGGCTACCGTTTCGGCTCTGGCACGATTGTCGGCGGTGCGGAACCGCTCATCGTCCCGATACCTGAGGTCAGTTCGGGCCTACTGCCGATGGTCGGCGCAGCGCCGATCGCAGGACGGCACGGCACTGGGTGCGGCAGGACTCGCGGCGAGTGTTCGTGTGCTGGAATCCCTGCTCTACGACACCACTGCCACCGACCCACTCGCGATCGGCACCACGGCGTTCGTGCTCATCGCTCTCGTCGTGATCGCCTCTGTCGCCCCCGCACGCGCCGCGATCGCCGTCGACCCGTTGACGATCCTGCGCGAAGAATAGTGACATACGAATCTGGTGATCTCGTGAGCTGGTGATCTGGAGATCAATCTGAGGATGTGGAGATCGGGAGATCTATCTCATGATCGGGGTTTCATCCGTGCAAATCTGGGCTAGCGACCGACCCAACATCACCAGTTCGCGGGTGCTCGACGTCATCGAGCCGGGCCCTGAGCCGTTCGCGTTGGCTCGTCCGCACGCCGCCGCCTCTATTTGACGACGCGCAGCGTGACGTCGATGCGCACCACTTCTCCGGTCACGCGATCCGAGGCGACCACGTACTGCCGGGTCTGTCCGTCACGCAGCAGCACCATGTTGCGCGATCGGAGGTTCCTGAAGACCGGCAGCTGATTGAGCGCCGCGCCGGCACTGGCCGCCTGGTCGGCGGAGACGACGGATGTCTCGTCGATGGACACGGACAATTGATACTCACCGGCTTCTCCGCCCGACGCCGTGCACCTGATCGTGGTGCCGGCAGTCCGATAGGAGTACGACGTCAGCGGCGGCGATGGGCGCGGCGGGGCCGCGGCCGTCGGACCACGGGCCGCCGTGTCGGACGACGGCGGCGGCGGAGTGGCGGCCGTGCCTGACGGGGGCGGAGACGGATCGCGCGCCGGACCGCTCTCTGGCCGCGTCGGTGTGACTGTCGCACTCGGCACGGGCACGTCGGAGGAGATGTTCAGATCGGCGGAATCGCGATTCGCGACGAGCGCCAGGGAATACGGCAAGCTGCTGACGCGCTTGTCACCCTGGTAGCGGGCGATCACCAACTGCACCTCGAGCGCGACTGGCGGTCCACTGCTCGACGTTCGCGGCGGTGCCGGCGTCGCCGTCGCGGGCTGCGTTGGCGCTTGTGGAGCCGCGGGCGTGCCCGCCTGGCGGTCCTGCGCGGCAGCCACCGATGCCGTCAACAGCGCGGCGCCGATCAGTGTCGAAACGGTTGACCTTCTCATGGCTCTGGCACTCCTTCGTCGTCACTCGCCGCCGCGATCGGCAGCACCTCGATTACGGGAATCTCGATCGCAGCCACCACGGACGTCTCGTCTTCGTCTGACAGAGGCAGGGATGTGAAGTCGGCCAGCACCGCCGATCGACTCCAGGTGATGAAGCGTTCGAATGCCGCCCGATCCGCGGGATCGAACTGCGGGGCGTCATCATCCGCGGCC
Organism: Acidobacteriota bacterium; assembly: GCA_020851325.1. Taxonomy (GTDB): domain Bacteria; phylum Acidobacteriota; class Vicinamibacteria; order Vicinamibacterales; family UBA2999; genus VFZN01. The sequence continues at coordinate 7,588 of JADZCY010000418.1, read as the reverse complement.
GACGGAAATGGTGCGCGGTGGCGCACGCGCAATACCGTCGTCGACGGTGCGTCTGGAGAGGGCACCACAACCGAGGGATCGACTGGCGGCACGGGTGCAACCGGAGCGACGGCATCAGCGCGCGGTAACACGGTCGACGTCGCCATGGTGTCGGAGGGCGGCGCGGGCGTCCACCATCGCAGGCCCGCGAAAGCCATCATGAGAATGACCGCGGCTGCCCCCATCGCGACACGCCGTCCGAGCACCCACCAAACAGACGAACGCGGCTCGTCGACAATACGCGCCCGCACTCGCGCGCGCAACGCCGGCGACGGCTCCACCGCCATCGCATCGCGCAACACGCGATCGATGCGCGCGTCATCCCAATCGTCGTGCGCTCGACCTTCGCTCATTGCAGCAGCTCCTTCAAGCGACGTCTGGCCAGGAAGAGCCTCGACTTGATCGTGCCTTCCGGCACGCCAAGCAGCGCCGCCAGTTCACGCGTGTCGTGTCCCTCGATGGCGCCAAGCACGACGGGCCATCGCAGCTTGTCGGGCAGCGCATCGATGGCGCGCCACAGGCGTTCGACCTCGTCGCTGTGCTGAGCCGCATCGCACGACGCGCTCGCTCGCTGCTCGACAGCAACCACGTGCTCACGCGCGGCGCGACGGCGCGAGGCGCGCTGTTCGTCGATGGCCAGGCGCCATGCCATACGGACGAGCCAGGCACGAAAGCGTGTGCGATCGCGCAGCTGATGGAAGCGTCGATACGCGCGGACGAGCGCCTCCTGCGCCACGTCCTCCGCCGACTCACGCTGCCGCAGCACGCTCCACGCGACGCGGAACGCCAAGGTCGAGGATTCCCCCAGCCGCAGCTCGAACTCCTCGAGACGCTCATCGTCCACGGTCAACGCTCGCGGGAGCCGGTCGGCGCATTCATGCATGTCCGTTCCTCACCACAAGACGCCGCAGAGGAAGATTCGGTTTAAAGAGACACGAATCTGATGGTCTCGTGAGCTGGTGATCTGGTGATCAACCTTCAGATGTCTTGACCTTTTGATCTATCTGTTGATCTCATCTGCGCATCTGCGGCAAGTGAGGACTGGAAGACTGGCGGGCTGGAGGGCTGGAGACTGGCGGACGGGAGGACTGGGGGACTGGCGCTAGCCCGACGGCTTGAGGCTTGGCCGGTACCATCTGCGCATCTGCGGCCTGTGTTCTCTGTGCTATCTGTGTCATCTGTGGCCTGTGCTGTTTGCGCATCTGTGGCCTGCGCTATCTGTGCTATCTGTGCAATCTGTGGCCTGTGGCCTGTGTCATCTGTGGCGCGGCACCACCACTGCGGCCACCAAGCGTCCCGCGGCCGCACCATCTCTGCGGTATGACTCCAGCCATCCCGGATGCGCGGCCGTGCTGACGGCGGCGATGACGATGTTCGCCGGCGGCACCCCGGCGGCTTCGAGCTGATCGCGGTTGGCGACCCACAGGTCGAGATGCACGCGCCCATCGGCGCGCCGCGTGAACCAGCGGTCGATCGAGGCGGCGTGGCCGGCGTCGCGAAACGCGTCCATCAGGCTCTCGCCCACTTCATAGTCCGCTGGCCCGATGCTGGGCCCGATGGCGGCCACGAGATCCGTGGCCCGGGTGCCCCATTCGCGCGCCATGGTGTCGATCGCCGCAGTGGTAATCCCCGCCGCGGTGCCGCGCCAACCGGCATGAATGGCGGCGGCGGCACCGAGCCGAGGGTCGACCACCAGCACGGGGACGCAATCCGCGACGACGACGGCCAGCGCCAGGCCGGGCATGTTCGACACCAGCGCGTCGCCGTCCGGCAATGCAGCAGCGTCCATTGCGCTCGCGTCGCCGTCACGAACCACGCGCACCTGTCGGCCATGCACCTGACGAACGCGACGCAGTCGATCGCGCGGCACGCCCAGCGACGCGGTCACCGCCTGCCAGGCATATTCACGTTCGCGATCGTCGGCGAGCGCTGGCAACCGCAGTTGCGACGACGTGAACAGATGTTGCGTGTGCGCGTCGAGCGACAGCGCGCGCAGCGCGTGCCCCCAAGTCTCACGCCTCCAGTGAAATGCAGACGATGACTCGGGAAGAGCGGCATCGCCCTCGTGCGTCTCGCGTGAACTGGAGTTGTCGGATCGCATAGCGTCGCACCGCCGATCATGCGCGATTGCCCGGGCAATCGCGTGGCATCACTCTTGATGAGCATCCAGGCACGGCGGCGCGACACGCGCCACCAAACTGGAGACACGCACATGGTGATCAAGATCACGCCGAACGACAAGGGAAACCCCGCCGGCAAGCTGGCGGATGCCGAGCTGCACTTCGACGCCGGCGAACTCGATGGAATGAAACTGGTGGGCTTTGCCGTGTGGGAACGCCGCTCCGGCACCGGCCGCAACGTCACCTTCCCGGCCCGCGCCTACTCGGTGAACGGCGAACGCCGCAGCTTCGCGCTGCTCCGTCCGCTCGCCGACGGCACCAGCCAGGACCGCGTGCGCGATCTCATCCTGCACGCCTACGCCGACTTCGAATCCCGGGCCGCGGTGGCCGGCTGACTGGCCCGGCGGCGGCGCGTGCTCTCGTGGCGCGGAGGGCGGGATGACGATGTCAGTTCAACACCGGCAACAGACGGGCGTTTTCCTTTGCCCGCTTCGGCGGCAGGGTCCACTCGGCCCGCGTGCTCTTGTCGAGCTCCGACCGGAAGAACGACGTCTTCATCCCGCCGTCGATGATGTCCCACGGCAGCACCAGGTCGCGGGAGCGATCGCGATGGATGTAGAAGTCGCCGTCGAGTCCCGCGTCGGCCACGGCCCGCCGCCACTGGCCGCCGTTCTGCTCCGCCAGTTCAATCGCCGGCGCAATGCGCCGGTCGCCCAGCGACAGCAGCGCCTGATAGTACGAGTGCCGCTCGCTCTTGATGTTGAAGTAGACGTTGTTCAAGCCGGACACCAGCTCGCGCAGCCGCTTCATCTTGCGCTCGATGACGTCGGCGGTCACCATCGCCGTCCACTGATAGGCCGTGCCCGGCTTCGGCACCAGCGGGTTGACGCTGGCGATGATGCGGCCGATCTGCCCGCGCGTGCGCGCGTGCTTCAGCATCACATCGCGGAGCGTCACCGTCAGGTCACGAATGGCCATCAGGTCCTCGTCCTCTTCGGACGGCAGGCCGATCATGTAATAGAGCTTCAGGTTCTCGATGCCGCTGGCGAAGATCAACTCGGCGGCGTCGACAATCTCCTGGTTCGTCATCGTCTTGTTGATGACGCGCCGCAGCCGGTCAGAGCCCGTTTCCGGCGCAATCGTCAGCGTCCGCTCGCCGCTCTCACGCAGCAGCGACACGATGGACGGCGTCAGGTCGTCCAGCCGCAGCGACGCCGGCGAAATCGAATAGCCCATGCCCTTCAACGATTGCAGGATGTGCTCGATGTCCGGGTGATCGCACAACGCGATGGACACCAGCCCCGCGCGCGTGGCGTGCGGACGGGCCTCGCGCGCCAGGTCGAGGATACGGTCGGTCGGGAAGGCGCGAACCGGCAGGTAGTTGTAGCCGGCCCAGCAGAAGCGGCACAGGTTGGCGCAGCCGCGCACCACTTCCACGAGGAAGCGCGAGCCGAACTCGGTGTCGGGCGTGAAGATCGTGGTCGACGGCGGATCCCAGGCGTCGGTCGTCTTCAGCGCTGCCTTCTTCACGTGTGGCGTCGCGCCCGTGTCTTCACGCGGCTTATACGCCGCAATCGTGCCATCGGCCGCGTACTCCACGTCGTAAAACGACGGGACATAGAAACCGCGCGCGCCGGCCAGACGCCGCAGCGTTTCGCTGCGCGACGGCGTGCCGCATGCTTCCACCAGCGCCGGCACCAGCACTTCGCCTTCGCCGGCGGCAATCACGTCGGCAAAGAGCGCCAGCGGTTCAGGGTTGACGAACGTCACGGCGCCGCCGATCACGATCAGCGGCTGGCGGTAGTCGCGGTCCGCGGCGCGCGCCGGGATGCCGGCCAGGCGCAGCAGCGTCAGGACGTTGGTGTAGTCCCATTCGAACGACACCGAAAACGCCACCACGTCGAACTCGCGCACCGGCGTCTGCGACTCGAGCGTGACGATCCGCGATCCGGATTCGAGGAGGCTGGCCAGTTCCTGCTTCGGTGGCAGGAAGAAGCGCTCGCACACCACGTCCTCACGCGCATTGAACAACCGGTACATCGTCTGGAGGCCGAGGTTCGACATCCCGACGAAGTACGTGTTCGGAAACGCGAGGGCCACGCGCAGGCGATTGGCGTGGGGCTTACGGACGTAGCCGACCTCGCGGGAGAGGGTGTGCCGTGCGGAATCGATCTGGTGGTAGCGGGCCTTCATCAACAGAGCAGGGGACCGTTGAGCTGGCCCTTCATCGGCGGCGCAGCTCCCGTGTCCCCTGGCTGTTTCTACTGTATCACCGCCCTCACGCGCCGACGCGCGCCGTGGAACGATGGCGCGAGCGATCGCCGCGACGTGCGCGGGCACGCGCGACACGGTCGAGACGTCCGAGCGCTGACGAGCCCGGACGCGAATGGACGGGCCGGTGAACCGGCCCTCGTCTCAGGCCTCGTTGCGGCGCAGGAACGCCGGCACATCGAGCGGACTGTCGAAGCCGGAGTCGGTTTCCGTTTGCGTGGACGACAACCGTCCGGTGTTCTGCCCGACGGCCACACGGCCCGGCATCTCGAGACCAGGCCGTCGATTGATCACCACGCGCGGGGCCTGAGCCACCGTCTCGGCCGGCATCGGCGCCGGACGCTGCGGCACGGCGGCGTAGGCGCTCATGTCCACCGGCGTCTGCGTCACCGCACGCATGCCGAGATCGAAGCCGGTGGCAATCACCGTGATCTTCACCTTGCCGTGCAGGTGCGGATCCACCACGGCGCCGAAGATGATGTTGGCGTCCTCGTGCGCGGCTTCCTGGATGATCGTGAGCGCCTCGTTCACTTCCATCAGCGCCATGTCGGGACCGCCGGTGACGTTGATGATCACGCCGCGGGCACCGTCGACCGAGGCGTCCTCGAGCAGCGGGCTCGAGATGGCGCGGTTGGCGGCGTCGGTGGCGCGCGACGTGCCCTCGGCCATGGCCGTGCCCATCATCGCCACGCCCATGCCCGACATGATCGTCTTGACGTCGGCGAAGTCGAGGTTGATGAGTCCCGGCACCAGGATCAAATCCGAAATGCCCTGAATCGCCTGCCGCAGCACATCGTCTGCGGTGACGAAGGCGTCGAGCATGCTCGTGCTGCGATCGATCACGGACAACAGCCGTTCGTTCGGGATGGTGATCACCGTATCGACGGCTTCGCGCAACGCTTCGAGACCGAGGTCGGCCTGCCGCTGACGCTTCTTGCCTTCGAACTTGAACGGCCGCGTCACCACCGCGATGGTGAGCGCACCGAGTTCGGTGGCGAGCGAGGCAATCACCGGCGCCGCGCCGGTGCCGGTGCCGCCGCCGAGGCCGGTGGTGACAAACACCATGTCGGCCCCCGACAGCGCCTGAATCAGGTTGTCGGTGTCCTCGAGCGCCGCCTGCCGGCCGACGTTCGGATCGGCGCCGGCGCCCAGCCCCTTGGTGAGCTTGCCGCCGATCTGCAGCTTGATCGGCGCCGGGTTGGCGCGGAGCGCCTGCGCGTCGGTGTTGGCCACGATGAATTCCACGCCCGAGAGACCGGCCTGGACCATGCGCGTCACGGCATTGCTGCCGCCCCCGCCGACGCCCACCACCTTGATGCGCGCCCCGGCCCGCGCTGTTTCTTCAAGCGTCAGCCGCAGGGTGTCGTTTTCATACAGGTCCGCCATCACGCCTCCTCAGAAGAACTCCTTGAACACCGTCCGCAACCGTCCGAACACGCGCACCAGCGCGCCGCCGCCACCAGGGTCGGGCGGCGGTTGATGGCGCTCGGCATAGCGCACCAGCCCCACCGCCGTCGCATACGACGGATTGGCGACGTGGTCCGCCAGGCCGCCGACGCCAACCGGCACGCCGCGCCGCACCGGCAGGTCGAAGATCTGCTCGGCGATCTCCGACATGCCGTCCAGCACCGATCCACCGCCGGTCAGCACGAGGCCCGAGTTGAGCGACTTCTCGTAGCCGGCCTTGCTGATCTCGTCCCACACCAGGTGGAACACCTCTTCGGCCCGCGGCTGGAGGATGTCGGACAGGAACCGCCGCGCCATCACGCGCGGCCGGCGGCCGCCGACGCTGGCGACCTCGATGGTTTCGTCCTCGTCCACCATCGCCGACAGCGCGCAGCCGACGCGCCGCTTCACCTTCTCGGCCTCGGGGATCGGCGTGCGCAACCCCACCGCGATGTCGCTGGTGAAGTGATCGCCGCCCACCGCCACGACTGCCGTGTGCCACAGGCTGCCGCGCTCGAAGATCGCCAGGTCGGCGGTACCGCCGCCGATGTCGACCAGCGCCACGCCCAGTTCCTTCTCGTCCTTCGTCAGCACCGACTCGGCCGCCGCCAACTGGCTGATGACCATGTCGGTCACCTTGACGCCGGCGCGGTTCACGCAGGCCACCAGGTTCTGCGTCGCCGTCTGCCCGCCGGTCACGATGTGGACGTTCACTTCGAGGCGGGCGCCGGTAAGGCCGATCGGCGAGCCGATGCCTTCCTGCTCGTCCACGACGAAGTCCTGCGGCAGCACGTGGATCACCTCACGTCCCGCCGGCAGCGACACGGCGCGTGCCGCCTCGATGGCGCGCCGCACGTCCTCGCGGGTCACCTCGCGGTTCTTGCCGGCCACCGCCACCACGCCACGGCTGTTGAAGCCCTTGATGTGCGGCCCGCTCAACCCGAGGTGCACCGATCCGATCTCGACCCCGGCCATCAGCTCGGCTTCCTCGATCGACTTCTTGATCGACTCCACCGCCGCCTCCAGATTGACGACGACGCCGCGCTTCAACCCTTTCGACTCGGCCGAGCCGATGCCGATGATGTCGAGTTCGCCCTTCCTGACAATCTCGCCGACCACCGTGCACACTTTCGAGGTGCCGATGTCGAGCCCCACCACGTAGCGCTCACCGTGTGCCACGTTGCCTCCGTTCCACCCTCATCGCTGCGCTACCCCGGCCGCCGGCGCCACCGCCGCGCCCTTGGCCGGCCGCACGTACAACCGTTCCGGAAACCGCAAATCCACGTAGTCGATCACCGACACGCGCTCGCGCAGCGCGTCGCCGAGATCGAGGTATTGCTGCAGCCGATCGGCGAATTCGTCCTCGCCAAGACGCAGCAGTGTCGGGTCGCCCTCGAGCATCACGACGGCGTCGTGGACGTCGCTGACGTCGATCTGCGACACCTTGTCCGACAGCGAAGGCTGTGCCGCCATGTCGGCAATCACCCGCGCCGCCAGTGCGGCGCGCGCCGGGTCCACGGTGCCGTCGCCGCCGGCCTCGGCCGTCGTGCTCTGGCCACCGCGCCGCCGGCCATTTGCACCGGCTTTGGCCGTGCCCCTGGCGCCGCCCTTCGCCCGGGCGGCAAGCCCGTCGACGATGGGCAGATCGAAGTCCGCGTAGGCGGGACCGTACTCGTCCACCACAACGCCGGTCGCATCCACGAGATACAGCG
>JADZCY010000417.1 GCA_020851325.1 Acidobacteriota bacterium | reverse complement strand
CGACGGCCATCGGCGACATCAAGCGCGACATGGAATCGTCGATGCCGATGGACCGCCTGCTCTGTGGCGACGTCGGCTACGGCAAGACGGAAGTGGCGATGCGCGCCGCGTTCAAGGCGGTGATGGACGGCAAGCAGGTGGCCTTCCTTGCGCCGACGACGGTGCTGGCGTTCCAGCATCTGAAGACGCTGGGACGACGATTCTCGGCGTTCCCGACGCGCATCGAGATGGTGAGCCGCTTCCGCACGAAGCAGGAAATCGCCGAAACGCTCGAAGGTCTGGCCGCCGGACGCGTCGACATCATCGTCGGCACGCATCGGCTGCTGTCGAAAGACGTGCAGTTCCGCGACCTTGGCCTGCTCGTCGTCGACGAGGAACAGCGCTTTGGCGTTGCTCACAAGGAACGCATCAAGCAGATGCGCAAGAAGGTCGACGTGCTGACGATGACGGCGACGCCGATTCCGCGCACGCTGAACATGTCGCTGGTGGGCATTCGCGACATGTCGGTGATCGAAACGCCGCCGCGGGATCGCCTGGCCATCCAGACCAACGTCGTGAAGTTCGACGCCGACGTCATCGCCCGCGCGATCCGCAGCGAGATGTCACGCGGCGGCCAGGTGTTCTTCGTCCACAACCGCGTCGAGTCGATCTTCTCGATGGGCAACCTGATTCAGCGGCTGGTGCCCGAAGCGCGGCTGGTGATCGGGCACGGCCAGATGAACGAAGACGTGCTCGAGCGCGCCATGCTCGACTTCATGGCGCACAAGTTCGATGTGCTGCTGGCGACGACGATTGTCGAGAACGGGCTCGACATCCCGAACGCCAACACGATTGTCATCAATCGCGCGGATCGCTACGGCCTGTCGCAGCTCTATCAGTTGCGCGGACGCGTCGGCCGCAGCGACCGGGCGGCGTACGCGTATCTGCTGATTCCACCCGAACAGTCGTTGTCGCCGGTGGCGCGCAAGCGTCTCGCGGCGATTCGCGAGTTCAGCGATCTGGGCAGCGGCTTCCGCGTTGCCGCGCTGGACCTCGAGATCCGCGGCGCCGGCAATCTGCTCGGCGGCCAGCAGAGCGGACACATCGACGCCGTCGGCTTCGAGATGTACATGAAGCTGCTGGAAGAGACGATCCGCGAGTTGAAGGGCGAAGACCTCGAAGACGACGTGCGCGCGGTGGTGAACCTGAAGGTCGACTTCCGCCTCGACAGCACCTACGTGTCCGACATGAACCAGCGCCTCACCATCTACCGTCGCATCGCCGGTGCGCGCACCGAGGACGAGATTGCGACGATCGTGGACGAGGTGAGGGACCGCTACGGCGTGCCGCCGCCGGCGCTGCTCAACCTGGCCGACTACGCCCGCATCCGCGTGCTGGCGGACGCGCTGGGCGTCGAGACCCTCGACCGGGACGCCTCCGCCGTCGTCTTGAAGTTCAGGGAGAAGCGCAGCAAGGTCGACCCGGTGCGGATCATCGCGCTGGTGCGCGAGCGCGACGACCTGCAGATGTTTCCGCCGGCCACGCTCAAGCTCAACCTTGCGACGCCGCAGGTGGAACCTGAGCCGGAACCGACGGCTCGTCCCGTGCCGGGGCGTCCCGGCGCGCCGCGTGTGGTGCCGCCGCCTCGCCCGCCGGTTCGTCGTCGTCCAGTGCGCAAACCGGCGTGGTGGACCGCGCGGGCCACGGCCGGGGCGGTGACACCTGGATTCTCGAAGTCCGAGATTCTGAAGGCGGCGCCGGAGGATCCACGGGCGCCTGACGGCGTGCTCGATCGCGTGACGGGTTTGTTGCTGGCGCTGACGGACGAACAGTAAACTTGAGGATTCCGGGGATTTACCCAAAATGACACGACGATTGATGGCAGTGTCCGCGGCGCTGGTGATGTCGGCCCTGGCCGCGCCCCACGCCGACATTCTCGAGCAGGTGCTGGTCAAGGTGAATGGCGAGATCATCACCAAGACCGACCTCGAACAGCGGCAGGTGGCGGCGCTGCGGCAGAAGGATCCGAACCTGCGGCCCGACAACGAGGCCGCGCTGCAGAAAGCGCTCGCCGAAGTCACTCCCGAAGTCATCGTCGACGCCGTCGACGAACTGCTGATCCTCCAGCGTGGCAAGGAACTCGGCTACGCCATGTCCACCGATCAGTTCGACAGCATCGTCGAGAACATCAAGAAGGAAAACAAGATCGAAGACGAAGCGCAGTTCCAGGCGGCGCTCAAGCAGGAGGGCCTGACGATGGCCGACCTGCGGCGTCAGCTCGAGCGGACGATGATCATCCAGCGCGTGCAGCAGACCGAGGTGATGAGCAAGCTGGAGGTCACCGACGCCGAGTTGAAGATCTACTACGAGAGCCACAAGAACGAATTCACCACGACGCCGCAGATGACCCTGCGCGAACTGCTGGTGGCGGTGCCGGTGAGCGAACGCGGCGTCAACGTCGCGCAGGAAGAAGAAGCCAAGACCAAGGCCGAAGACATCCGCAAGCGCCTGCTCGCCGGCGAGCCGTTTGCGCGTCTGGCGGCGGAGTTGTCGGATTCACCATCGAAGGCCAACGGCGGCCTGGTCGGTCCGATCACGGCCGATGTGCTGGCGCCGGAACTTCAGGAAGCGCTGGCGCCGCTCAAGACCGGCGACCTGACGCCGGTGCTGCGGACGACGCGCGGGTTCCAGATCATCAAGATGGAATCGACGGAAACGGCGACGGTGAAGCCGTTCGACGAATCGCGTGACGCCATCGCCGATCGCATCGCCAACAACAAGCGCCGCGGCGAGTTCTCGAAGTTCCTCGAGAAGCTGCGCGGGCAGGCGATCATCGACTGGAAGAACGACGAGATCAAGAAGGCCTACGAACTGGGCATGAAGCAGCAGGCCGCCCAGGTGCAGGCTACAGGCGCCGAATGACCTCAGAGGCCGGCCCGGAACAGTGGTACGCGCTCTGGACACGCTCGCGTCACGAGAAGCTGGTCCGGGAGCAGCTCCAGGAAAAGTCGATCGAGGTGTTCCTGCCCACGATCACCAAGTGGAGCCGCTGGAAGGATCGCAAGAAGCAGATCGAGTGGCCGCTTTTTCCCAGCTACTGCTTCGCGCGCTTCGACGTCGCCAACCGGCTGCCGGTCCTGAAGTGCGAAGGCGTGGTGCAGATCGTCGGCATCGACGGCGTGCCCTCGTCGATCCCGGCGGTGGAAGTGGAGAGCATCCGCCAGCTCGTGGAAAGCGAGCTGTCCTACGATCCCTGTCCGCTGGTGAAAGAGGGCGAGATGGTGAAGGTGGTGTCGGGTCCGCTCAAGGGCGTTACCGGTCGCCTGGTCCGCAAGGGCGCGCACGCGCGCCTCGTGCTCTCGGTTGATCTCATCGGCCAGGCGGTGAGCGTCGAAGTGGACGCGGCCGACGTCCGCGCACTCTGACTCGCGCGACCTGCTATCTGCTTCCTGCTACCAGCTACCTGCTTCCCAGATGAAGATCGGTTCCGTCCCTCTTCCCTCGCCCTTCGTCGTCTCGCCCATGGCGGGGATGACCGACACTGCCTTCCGCCGCCTCGTGAAGCGGCAGGGCGGCTGTGGACTCGTCGTGTCCGAGATGGTGAGCAGCGAAGGCCTCGTGCGCGGTATCGATCGCACGCTGGAGTACGCGGAGTACACCGAGGAAGAGCGGCCGGTGTCGATTCAGATCTTCGGCGGCGATCCCGAGAAGATGGCCGAAGCGGCACGCGTGGTGGAAGGCATGGGCGCCGACATCGTGGACGTGAACATGGGCTGCCCGGTGCCGAAGATTGCGAAGCATCAGGCCGGCTGCAGCTTGATGCGCGAACCCGCGCACGCGGCGACGATCATCGACGCGATCGTGCGCGCCGTGCGCATTCCCGTCACTGTGAAGATGCGCAAGGGCTGGGACGACACCGATCTGAGCGCGCCGGACGTGGCGCGTCGTGTCGAGGACGCCGGTGCATCCGCGATTGCCATTCACGGCCGCACGGCGAAGCAGTCGTACTCCGGCAGCGCTGACTGGGACTTCGTTGGCGAAGTGGCGCGCGCGGTCCGCATCCCGGTGTTTGGTTCCGGCGACTGCATCGAGCCCGAACAGGTTGTGGAGCGCATGGCGTCCGGCGTCAGTGGCGTCTTCGTCGGCCGCGGCGTGCTGCGCAACCCGTGGATCCTGGCGCAGGCGCGCGACCTCATGGAGGGTCGCCCGGCCCGCACGGTGACGATGGCCGAGCGTGGGCAGTTCCTGCTGGATTATCTCGAGCTGCTGCTGGACGATCCGGCGATGGAAGCGGAAGGGTTCCGCCACGTGGCGCCAGCGTCGCGTCCGTCCAGCGATCTCATCGTCACGGGAACGAACGCGCCTGTCGTCGCGCGTGGACGCGATCGCTGGGTGATCAACAAGATCCGCGCGCTGTGCACGTGGTACTCGAAGGGTCTGGACGGCGGCTCGCAGCTCCGCACGGCGGTGAACGAAGCGCAGTCGCTGGCGCACCTGCGCGACATCATCACCGGGTTCTTCTTCGACGGCCGGCCCGCGCGCGAGCTGACCGCGTCGGCGACACGCGCATGATGGTGTGCAGCCGCGACACGCGTGCCCGACGCTCCTGACGCATCATGGCCAGCCAGGACGCACGTCCACCACTGCGCGTCGCTTTCGACATGGATGGCACCGTGGCCGACATGGCCTCGGTGCTGAAAGAGCACGCAACCCGTCTGTTCGGTCCATCGGTGACCGCGCCGTCGCCTGAACCGTCTTCCGAAGAAGAACCTCGCGCGCGGCTCGCGCAGATGATGGACGACGACCTGCGACTGACCAGTGAACAGCAGTCGCGGTTGTGGGACACCGTTCGCCAGACCAACGACTTCTGGACCACGCTTCCCGAAGCCGAACCCGGCATCGTCAAGAAGATCGCCGCCACCGCCCGCACCCGCGGCTGGGAGGTGTTGTTCATCACGACGCGACCCTCGTCTGCCGGCGACACCACGCAGCGGCAGACGCAGCGTTGGCTCGACGAGCACGGGTTCGCGATGCCGTCGGTGACGATCATCCAGCGTTCACGCGGACGTCTGGCTGACGTGCTGGAACTGGACGCCGTGGTGGATGATCGCGCTGCCAATTGCGTGGACGTGGCCAGCGACAGTCAGGCCCGGCCGATTCTGGTGTGGCGCGGCTCGAAGGCTTCGCACCCCACGAACCTCTCGCGCCTCGGCATTCGCACCGTCACCTCCACCGCACGCGCGCTGGCCATGCTCGAGCGGATGGACGACGCGCGGCAGCAGTCCACCGTCGTGCGCACGATCAAGCGCGTCTTTGGCCGCGACTGAGAAGTGGAGCTACCGGACGCCCGTCGCGCCACCGCCGGGCGCGCGGCGACGCCTAACTGAAGTCGTTGGGATCGACGAGCGAGCGCAGCACCGAGGCGTCGACCATCTCGAAGTCGTGCGCCAGCGCCAGTTGCGCCGTGCTGCGGAAGCGCTGTCCGAGTTCGACGTGCGCCGGGTGCTTCAGGTAGGCATCCAGATCGTCCTGATCGGCAAACTCCAGCACCGCGATGAACTCGAAGTGGATCGGCGAGATCGTGTCGTAGGAGTAGCCGAAGACCTTGCGGCGGCCGACGGTGACGCGCTGAATCTGCGGAATGTTGGTGAACGCCTGCTCGAGCGCGTGCACCATGGCCTGCCGGCCCTCGACATCGAGCGAGGGCTCCGGGGTGAACAGGACGACGTGAGCAATCATTTTTCGGCCTTCTTGGCGCGGCTGCGCTGAACGCCTTCGCGCACGCGTTCCTTGAACCGCGTCCACTTGGCCTTCTTCGCGTCGATGTATTTCTGACGCGGATCCCGATGCGTGCCGCCGGGACGCCACTTGCGGTCGCGCGGCGGATCCTCCGTGGCGCGCTTCTTCCGCTCTTCTTCCCGGCGCATCGCCAGCGCCGCCGCCTGGTATTCCTCCGGCGTCCGCCAGAGCTTGCCGCCCTGGAACCACATCATCACCGCCGTCGGCTGCTTCTCCTTCAGGCGATTGAACGTCGGCAGCAGTTCGTTGTACTCCTTGGCGCGAAACGCCGTGGCCTGATTGTCGACCAGGATCGTCCAGTAGGCGAAGCGCGGGGGCACGAAAGGTATCCTATCAGGGGATGGAACTTGTCGTCGCCAACCTGGACGATGTGCGCGCGCAGTTGTGCGCGCAATTCGAGCGGCTCGTCGCCGAGGGACCGCTGTCGTGCGCGCTGCCCGGTGGACCGTCAGCGCTCATCGCGCTCACCGCGCTCAAGGACGCGCGCGTGGACTGGAGCCGCGTCAGCCTCTTCTGGGTGGACGAGCGCGCCGGCACGCCCGGGGAGATCAGCGCCAACGCCGAGATGGCGAGGCGTCTGCTCGGCGATCCGGAAAGCCGCCGCATGCCGCGGGTGTTTGCGATGCCGACGGAGGTGCCGGACCTGGAAGCGGCGGCGCTCTCCTACGATCGCGTGCTCGACCGCGAACTCCACGGCGAACCGCTGGACCTCGCCATCGTCGGCGTCGGTGAAGACGGCCACGTCGCCGGGCTCTTCGCCGGCCATCCCGCGATCGACGAGCTGACGCGCGTGGCAGCGGTGCACGACGCGCCGCGGGCGCCGCAGCGGCGACTGACGCTGTCGATGTCGTTCTTGATGAGCAGCACGCGCATCTGGGTGATTGCCGTCGGCGGCCGCAAGCGCGCCATCGTGCAGAGCATCGTCGGCCGCTCCGGCGGCCAGACGCCGCTGGACATCCTGGTCCGCAACGCGGCGGACATCACGATCTTCACCGATCAAGCCGTACGACGCGACTAGTGGACCGGTGAGAGCGGCTCCGGCAGGCGGCGGAGCTTTTCCACCAGCGTCGTGCGCTTCAGGCCGAGCAGGCGTGCCGCGGCGCCGCGATTGCCTTCCGTCATGGCGAGTGCCTGACCGATTAACTCCGCTTCGAGATTGACGACGAGGTCTGGCAGGTTCACGCCGTCGATCGTCAGGCGTGGCGCAATCGACAGCCGCGCCGTGTCGCCGCGCAATTCCGCGGGGAGATCGTCGACGTCGATGTGCCGGCGTCCGCCGCCGAGCGCCAGCGCGCGTTCGATCACGTTCTCGAGCTGACGCACGTTGCCCGGCCACTCGTACGCCATCAACCGCCGCATCGCGTCCTGCGACACCACCACGGGTTCACGTCCGTCACCTGCGGGCTGAAACTTGTCGACAAAGCGCGCCACGAGCAGCGGGATGTCTTCGAGCCGCTCGCGCAGTGGCGGCAACTGCACCGGCACGACGTTGAGTCGATAGTAGAGATCCTCGCGGAACGTGCCGTCCTTCACCATGCGCGAAAGGTCGGCGTTGGTCGCGGCAATCACGCGCACGTCCACCTTCACGGTTCGCGTGTCGCCGATGCGCTCGAACTCGCGTTCCTGCAACACGCGCAGCAGCTTCATCTGCAGCGACGCCGTCATCGTCCCCACTTCATCGAGGAAGAGCGTGCCCTTGTCGGCCTGCTCGATGCGCCCCGCGCGTGAACCCACGGCGCCGGTGAACGCACCGCGCACGTGACCGAACAACTCCGCTTCGAGCAGTGCTTCGGGAATCGCGCTGCAGTTGATGGCGACGAAGCGTTGCTGACGCCGCGGGCTGCTCTCGTGAATCGCGCGCGCCACCATTTCCTTGCCGGTGCCGGTTTCTCCGGTCACGAGCACCGTCGCCGTCGTCGACGCAACGCTTTCGATGAGCTGATAGAGCGCGCGCATCGGCAGGCTCTTGCCGACCATCGCGCCGATGCCGAAGCGCTCGTGCAGTTGCTCGCGCAGGTAGGCGTTCTCGTCTTTCAGCCGCCGCTGCTCGAGCGCCGAGCGCACGACGTGCAGCAACTCGTCGAACTGGAACGGCTTGGCCACGAAATCCGCGGCGCCGCGCTTGATCACGTCCACCGCGTCCTTCACCGTCGCGTAGCCGGTGACGACGATGGCGATGATGCCGGGGTAGCGTTCGAGGGCGGCGTCGATCACCTGGTGGCCGTCGATGCCCGGCAGCCGCAGGTCCGAGACGATGACGTCGAAGGCAAAGCGCTGCAGTTGATCGAGGGCGGCCTCGCCCGAAGCGGCCTGCGCCACCTCGAACCCCGACTCAGCCAGACGTTCGGCCACCACCTCGCGGAGCGCATCCTCGTCGTCTACGAGAAGAATATTTGGTTTGGAATCAGGCACTTAGCAAGATTGTCAAGGTATTGACAGGTGTTGTCAAGGCTGCACACCTAATCTCATCGTGACAGGGGCCGATAGTTCCCCTTGAGGGGCAACCGAATCACTCGGGTTATCCGCGCCAGGAGGCAGGACACGTGGAACGTCAAACCGTAAGCATCATGAAGGCGTGTGAATTGGTCGGCGTCAGCCGCCGGACCATCTACAACTGGATCGCGGCCGGCAAGGTTGAATATGTGCGTACCGCCGGCGGCAGCATCCGCATTTTCGTCGACACTCTGTGGCGCCAGCCCGATGGCACGGCCCCGACCTCGCCGAGTGCCGTTGCCTGATCACCGCGATGCCGAGACCGCAGGTATGACGGTGCCGCCGGCCATGTCTTCGCACATGCCCGACCGCGACGCCGAGAGCCTGCGGTCGCTGATTCATCGGCTGAACAACCAGTTGGGCGTCATCCTCGCCCACGCGGAACTGCTCGAGGCCAAGGCCCCGGACGAAGCGCAGCGCGCCCGCGCCGCGCAAGTCGTCTCGGCGGCTCTCGCCGCAATGACGATCGCCAAAGAAATAAAGCTCAGCGAACTGACGGATTGATCGTCGTTCGCTAAGCCGACCTCCCGCCTCCGCCCGCGCGCTCT
>JADZCY010000416.1 GCA_020851325.1 Acidobacteriota bacterium | reverse complement strand
GGGCGGGAGGCGGGCGAAGCTTGGCCGCGGGGCGCCGCGCTGAGGCGGGTGCTGAGAGAGATTCCTGCTAACGTAGCGGGATGCGAATCGTCCCCGCTCTCCTCGCCGTTGTCGCTTTCGCCATCGCCACGCCGCTCGCGCAGACTGACGAAGCGCGGCGCATCAGCGACGCCATGATCGTGCTCGACGAGATCATGGGCGCCGGCGATCAGTCGGTGCCGCGCGCCATTCTCGAAAAGGCCGAAGGCATTGCCGTCTTCCCCTCCCTCATCAAGGGCGGGATCATCGTCGGTGGGCAACGCGGGCGCGGGATTCTCAGCGCGCGCGATCCGAAAACCGGTGAGTGGTCGTCACCGGCATTCCTCACCATCACCGGCGGCAGCATCGGCGCGCAGATCGGCGCGCAGGCGGTGGACCTGATCCTGGTCATCCAGAATCGCCGCGGCCTCGAGCAACTGGTGCGCAACCAGTTCAAGATCGGCGCCGACGCGTCGGTCGCCGGCGGCCCCGTCGGCCGCGACGCCAGCGCCTCCACCGACATCCAGATGCGCGCGCAGATCCTCAGCTACTCCCGCACGCGCGGCCTGTTCGCCGGCATCACCCTCAACGGATCGACGATCCGCCAGGATCGCGACGCCAACGATCGCTTCTACGGCATGGGCTACCGCACCTCGCAACTCGCCTTCGAGGGCCTCGGCGGAACGCCCTCACCGGTCCCCGAGTGGAAAGCCGCGCTCGACAAGTACGCGAAACCGTAGAGGACTGGAGGGCTGGAAGGCCTGGGCGCGACCTCCATTCCGCGATCACGAGATAGATCCTGACATCGCCAGATCCCGAGATTGATCATCAACTCACGAGATCAACCGATCAAGAGATTCGCCTATCTTTATCTGTCCGTTCCCAGACTCACCAGGTTCGCCATCAACCTGAACGCGCCTTCGGTGCCCGCCGGTAGCTGTCGCCACAGGCCGAGGCCGACGTAGATCCAGCGGCCCTTGCCGACCTGCGCCTCCACCAGCGCACCGCGCTTGGTGCCCTTGTTGTAGGCGAACGGCTCTTCGAACTCGAGCAGGTCCTGAATGTGCGGATCGCGCTTCGTGGAGTCGAAGAAATACAGCCCGCGTTCCTGCACCCATCCCGTCCAGTCGGCACGCCCGATCGTGTTCGGTCCGTTGAACACCGGATGCTGCGGCTGCAGCAGCCGCACTTCGGCGTTCTCGTCGGTGACGCGCTCGCGGCCGACGCGGCCGGGATACGGCGCATACTGCGCGTCGTTGAACTCGAACTTGTTGTAGTTGACGATCACCGTGCCGCCGGCGGCGGCGTAATCCAGCAGCCGCTGGTTGTAGGCGCGCAGATCGAGACGACGCTCATACGCGCGGACACCGGTCATCACGACGTCGTACTTCGAGAGGTCGTCCCAGGCCAGTTCTTCGGGGCCGATGAGCGACACGCTCACGCCAAGCTGTTCGAGCGCGGCCGGCACCTCGTCGCCCACGCCCATCACGTAGCCGACGGTCACGTTCGGCTTCACCATCACGTCCACGGCCTTGGCCGTCACCCGCGGCGCCACCAGCACATGACGACGTGTGGTGTGCGGATACTCGACCAGCTGATAACCCTGCGCGTAGGTTGTGGCGCCATCGCGGACGAAGGCGCGAATCGGAAACTGCGATCCGCCGGGCGTGGCCGCTGCCGGCTTCAGCATCGGCGACGGCGGCACGTCCACGAGGAAGCGCACGGTGATGGCCTCGTCTTCGCGCGCGAAGGTGACCGGCTGCACGCCGGGTGTGGCGCGCCAGGCGTTCGGAAGCTCGAGCACGACTTCACCCTTTGCCGCGCCCTTCGCATGATTGACGACGGTGACCCGGACGTCCTTGCGAGTACCGCGCACGTTGGCGGGCGTGGCGCGCGTCGGCACGATCAACGTGTCGGGGCTGGCCGTCACCGCGAACGCTGGCACCACATGCAGTTCGGCGCGCTTCTCGCCGCTGAAGAGATTCCCTTCGGACCGCGCCTGCACCGGCACCGTCACCGGGAACTCGAGGCCGCTCACCGCCAGCGTGAACGTGGCCGTGAACGGCGTCGGCCGGAACGGCAGACCGAACGGCACGTCCGGATCGAGATCGAACCGCGCCGCGTTGGCGGCGTACTTGAAATGCGCCGCCGTCGGCCGCGCGTTCGCTGGAATCACGCCGCCCTTCTCCGTCGGCTGATCGAAACCGTTCAGCACGCGCGACTTCACGTCGACGGGCACGCCGCCGCGTGCCGCCGCGATCAATTGCACGTTCACCGTCTGCCCCGGCGTGACGATGCCATCGTTGGCGATCGCTTCGAGACGGAGATCAGTGGCCGCCACCAGCGCGGCGATGAACTGCGATTCCTTCTGCGCGAGGCGGAAGTCGATCTCGTCCCGCGCATCCGCGCTCAACCCGAGACCAGGCAGTGATCGCCGCAGCTCCCGCACGGCCTGAAGACCACCGGTGAGCGACGGCACCGTCGCCGCGCCGCCACCAGCACCAAGCTCACGATGCGCGGTGCGGACGAACGCCGTGATCGTGGCCAGTGCATCGCGCAACGCCTGCGGCGGGTTCGCGCCCGCAGACGCGGCCAGCGACGCCAGGCTCGTATCGACGCCGTCGAACGGATCCTGCTCGGCGCGGTTGACGCCATCGGCGAGCACCGTATCGCGCAGACGATACGCGCGCACGCTGCCCGGTCCCATCGCGCCGCCGTCACCCGGCAGCGGCAGCAGCTGCGACATGCCCTGGCACTTGTGCATGCTGCGCGCTTCACCGGCCAGCTCGTTGTAGGTGCGGCCGAGCACGGTGTCGTACTGCGCGCCGCCGCCGAACATCAACGCGCTCGATGCGCCAGGCCCTTCAAACGCCGGCCGCGCCGCTGACGCCGCCGCGCCCGGGCCGGGACCGCCGAGCCCGGCGGTGTAATAGAACTTCGACGCCTGCCACGGTCGCAGGCCTTCCTTGATCTGCTCGGGAAACCGCGCTGGATCCGCCGCGGCGCGAAACGCTTCCGCCGTCAGGCGAGACGACGTCTGATGATGCTGCCCACCGCCTTCGCCATCGAAGACGAAGCCGACAATCACCTGCGGGCGGATCGTGCGGATCATGCGCACGTAGTCGCCGAGGATCTCTTCCTTGCCCCACTTCTCCAGCGTCTCTTCGACGCTGAACGAATAGCCGAAGTCCACCGCGCGCGTGAAGTATTGCTCAGCGCCATCATAGCGATGCGCCGCCAGCAGTTCCTCGGTGCGCAGCACGGCGAGCGCTTCGAACAACTCCGGCCCAATCTCGTTCTGTCCGCCTTCACCACGCGTCGCCGTCACCAGCGTCGTCCGCATGCCCTTGCCATGCCCGTAGAACGCCAGCATCGCGTTGTTCTCGTCATCCGGATGCGCCGTCGTCATCATCAGCGTGCCGACGGTGTCGAGCTTCCGCAGCGCGAGTTCCACCGCCGGCGTGCCGCGGAGCGCAGCGACAGGCTGCAGTTGGTGCTGCGCCGACGGCGTGGAGACGACGAGCACCGCGAACGTGGCGACGAGCGGAAGGAGAAGACGGGGGCGAAGCATGCGATCACTCCGTGAGAGGCATCGCCTCTCGAACAGATCTACAGAAAAGCAAAAGCGGGAGGGACCGCCCAAGTGTCGGACGCTCCCTCCCGCATGTCTGTCCCGGCGGCTGATGCTGTCCCGAAGGCGCCGTCAGCCATCCCGGTAAGGTTCATCAGAAAGTGAACTTGAACCCGAGCTGGAACTGCCGCTGTTCGTAGCCGCCGTTCGGCACGAGCTGATCGCTCGAGGTCGGCAGGATACCGGTGGGCACGCCCAGCGCGTTGGTGGCGACGTTCGCGTTCACGCCCGAGGTCTGCACGACGTTGAACAGGTTCTTCACCTCGGCAATCACTTCCGCGGCGCGGTTACCGCCGACGCGGACGCGGCGCGAGTAGCGGAAGTCGACGTTGTAGCGCGCCGGCAGGCGCAGCGTGTTGCGGCCGACGCCGTCCGGACGATCGCTTGCCGTCGCGTCGTTGTTGATCTCGGTCACCGTGCGCAGGTTCACCGGGATGCCGCTGGCGAACTGCATGGCGATACCGAACACGTTGTCGTTGAGCAGCGCGCCGAGCGCGCCGGTCTGCTCGACGCGCGGCGTGGCGACGATGCTGCCGCTGAAGGTGTGGCGCTGGTCGAGGACGTTCGGTCCCTTGTCGCGATCGAGATTGGTGACGTCGGTCCGGCCCGGATCGCCCTGCACCGACAGCGCGCTGGTGATCGGCGCGTTGTCCTCGCTCTTGCCGAGCGTGTAGGCGAAGTCGAAGCCGATGCCGCGGATGCTGCGGCGCGTCAGCTGCAGCGTCAGGTTCTTGTAGGTGGAGTCGCCGATCGACTGCGTCGAGTTGATGGCGTTGTAGCGCGGGTCGACGCGCGTGCCGGCGTTCACCGCCGTGCTGAAGATCGGCAGGCCGCTCGGCGTCGAGCCCGTCGGGTTGATCAGGTTGATGTTGGTGACGACCGGCAGGTCGTAGCCCTTGACGTAGGAACCGCCGATGCCGACGGAGTAGACGTCATTGAGCGCGTGCTCGAACTGGACGTTGTTCTGCCACGAGCGGGCAACGCGGAAGTCGGGATCGACCGTCCACGCCACGTTCGGCTGCGCGCCGGCGCCGGCGCTGAGCACGGCCGGGAACGCCGGGGCGCCGGCCTGCGTCGGCGTGAAGTTGGCCGAGGCGCGCGCGTTAGTGCCGTCGTTCTGCAGCGCCTGCTCGTAGATGGCGTTCAGCGTCTGGTCGTACATGATGCCGGTGTTGGCGCGCAGCACCGTCCGGCGCTGAGCGCCGAGGGTCCACACGGCGCCGAGGCGCGGCGCGATGTTGCCCTTCGACACCGGGAACTCACGCGAGCTGTCCACCGGCGCGTTGGGGTCGGACTCCGGCACGCCGTAGAGGTCGTAGCGCACGCCGTAGAGCAGCTTCAGCGTCGGGCTGACGCGCCAGTCGTCCTGCACGTAGACGCCGTACTGCGCGGTGTTGTACTCGAGATCCGGCAGGCCGAAGTACTGCGTGAACGAGGTGTAGCCAAAGCGGTTCTCGCCGCTGCGGGCCGCCTGATAAGCCGCCACTGTCGGGAACGTGTAGAGTGCCGCCGGCGCCGAGCGGCGCGTGTCGGCGACGAACTGCAGGTCGACGCCGGCCTTGAACGCGTGATCGCCCTTCAGCAGCGTGGTGTTGTTGTTCACCTGGAGGACGTCCTGGGTGAAGCCGAAGCCGGCATCGCTGACAGAGGCGATGGGGCCACCGAACTGCGCGACGTTGGGGATGTTGATGGCCGGCCCGGTGCCCGACAGCGCGTTGGGGACGCGGCTCTGCGCGCGCGTCGCGTACTGCATGCGCAGCTCGTTGAGCACGTTCGAGCCGATCGTCGAGATCAGCTGCGCGCCGGTCGAGTGCTGGCGGTCGGCGAAGTCGTTGGCGCGCTCAACTGACAACAACCCGCCGCCGACGTTGGCGGTGATGAAGTTGTCGAAGAACATGTAGCGCACCGACAGGCGGTTGGCCTGGTTGATCTGGTGATCGATCTTGCCGATGGCGAACTCGGTGTTCAGCCCGCGCGGCTGATACTGCGGCTCGTTCAGTCCGAGCGCCGCCTGGTTCGACGGCGAGATGGTGATGACGCTCAGACCCGACAGATCACGCTCGGTGTGCTCGTAGCCGCCGAAGAAGTGCGTCTTGTCGCGCTTGATCGGACCGCCGATGTCCACGGTGTAGACGTTGACGTCGGTCGGCGGCTTGTCGGCACCGGCCTGCGTATAGAACGGCGTCGCCACCATCGACTGGCGCTGCAGGCGGTAGCTGCCCTGGCCGCGGAACGCGTTGGTGCCCGAAGGGGTGATTGCGTTGTACACAAGCCCCATCGTCTGACCGAACTCGGGGGCGTACCCCGTCGTGACGACTTTGACTTCGCGAATCATCACTTCCGACATCGGCATCTGCCGCAGGCCGGCGCGATCCTTCTGCGTGTTGTTGCTGCCATCCACCTGATAGTTGACGCGCAGCAGCGCGCCATTCGCGGTGAGACGCGGCACGCCGAACTCGTTGGTCTCGAAACCAACGACGCCCGGCTGCAGCAATGCGAAGTTGTACGGGTTGCGCGAGGTGAGCGGCAGCGTCTTGATTTCCGCTTCGCTCAGCGTGCGCCCCTGTTCGATCTTGCCGAGGTCGACGAGCGGCGCGTCGGCGGTGACGGTGACGGTTTCTTCGAGCGCACCCACCGTGAGCTTGACGTCGATTACGGCGGTTTGACCGGCGCGCAACGTGACGCCGCTCTGTTCGAACTTCTTGAAGCCCTGCAGCTCGGCGGCCACACGGTAGTTGCCAAGCGGCAGCAGCGGCGCGCGATAGAGGCCGCTTTCGTTGGTGATCACCGAGCGCGTGTCGCCGGTGTCGAGGTTGGTGACGGTAACGGTGACGCCGGGCAGCACCGCGTTCTGTTCATCGGTAACGGTGCCTTCAATGCTGCCATTGATGGCGGTGGACTGAGCCGCGGCGGGAAGCGCCGTTGCAAATGCGAACAATAAGACAAGGATGGAACGGAGCATCGGGGAAACCCCTCCAGATGTGGGACCAACTTCGGAGTATATGTCACGGCGCCGTGACGGCCTGGCGCGCCCGGGCTAACGGCACAGATACCAGGGACCGACGGCGTCGAAGGCATGACCGTCGTCGCACGGCGTTTCCTGGATCGTCACGGCCTCGGCGCCGGCGGCCAGGCCCACCTGCTGATACCGCCGGATCCGCTGCAGGTCGGTCGAGGCGACGATGACGCGTTCGTGGGTCATGAAGGCGACAACGTAGGCGCGCCAGTAGCCGCCCCACGCCACGGTGACGCCGCGTGCCTCGAGGCGATCGGCGAGCGGCTGATACCGCGGCCGCGGCGGCGCGACGCGTGAATGCTCCAACACCGTCGCGTGATCGACCAGCGACATCGCCGCCAGCAGGCCCGCCAGTCCCGCGCCGGCCGCGCGCAGCCCGATCCACCGCCACGGCTGCAGCGCGATCGCATGGATCGCGACGGGGAGGAACAACGCCAGCAGGCCATAGCGGAACGTGAACATGCTGAGCTCGCGCGTCAGCGCATACGCCACCGCGGCCTGCAGGCCGACCAGCCCGAGGTAAACGGGAAACGCCAGGCGCGTCCAGTCGCGACGCCGCGCCAGATCCATCGTCAGACACGCCAGCACGATGACGCCGAGGCCAACCGCGAACGGCAGGAACTCGCGCCAGCCGACGTGTTCATCGGAGGCGATCGAGATCAGATTGGGCCTGAAGCCGTCGAGACCGACGATCATCGGCAGGTACTCCGCGCCCAGCGCATGGAAGCGCCGCGGCAGCGCCGATTGATCGACGTTGGTCCGCGCCAGCAGCAACCGCACGTTGTCGCGCGACACCACGGCCACGACCTGACCCGCCGAACCCGGTCCCAGCAGATCCGAGTACGGCTTCAGCGCGTTGACGCCCTGCATTGTCACCACGAACGCGAAGAGCGTCAGCGCCCAGGGCCGCAGCAGCGGCAGCGGACGGAACCGCGCTTCGGCAAGGTGCACGAGCGCGAGCGCCGGCAAGGCGTAGAGCGAGAATTCGCGATGCAGGAACGCCACCGCCATCGTGGCGCCGAGCGCCAGTGGTCGGGCGCGCAGCAACCACGCGATGAGCACCCAGGCAAACGGCTCGGGATTGCCGCCCTGCGCTTCGATCAGGTGCGCCGCCGTGATGAACGGCGCCAGCGCGAAGGGCGACACCGCCAGCGCCGCCGCCCAGGCGCTGAGTCCGCCGTCGCGCCGCAGCAGCCACCACAGCAGCAGCGCCGTCCCCGCATTGATCAGCACCATCGTCAGGCGCAGCGCGAAGACCGAGGGACCGAGCAGCAGGAACACCGGCGCCATCAACCACGACTCGACGCCGAGCATGTATTCCTGCCCGTAGAAATAGAGCGGGAACGCGCGCCCTTCTGACAAGTGCTTCGCCATCAGCCCGACGATGGCCTGGTCGGAGTCGAAGTAGCTTTCGTCGAAGAGCAGGAAGAAGAGGCTGCGAAAGACGACGGCCGCCAGCACAACCGAGGCCGCGAGCATCACGCGCCGCTTGGGTTCGTGGAGGCCGTGAGGCATCATGCTCGACGTCGATGATAGCAGCAGCGATTGTGCCGGGATGTCCGGCCGCCTGGCAGGTTGCGCTTCACACGGTGGTGTCGCGCGGCTGGCTGACGGACCTGCCGTTGATGGGATCGACGCCGCCGCTCGTGTGGCTGGGGTTGCCGTCGTTGATCGTCAGCGGCATGGCGATTCTCCTCGCGGTGCGGCGCTTGCCGCGCGCGCTGCTCATCGTGATCGGCGCGTCCGCGTTCGCGCATCCGCTATTGCCGCTGGTGCTGCTGCCGCTGCTGGGGCTCACACTGGACAGGACCGCCGCTGTCGCGGCGGTAGGGGCATCAGGTTCGCAGGACCGCGGCTTCGCCGCGGCAGTGAGCGCGTGGGCGCCGGCGATCGCCGTGAGCGCGATCCTGGTGGCGACCAGCGTGTGGATGACGCCGTCGTGTGGAGCGCTGGCCGGTGGCCTGCGTAGCGTGCTGCCTGGCGATATCACCGCCTGGCTGGGCGTGGTGCTCGGCCTCGGCGGCGGCGCGCTGGTGCTGATGGATGTGGTGTTCGCGGATCGCGGTGATCGCGCGAGCCATCTGGTCGTGTCGTGCATGGCCGTGGTGATCGCGATCGTCACCACGCGGACGCTCGGCGCCGACGTGGCGGCGATGACCGCGGTGGCGACGGCGGTGCTGTGGTGGATGGCGGCGCGCGGCGCGCGACGGATCATCCGGTGGCAGATGTCGGCGCTGGATCGCGCAGGCGCGACGTTCCTCGTCATCGTCGCGATGTTCGTCGTATTTGGCCACGTGTCGCCACTGCTGCCGCGGGGCTTTGGCGGCGTTGCGCCGGCGTTGTGGGCGTCTTTCGATGCGCTGCCGCACGCTTCGGCCATCGTCTTCGACGAGTGGCCGGCTTCGTCCGCCGCGGTGGTGTGGCGGGCCCGACACGCCGACTCGGGCCTCACCTTCGTCCCCGCGTCCGAGGAATCGATCAGCCGCGCCATTGGCCGCTCCGCCGCGGTGTACGCGTGGCCGCCGACCGTGCAGCGTCTGGCACTTCGCGGCTTTTCGATGGCAGCCGCGAACGACGCCGGACTGGCGCGCATCACCGGCTACACACCGTGCGTCACGCTCACGCCGGCGTGGACCAATCTGTCGTCGACGCTTGCGTCCGGCCGATTTGCTGGTGAGTTCCCCGGCGAAGCGCGCGAGGGCGGTGTGCTGGTGTATCTCACGCTCGAGAGTGGGGCGGTGCCGCGGCCCGAGGGCTGGCCGCCCGAAGCGGTGCAGGACTTCCAGGCGCGTCGCTTCGATCGCGAGGATCCGGCGAGCGTTGCAGCACTGAACGAGGCACTCGCCCGCGACCATGCGCCGCCGCAGACGCTGGGCAGCGGTCGCTTCGTCGTGCGTGTGCATGCGGATCGACACGGCAGCGCGCCACGCGTCCTGGCCATCGTGGTCGGCGCCCCCGTCGAACGCGCCTGGGGGCGTGCGTATGCAGGCGATGAACGACCGCCGGAATTGCGACCGGCGGTGTGCGCGGGGACCTCGCGGCATTGACGAATTGACGGATCAGGGGATTGCGCGATTGTTTGCGATCGGCAATCGGCGAATGCCTATTCGTCCATTTCCCGATCGCCAATTGACAACAATCACCCAATCCGTCAATCCGTCAATCACCGATGCGATCCACGCTGAAACCCCATCAGCCCGTCCGCCTTCGTCGCCCTGCCGGTGGCGTGGCGCGCGAGGATGCGGGCGATGAGGAACGCGCGCACGGGATCGTGGTTGCCGGCGAAGCCGAACAACTGGTGCGGGAAGTTGCGATGCGGTCCGGCGCAGACGCCGGCGTCGGCAAACGCGCTCAGCGGCGTCGCCCAGCCGCGAGCCGGCTGCAGGCCCGAGATGTCGGGATAGAGCCGCGACAGTTCGTACATCAACTGGCCGGTGCGCTGCACGAGGAACGCTTCGTTCTTTGCAGCGGCAGGCCGCGCGCCGTCGGCGCCGCTCACCATCAGCCGGCCGTCCTTCGTCCACCGAATCGCGTGCGCCGGCGCCTCATCGTCGATGAGGACGACGTCGTCGCGGAGCAGGATGCGACGCGCGCTTGCCGGGACCGCGGCGGTCATCACCACCGGTCGCAGGCTCGGCGTGAAGTGGCGATGCAGTGATGCCGACAGCGGGCCGGGCTCCCCGGTGGCGTGGATGACGCACGTGGTGGTGATGCGTCCGCGCGCCGTGTGCACTGTCGCCAGACGACGATCGAAGCCGATGCGGGTGACGGGCGAGCGTTCGAAGATCTGGACGCCCTTCTTTGTCGCGGCGGTCGCGAAGGCGTGCAGGACGTCCAGCGGATTGGCGGTGATCCAGCCGGGAACGCGCACACCGGCGCTCACGGAGAGGCGCGTGGCGGTCTGCGCGGCGGCAGCGGTCTTGATGCTGGCGGTGAGGTCCGCGTCGGTTCGCGCGGCAGCTTCCGCCGTCAGCGATGCGGCGCCCTGGCCGAAGAGCGCGACCTGCCACGCGTCGACAGTTTCGAGTGCCACCTTGCGATTGAGGCGTCGCAGCGTGCTGGTGAAGTCGGCCGCGGCCTCGGCCGTCTGCTCGAAATGCGCGCGCGCGGCGCGGCGGCCGGCAGTGGCGGAGAACTCGCGGAACGACAGCCCCGGCGTCGAGGGCGACAGTCCGGATCCGAGCGACGTGCCGCCACGGCCGAGACGATCGGCGTCGAGCAGCAGGGCCTTCATCCCCGCCTGCGCGCAGGCCCACGCCGTGATCACGCCGGTGAGGCCGCCGCCGATGATGACGAGCGGGGCGTCGACTTCTCCTTTGAACGCGGGCGCGGCCGCCGGACGCGGCCGCGGCGCGTGTTCCATCCACGGCGAGATGCCGTAGCGCGTCGCGGGCACGGGGCATCGTAACAGAAGGGTGCGGGAAAGGTGCTGACAGGTGCTGAGGGGTGCTGAGCGGTGCTGACAGGTGCTGAGGGGTGCTGACAGGTGCTGACGGGTGCACCTGTCAGCGATTTGACCGCAATTCCCGGATCGCCGCGTGGCGGACGGCTGGCTTACCGTGACGGCATGATGCAGCATGAAGTGACGGAGATGGGACAGGGCACGGGACTCGACGCGCGGTGGAAGGCGCTGGCGGCGCGCGATGCGGCGGCGGACGGGACGTTCGTCTTCGCGGTGACGTCCACCGGCGTGTATTGCCGGCCGAGTTGCCCGAGCCGGCGACCGCGCGCCGATCGCGTGCGGTTCTTCGATACCGCGGCAGCCGCCCGCGCCGAGGGTTTCCGTCCGTGCAAGCGCTGCCGTCCGGATCAGGTGGACCTCGGCGCGCCCGGCATGGACGCGGTGCGACGCGTCACCGCGTATCTGGCCGCCAACGCCGACCGCTCAATCACGCTGGCGCGTCTCGGTCGCGTCGCGGCGATGAGCCCGTCGCACCTGCAGCGGCGCTTCAAGGCGCTGGTCGGTGTGTCGCCGCGTCAATATCAGGCCGCCTGCCGCGCCGGCACGCTGCGCCGTGCACTGCGTGGCGGCAGCGATGTCACCACGGCAATCGTGGCGGCGGGTTACGGATCGCCAAGCCGCGTCTACGAAACGCGCGCGGCTGGAATGCGGCCCTCCGCGTATCGCCGCGGCGGCGCCGGCATGCGCATCGCGTTTTCCACGGTTGCGTGCGAGCACGGGCGACTGCTGGTGGCGACCACCGAGCATGGCGTGTGCGCGGTGCGACTCGGCGACTCGGATGCGGCGCTCGAGCGCGAGTTGCGCGACGAGTATCCCGCCGCCGAGATCCGCCCCGATCAACCCGCCCGCACCGACTGGCTCGACGCCATCGTCCAGCACGTGCGCGGCGCGTCGCCGTCGATCGATCTGGCCATCGACGTGCAGGCCACGGCGTTTCAGTGGCAGGTGTGGCGCGCGCTGCAGCGCATTCCCTACGGCGAGACGCGCGCGTATGGCGAGATTGCGAGGTCGCTGGGTCACCCGCGCGCGGCACGGGCCGTGGCGCGCGCGTGCGCGACCAATCCCGTGGGCCTGGTCATCCCCTGTCACCGCGTGGTGCAGGGCAACGGCGAACTCGGCGGCTATCGCTGGGGCGTCGAGCGGAAGAAAGCGCTGCTCGCGCGCGAGCGTGAGGCCTCAACCGCATCGCGCGAGAAGTCGACCAGGTCGCGCCGCTGATCGAACGCACGCGATCGCCTCGCGTGAG
>JADZCY010000415.1 GCA_020851325.1 Acidobacteriota bacterium | reverse complement strand
CGTTAGGCCTACACGAGCCAGCCATGAAGCTGATCGCAACAGCACTAGTGCTCACATGTTGCACGGCGGCCGCCGCGCAAGATCTGCAACTGCCGTTCGGCGGCCGCTGGTTCGTCATGCAGGGCGGCGACACGCCGAACGTCAATCAGCACATGACTCAACCGGCCCAGGCGTTCGGCGTCGACTTCGCGAAGGTCGGCGGCGCGTCGCAGCGGCAGCTCGCGGCCGGCACGCCGGGCAAGGTCGAAGACTTTTTCTCGTGGGGCGAGCCTGTTCTCGCGCCCATCGACGGTGAGGTCGTTCGTGCCGAGAACGGTCGGCCAGACAATCCCCTTGGTACCAAAGACACCTCTCAACCGGCCGGTAATCACATCGTCATCCGGACTGCCGGCGGCCAGTTCGTGTTCCTGGCGCACATGCAGAAGGGCAGTGTGTCCGTCAAAGTCGGCGAGACGGTCCGGCGGGGCCAGCGGGTTGGGCTGTGCGGCAACTCCGGCAACTCCGACTTCCCGCATATTCACTTGCACGTGCAAGACACGCCCGACCTGAACGCCGGGCGCGGGCTCAACCCAGTGTTTGGGCCAATCAACGTCGAGCTGACCGGCAGGCAGTTCTCTCAGGTCGTCTGGCCGCTGATCCGTGGGTTATTCGTCTCGAACCCGTGAGGCCTAACATCCAAAATGCAGCCGACGCGCCGGGTGATCTTGTCGGCGCGCGGCTGATTTGGCATCGTTAGACGGACGGGGAGCAACGAGATGCCCAGCAAGAACTCGTCGGGGCAGGCGGTCGTCGCACTGATGCTTGCTCTGGTAGGAGGGCAGGCTGTGCATTGGCTCATCACACCGGCGCAGCATCCAGACGCGAGCAGCGCACGGGCCTTGGCCGTTGCCCTGCAGGCGGTAGCAGGTTGGGGCGGCTTCATCTGGCTGGCGCTCCGTGAGCGCGCGGCCCGACGAGCACCTGAGCGGCCTTCGCTGTGGAGCACCTGGTCGCTTCCTGGCCGGCCTGTGGCGCCGCAGCCATCTGAATCGCAACCACTCTTCGCCAGTCGACCGGCAGTTGTGCTGGGCGTTGCGCGTCGGTCTGGTCGAAGGTCCGAGGTCCGGGGCTTAGCCCGGCGGTCCGTCGTGGTCGCAGGCGCGGCTATCGCGTTCTGTCAGGCCGGTGTTCTGGCGCTGCTCGCGAGCAGCGTCGCGCTTGAGCCGGAGCGCCGTCTTACCAGCGCATGAACCCGGCGGCCGTCGAGCGCTGTGGCATCATGCGGGCATCCGACCGCCGCGGCTGAACCGCGGTCGTTAGGCCCCTGAACGAGAACGTGAGGCCTCCAGACATGCCGATTGTGCCATTCGGTCGTCGACACAACACCGAGCCGCAGTCTCCGGACATGGCGGGTGCTCGGCGGGTCGTGTCGATACTGCCTCCCGAACGAATGCAGGCACTCGGCGGGCTGCCCGCCGAGGCCATCGCTGGTGCGTTCGACGGTGACGGCCTCGTCGAGACGTTTCGGCAGAACCCCAGGTTCGTCGAGTTCATGCATGCGGTCATTCGCACCGCCGGGCCGACAGACCCCGACCTTCAGCTCGCGGCGCAGGCGCAGCACGATGGGTGGATCTACGTCATCGATCTGCGGACGCCCGAGGGGCCCGCGGGTCGCGTGCCGCCGGAAGACGTCATCGGGGCCTTCGAAGTCCGGAGTGGCCACGTCGTGCCTGATTCGTACCAACCGAACGACGCTCATCGTGTGTTCGCTGCAAACGGGCTGGTGCGCCTGCCGCGCGGTCTGTTTGAAGCGTTCCTTGAAGCGCTTCCAAGGGTGAGCGAGTCACGCGCGTGACACGCGGTCTAACCGTTGCAGTTGTTGCCGCGCTGGTGCAGGCTGAGCGCGCCGCGGCTGAACCGCGGTCGTTGGGCCGACCGTCAGGGCAGGTAGCTCGTCAAACGAACCGGAGGTCACGTATGCGCAGGATCGCGACTTGGGTGGTGCTCTTCGTGGCGGTGCTCGTCGCCGGCGCCTCGGCGCAGGACCGCGTGCGTCTTCAGCTCGAGCTTCGGCGCGGCGACGCGGTGGTCGCACGGCCAGTGCTGTCGCTCTCTTCTGGCAGCGAGGGTGCGCTCGATATCGACGGCGTTGGCACGGTCAAGGTCACGCCGACCCTGTTGGCAGCCGATCGCGTGTCGCTGTCGTTCAACATCCAGGCCGGTTCGCGCGAGGCCAAGCCCCGCTTGGTGCTCCTCGCGGGTGCGACAGGCTCGCTCTCGATCACCTCGGAGCAGCCGGGCGGAGCGCCACTCGGCATCTCCGTGACGTGGCAGCAACAGTAGTACGCGGCCCCACCAGCGCATGCGGCATCGTTAGCCAGACCCGAACGATTCAGGATGCCGCTCGATCGCCCTGACGGCGGCCCGGGCGCATCATGAGGGCGGTCGCGGCTGAGACCGGGGCGTCGGGCAGACGACAGCGTGTGACTCACACCGAGGAAGGCGATTACGCAGCGAGTCGTCCCGATGATTCACGTGCCTGATGTGCGGGCCACGGTGGCCTGGTACGAGAGCATCGGTTTCGCCGTTCTGAACTCAGTCGTGGACGGCGGCGAGATGAGCTGGGCCTTGATGTCGATGGGCCGCAGCGAGGTGATGTTCAACGCCGGCGGACACCCAAGCACCAGCCATCGACGCGAAGTGGACCTGTACGTGCACGCCGAGAACGTCGCCGTCCTGTTCGAGAGCCTGAAGACGAGAGCCGAGGTCGTGAAGGGGATTCACGACACGTTCTACGGCACGCGGGAGTTCATCGTCAGAGACCCCAATCGCTTCTGGGTGACCTTTGCCGAAGAGGCGTCCAGCGTGACGTCGTGATCCTGCCCGTCCAACCTCCGAGCGAAGCGTCCTAGCGATCGAACTCCGGGTTCGCGGTCACCCTCGTGCCCTGCGTGCGGAAGGTGCGCAGGTAGTCGGCGATGCGTGCGGCGCACTCGCCTCGGCTCATGTTGTCGAGCGTGAGGTTCAGCAGGTCGATGTACCACGGCGCCTTGAGGTCGCTCGTCACCAGCGCCTCGACCAGGTGGCGCGCGATCGGCAGGGTGGTGCCCTTCGAGTCGTCGTGCACGTCGCGGTTGCCCGCCGCCAGCAGCTTCGCGTATTCCTCGTCGAGCAGCCGCTCGAAGAGGGCCTCCGTGAGCGTGTCGCCGGCGCGAACGCCCGTCGCCGCGTCGTCCTCGGTGAATGGCGCCTGCTTGTGCAGCCAGTCCCAGAGGATGCTCACGCGGATCTCGCCGGTGGCCATGTCCTCCATCAGGTAGAGCACGTCGTCGTTGCCGAAGAAGTCGGCCGGCTTCAGCGCCGCCGCCTGCATGCCCTGACCGAAGGCGTTGCCGTACTGGATCGCCACGCTCAGCAGATCGCGCGCCCCGCGCACCGTGCGGGGCGTGGCCTCGAGCGCGCGCAGGCTGGCGGCGTCGGCGTCGGTGTAGCCGAGCGGTGGGAAGGCGCGGCCTCGCTGGTTCGTCTCGCCGGCCTTCTCCCACACCGGCCGCACGATGTGCACCATCTTCCAGTGCGCCACCCACTTGCCGCTGGCGCCAGCAGCCTGCTCGCGTTCGGCACCGGCCACGGCGCGAGCCATGCCGCTCGCGACGCCGGCCGCCGAGCCCACCGGGATGTTCGGCTCCATGCCGCCCTGCCAGAGTGCCGTGCGGCCCTCGGCATCCGGCGTGTTCACGGCGCGGCGCACGCGATCCTCGTAGGCGCGCATGTAGCCGTAGGTCATGGTGATGGCGTCGATGTTCGGGTTCTGGAACGCGGCGTCCCAGGCGAGCGCGTCCGACACGCTGTTGATGTAGTCCCAGCGGCCGGTGTTGAAGCCCACGAAATGCGCGCCGAGGGCGGCGCGGATCTCCATCAGCTGGTAGCACGCCTCGAGCTGCTCCACGAGCACGTACGCCTTGAGGGCGCCGTGCGCGAGGCCGAGGTGCTGTTCGAGCGCGCCGAGGATGTCGTGCCAGAGCGCCGCTTCCTCCGCCGTCTGGATCTTCGGCAGGTACAGCACGACCGGCCGATCCATGGCCGCCAGCGTCGCGTGGTTGTTCGTGACGTAGAGCGCCAGGTCGACGATCGACGCCGAGAAGCCGGCGCCGTCGTCCCAGCGGACGTGGCGGTCGTCGAGGTGCAGGCCGCGGGCCCGGAAGATCACGGTCGTGACGTCGAGCTGACGCCGCCAGTCGTCGACGATGGCGCGCCCGAAGAAGCCGGCCGCCCACTGGTTCATCTCGGCGGCGACCTGCTTCGAGACGTCGAGGAACACCGGCGTCCGCTGCAGCGCCAGCGAGAGGTTGCGCTGGTTGTCGAGCGACATGGTGCCGCGCTGGCCCAGCGCGTCCTCGCCGTCGAACATCCAGCCGTCGGCACCAGACAGCAGCGCGTAGGCCACGTTGCGCAGGCTCTGCTCGAGCGGCGCGCCGGGACGGGCGGCGGGACCGGTGCCCTGGATCCACTGCCGATCGAGCGCAGGCGGGATGTCGCTGCCATGGAAGCGTCCGGCTCGCGCGTCGGCGACCGTGATCGTCGTGCGGCCGATGGTGGCGTCGGGCGGCAGGAAGCCCACCGCCTCGCGACGCGACGCACGGGCCCGCCGACGGTCGAGCCGGGTCTGCATCAGCGTGCGGCGGTCGCGATCGAAGGGCGCCAGCAGCTCGAGCGCCACGAGCGCCGCCGGCGTGAAGACGTCGGCGTAGCGGGTGGCGAGCGAGCCGCGGATCTGCAGCGGACCGGCAGCCTGGTGGCCGGGCGGGGGCGTGCGCATGGCGCCGGAGTGTATCCCAGCGATCCCGTGCCTCGACGTCTCTCTTTGTCGACGCCGGCGTTGACGGCGGCGCGCCGCGGGTATACAACTGCCGCCACTCGAATCATCCGGACCCGTCGGCGGCCAGGAAAGGCGGCCGAGGTGTGTTCGCGGGATCGGTGGAGGCCGTGATGCGACGTGTGGCGATCGGAACGCTGGCGATGGCGGGACTGCTGGCGCTGGCGGGCACCAGCCGGGTGGCGGCCCAGGGCGAACAGTACCGCCTCGTGCCGAACTGGCCGACGCTGCCGTCGGGGACGTACTTCGGCCTGAAGGCCGCGCCGCCACCACCGGCCGAACGCGAAGCGCAGGCGGCCGCACGCCGCGCCCGTGGCGAGATGGGCGGCGGCGGCGGGCTGCCCACCAATCAGCCCGGCATCTCGGGCCTGGCGATCGACAAGAACGATCGCATCTTCGTCTTCAACCGCGGCCCCAAGCCGGTGATGATCTTCGACACCGCCGGGAAGCTGCTGCAGGCGGGCGGCGACGGCGAGTACAACGGCAAGAAGATCAACCCCGACTGGGAACACTCGGGCGGCGTCGACTGGGACGGCAACGTCTACATCATCGAGCGCGACGCCCACCGCATCGTGAAGCTCAACCCCACGATGGACACGTTCCTGATGCAGATCGGCGTCACGATGGAGAAGGGCACCGACGCCACCCATCTCGATCTGCCCTCGGGCATCGCCATCCTGAAGAACGGCAACATCGTCGTCACCGACGGCTACGGCAACAACCGGGCGATCCTCTACGACAAGGCCGGCAAGTTCATCAAGCAGGTGGGGAAGGGCGCCGGCGGCCCGGCCGACAAGGGCACCGGCCCCGGCGAGTGGATCCTGCCGCACAAGATCGCCGTCGACGCGCAGGAGAACCTCTACATCGTCGATCGCGAGAACAAGCGCATCCAGATCTTCGACAAGGACTTGAACTACAAGCGCGAGCTGAAGAACGAGTGGAACCCGTGGGACATCCACATTTCGCGCAAGGGCACCGAGCCGTACGGCTTCATGGCCGATCACCTGCTCGAGCGCGTCCACAAGTTCTCGCTCGCGGACGGCAAGCTGCTGGCGACGTGGGGCTCGCAGGGCCTGGGCCCGAACCAGTTCGACTGGGTGCACGGCATCGTGGTCGACTCGAAGGGCGCGGTCTACGCGGCCGACACCTACGGGCAGCGCATCCAGAAGTTCGTGCCGGCGTCGAGTTCGCGCTAGGCGCATGACGGCCGCTTCGGCACCGGCGGCCGGACGCCCGCGCGTCGCCGCCATCGACGTGGTGCGCGGGCTGGCCGTGGTGCTGATGGCGCTCGACCACACCCGCGACTACACGACGGCGCTGCGCTTCCAGCCCGAGGACCTGTCGCAGACCTCGCTCGCTGTGTTCCTTACGCGGTGGGTCACGCACTTCTGCGCGCCGACGTTCGTGCTGCTGGCCGGCGTCGGCATCGGCCTGGCGTCGCGACGGCAGTCGCCAGCGGACCTGCGCCGATTCCTCGTCACGCGCGGCCTGTGGCTGCTGGTGCTCGAGCTGGTCGTCACGCCGATCGGCTGGCAGTTCGGGTTCGAGCCGCTGCCGGCGTTCGCGCTGGTGCTGTGGGCGCTCGGCTGGTCGATGATCGTGATGGCCGCGCTCGTCGGCCTGCCGCGTCCGGCGCTGGCCGCGATCGGCGTCGCGATCATCGTCGGTCACAACCTCACCGACGGTGTGCGCCCTGCCGCGTTCGGCGCGCTGGCGCCGCTGTGGCACTTCATGCACGTGCCCGGCATCCTGTGGCCGGGAGGCATCTTCATCGGCTATCCGCTGCTGCCGTGGCTGGGCGTGATGATGCTGGGCGTGGCGGCCGCGGAGCTGTGGAGGTGGGACGCCGGGCGGCGTCGTCGCCTGTTGGTCGGCGTCGGCGCGGCCTCGCTGGTGCTGTTCGCGCTGCTGCGGGCGGTGAACGGCTACGGCAACCCGGCGCCGTGGCGGCCGCAGGCGACGATGGCGCTCACCGTCGTGTCGTTCCTGAACGTGCTGAAGTACCCGCCGTCGCTGCAGTTCCTGCTGATGACGCTGGGGCTCACCGCGATCGCGCTGGCGGTCGCCGAACGCGCGCAGGGAACGGTGGCGCGGCTGCTTACCACCTACGGACGCGTGCCGCTCTTCTTCTACGTCGGCCACATCTTCGCCGTGCACGCGGTGGCGGTGCTGATCGCGTTCGCGCAATCGGGCACCTGGCGGCGCATCCAGGCGGTGACGCACCCGGAGGCGATCCCGCCATGGTTCGGGCTGTCGCTGCCAGGCGTCTACGTGGCGTGGGCGTGCGTCGTCGCGGCCATGTACGTGCCATGCCGCGCGGTGGACCATCGCAAGTCCACACGCGCGGCGTGGTGGTGGCGCTACGTGTGATCGCGGCGGCGGTTACTTCGGCCGGCTCACCGGCGGCACCACGCCGTTCACGCGGTAGGCGGTGACCAGCTTGCCGTAGTGCTCGCCCTGGTGATCGAGCCAGCCGACCAGGCGCGGCGACGGGCTCTTCTCGACCAGTGGATACGACTCGGCGATGGCGGCTTCCATCTCGCTGACGATCGAGGCCCGCGTCTTCGGCTTGGCGTCGGCCGCCTTCTCCTCGGCCTCGAAGTCGAACTTCTCACCGCGCGCCTGCGCCGAGGTCATGCGCAGGCCGATGGTGACGTGGCGGAACTCGTCGGCCATGCTGCGCGAATCGGGATGCGGCTTCCATCCGAGCTTGGCTTCGGGGAACTGCGTGTCCTTCGCCATCACGAGGATCTTGTCGTGCAGCGCCTTCCACGTGCGCAGCACCGCGGCTTCGTAGGTGGGCGGCGGGCCCG
>JADZCY010000414.1 GCA_020851325.1 Acidobacteriota bacterium | reverse complement strand
CACGCCGAGGTGCGGCGCTGGAGTGGCGCCGGGCGATAGGCCGACACGTCGAGTCCGGCGTTGGCGAGAACCAGCGCCGGCAGTGGGCCGAGGGTCCCTTCGCGCGTGTTCGGCTGCCGCGGCGGCGATGCCGTGACATCGGGGGAGAGTGCGCTGGCGGCGGGGCTGCCGCTGAAGCGGATGTGTGTCAGATTCATACAGAAGGGCTGGCGTCGATCGGCCCGCCCGATCGTGATCGAACGGCGCGCGGCGGTCAACCTTTCAGGCGCGGCGCTGGCCGGCGCCCGCCGCGGCGCTCGCCGGCTGGGCTCAGCGGTGCTACGATCAGCTGATCATTCCGGTCCCCGAAAGGAACGCCTGGTGTCCGCAAAGCTTTTCGCCGTCGCGTGTCTGGCTTTTGCTGCGTCGATCACGCACGCACAGTCGAACGAACCGATCCAGCCGATCCGTCCGCCCGCCGTCATCAAGCCGGCGCTGGTGGAACTCGGCAAGAAGCTGTTCTTCGATCCGCGGCTCTCGAAGTCGGGGTTCATCTCGTGCAACTCGTGCCACAACCTGAGCATGGGCGGCTCGGACAATCTGGCCACGTCGATCGGCCACAACTGGCACAAGGGGCCGATCAACGCGCCGACGGTGCTCAATTCGAGCCTGAACGTCGCGCAGTTCTGGGATGGCCGCGCCAAGGACCTGCAGGAACAGGCCGCCGGCCCGATTGCCAACCCGGGGGAAATGGCGTTCACGCACGAACTGGCGATCGAAACGCTGATCTCCATCCCGCAGTACGTCACCGAGTTCCAGCAGGCCTTCGGTCCCGGTCCGGTGACGATGGGGCGCGTGACGGAAGCGATCGCGGCGTTCGAGGAAACGTTGGTGACACCGAACTCGCGCTTCGACAAGTGGCTGCTGGGCGACACGAACGCGCTCACCACGGATGAACTCGAGGGCTATCGCATCTTCAAGTCGAGCGGCTGCACCGCCTGCCACAACGGTCAGGCGGCCGGCGGCGCCTCGTTCCGCAAGATGGGCGTCGTCGAACCGTATCGCACGTCGAATCCGGCGGAAGGCCGCATGGCCGTCACCGGCCGTGACGCCGACCGCTTCTCGTTCAAGGTGCCGACGCTGCGCAACGTCGAGTTGACGTATCCCTACTTCCACGACGGCGCCGCGGCGACGCTGGCCGAAGCGGTGGACGTGATGGCGCGCATCCAGATCGGCAAGCAGTACTCGCCAGCCGAAAACGCCCGCGTGGTGGCATTCCTCAAGACGCTGACCGGCGATCAGCCGCAGTTCCTGCTGCCGCAGTTGCCGCCCTCGTCCGACAAGACGCCGCGGCCGGCACCCTTCAAGAATTAGAAGGTGCGACACGGAGGTGCTTCACGGGGGTGCTTCACGGAGGTGCTTCACCGGGGGTGCTTCACGGAGGTGCTTCACGATGGTGCGCCACGGGGGTGCTCACGATCGTGCGGTGACTCTGAGCGCGGGGCCGGCAGCCGTCACCGGCCACGCGCGTGGCTACAACAGGTTCCGCGCCGCTGACGCGAGCATGGTGACGCCGGCGAAGACGAGGATCCACAACACGCCGTTCCTGAACGCCGTCGGGCTCATGCCGATGTAGATCTTCGACCCCCACACCGACGGC
Organism: Acidobacteriota bacterium; assembly: GCA_020851325.1. Taxonomy (GTDB): domain Bacteria; phylum Acidobacteriota; class Vicinamibacteria; order Vicinamibacterales; family UBA2999; genus VFZN01. The sequence goes on along the minus strand of JADZCY010000414.1, from coordinate 1,996 downwards.
ACGATCAGCGACGCCGCGACGACGCCCATCTGCGGCAGGTGTTCGGGCCGGGCGCGGCCGGTCCACACCAGCGACGCCATCGTCGCCGACAGCACCAGCAGGTTGAAGTTCTGCAGCACGGCGCGGTGTTCGTCCTTCGTATAGCCACGCAGCGTTGCCCACAGCGCCGGCGCCAGGCCGCTGAAGCCGCTGATTGGCGCCATCACGCCGCCGAGCAGACCGACCGCTGCATCCGCGGCACGGCCGCCCGTGGCCACGCGCGGCAGGCGCGATGACGCCAGCATCGCCGAGCAGCAGGCGACGAGCATGCCGCCCAGCACCAGCTTGAACCGATTGGCGTCGAGCAGCGGCAGCAGGCGCGTCCCGAGCGGGATGCCGATGGCGCTGCCAATCACGAACGGCCACAGCAGATGGACGTGCAGCCCGCGGCGCACGCGCAGCACCGAGATGATCTGGCCGGTGACGCCGCCGAACACCGCCATCACCGCCGCCAGTTGCGGATCGACGCCCCAGACCCAGATCGCCATGGCCACCATGGCGAAGGCAAAGCCTGATATCCCCTGCACGAGGCCGCCGACGGCAGCGCCGACGGCCAGAATCCCGATCTCGGTGGTCACGATGGCACGCGCCTCACTGCATGGAAGACGGCCGGAAAAAAAGCCGCGCCACAGTGTATGACAACTCGTCCGTAGCGGCCCGCGGCGCGGTAAACTCTTCTTTACATGAGCCTCGTGCCCGGCCAGATTCCCTGGCGCACCTGGCGGCCCACACTCCTCGACGCGTTATCCACCTACGATCGCCACGCGCTGGCGGCCGACCTCGTCGCCGGCCTCACCGTCGGCGTCGTCGCGCTGCCGTTGGCGATGGCCTTCGGCATCGCGTCGGGAGTGACCCCGCAAGCCGGTATCTACACGGCCATCGTCGGCGGGCTGTTCGTGTCGCTGCTCGGCGGCTCGAAGATCCAGATCGGCGGCCCCACCGGCGCGTTCGTCGTCATCGTCGCCGGCATCATCGCCGCGCACGGCCTGCCCGGTCTGTTGATGGTGACGATGATGGCGGGTGTCATCCTGCTGTTCCTCGCCGTGACCGGTCTGGGGAAAGCGGTGCAGTTCATCCCGCGGCCGGTGGTCATCGGCTTCACCAATGGCATCGCGTTGCTGATCGCGTCGACGCAGATCAAGGACTTCTTCGGCCTGCCGGTGGCGAACGTCCCGACCGAATTCTTCGAACGCATGGAGGTGTTGTTCGCGGCGCTGCCGGCGCTGAACCCGATCGCGTTCGGGCTGGCCGCGACGTCGCTCGCGATCGTGCTGCTGGTGCCGCGTTGGCTGCCGCGCGTGCCGGGCGCGATCGTCGCGCTCGTCGTCGCGACCGCGGCGGTGGCGATTTTCGATCTGCCGGTGGAGACGATCGGCACTACCTTCGGCGGCATCCCGAGCGGATTGCCGGCGGTGGCGATCCCGACCTTTCGCGCCGATCTGATCCTGCCGCTGCTGCCATCCGCGCTTACCGTCGCGCTGCTGGCGGCGATTGAAAGTCTGCTGTCGGCCGTCGTCGCCGACGCGATGACCGGCGATCGCCACAACCCGAGCGCGGAACTGCTGGCGCAGGGCGTCGCTAACATCGCCTCGCCGCTCGTCGGCGGCATTCCGGTGACCGGCGCCATTGCCCGCACCGCCACCAACTTCCGCTCCGGCGCGCGTACGCCGGTGGCGGGCATCGTCCACGCGCTGACGCTGCTGGTGATCGTGCTGCTGCTGGCGCCGTTGGCGACGTATGTGCCGCTGGCCACGCTCGCCGCGGTGCTGCTCGTCGTCGCCTACAACATGGGCGAGTGGCGCGAGATCGGCGGCATCTGGCGGCTCGATTGGGCGGATCGCTCGGTGTGGATGATCACCTTCGCGCTGACGGTGGTGGCTGATCTCACCGTCGCCGTCGAGGTGGGGATGGCGCTGGCGGCGCTGCTCTATATCTATCGCGTCACCGACACGACGAT
>JADZCY010000413.1 GCA_020851325.1 Acidobacteriota bacterium | reverse complement strand
GCGTCGATCCTGCACGCGTGGTGGAACGTGCTGCTCGGCCGGCGCGTGGTGACGTGGGAACCGTCGCGGCGGGATCGGCTGGTGCGATCGTGAGCCTGTGGCCGCGTCTCGTGCCGCCGGCGGGTGCACCGCTCACGGCCGTCGATGTCGGCCGCTGGCTGCGTGCGGCCGCACGTGCCGACGCGCCGGACAGTCTCGCGGCGTGGCTGCGTCATCAGACGGGCGCGCCCTGGGCGTTCACCATCTCGAACGGACGCAGCGGCCTGTCGCTCACGTTGAGTGCGTTTGCTGATCTCGCCGGGCCCTCGCGAACCGAGGTCATCGTGCCGGCTTACGCCTGTTACACGATTGCGGCGTCGGTGGTGCGCGCCGGTCTCACCGTGCGTCTCGTCGACATCGATCCCGCAACGCTGGACTATGACGAGGCTGCACTGGCGCGCGTGGACACCGCACGCGCGCTCGCCATCGTCGCCACCAACCTGTATGGTCTGCCCTCGAACCTGCCGCGTCTGGACGCGTTCGCGCAGGCCTCGAAGCTTTTCCTCCTCGACGATGCGGCGCAGGCGCTGGGCGCGCGGGTGGGCGGACGGGCGTCGGGGACGTGGGGCGATGCCGGCATCTACAGCTTCGACAAGGGCAAGAACGTTCCGGCCGTCGAAGGTGGCGCCATCGTGACCGGATCGGAAGCCGTTGCCCGCGCCATCGAACGCCGCGTCGCGGCGCTGCCGCCGGCGCCATTGGCGAAACGTCTGCGGCAGAGCGCCGTGGCAGTGGCTTCGGCCGTGCTGATTCGCCCGTCGCTGTACTGGATTCCGAATGCCATTCCGCAACTGGGTCTGGGCCAGACGATCTACGACCCGGCGTTCACGATGTCGCGCATGGGTCGCGAGGTCGCGGGCCTGGCGCGCGTGATGGCGGATCGCCTCGAGGCGTTTGCCGCGGTACGACAGCAGCACGCAGCGCAGATTCTCGCCGGACTGCACGGCGTGCACGGTGTGCGACCAATCAGGCCGCTGGCCGACTCGACGCCGGCGTATCTGCGGTTGCCGCTGCTGGCAGAAAGCGCCGCCGCACGCGATCGCGATCTGGCCGTGCTGCGTCGCGCCGGCATTGGCGCGTCGGCCTCGTATCCGGCGTCGATGGTGGAGGTTCCCGCGCTGCGGCCGCATCTTGCCGCCGGCAGTGATGCCGTCGACGGCGCGCGTCATGTGGCGCGCCACATCCTGACGCTGCCGACGCATCCGCTCGTCCGCGGCACGGATATCAGCCGCATGCTCGCCACTCTTGCCGCCGCCGACGCGGCCGCTTCTCCGCTCGCAGCCCACGCATGAGCACCTCGTCGGGCCGCACGGCAACAGCCGTCATCCTCCGGAACCTCGGCTCGAACTGGGCCGGCATCATCATCAACATCGTCCTGTCGTTGTTCCTGGCGCCGCTGACGGTGCGGAGCCTGGGCAACGAGTACTACGGTATCTGGGCGCTGATGATGCAGTTCACCGGCTACCTGTGGCTGTTCGACTTCGGCATCCGCGAGTCGGTCGTCAAGTACGTCGCGCAGTATCACGCGTCGGACCGCCAGGATCGCCTGGCGGCGACGGTGCACACCGCGGTGTCGATCTACAGCGGTGTGGCGCTGGTGGCGTTTGCCGGCACCGGCGTGCTGGCGGCGGCCATGCCGCACCTGTTCAACATCCCGCCGCACGCGGTGTGGACGGCGCAGATGACGGCGGTGATCACCGGCGCCACCGTCGCGCAGAGCTTCGTCTTCAACGTCTACGTCGGCGTGCTGATGGGCCTGCAGCGCTACGACGCCATCGCGCGGCTCGGCATCGTCTTCGGACTCGTGCGCGCCGTCGTGCTCGTCGTGCTGCTGAAGGCCGGCTACGGCGTCATCGCGCTGGCCGTGCTGCAACTCGTCATCAGCCTGGCGTCGAACCTGGTCATCTATCGTCTGTGCATCGCCGAGCTGCCGTATCTGCGGGCGAAATGGATTCGTCCCGAGCGCGGCGACACGTCGATGCTGCTGAACTACGGCAAGTACACGCTGGTGTCGAACCTCGGCGACAAGATCATCTTCGCGTCGGACTCGATCGTCATCGGGATGTATCTGCCGATTGCCGCCGTCACCTACTTCGCCATCGGGTCGAGCCTCATCGACTACTTCCGATCGTTCATGGTGTCGTTCGGCTCGATGTTGAATCCGCTCAGCAGCAGCCTCGACGCACGCAACGAAACGGGACTGGTGTCCAGGGTGGTGATGACCGGCGCCAAGGCCATGGTGATTCTCGGCCTGCCGGTGTGCGTCGCGTTCGTGCTGCTGGGCGAGCGCTTCATCAACCTGTGGATGGGCCCCGAGTATGGTGGTCCCGCCGGTACGGTGCTGGCGGTGCTGGCGGCCGGGCACGTGCTCGGGCTGCCGTATTACACGCTGTCGGGCGTGCTGCACGGCCTCGGCAAGCATCCGGTGATCGCGTTCTCGCGCGTGTTCGAAGCGGTGGTCAACCTGGTGCTGAGCGTCATCCTGGTGCAGCGCCTTGGTCTGCTCGGTGTCGCCATCGGCACCGCGGTGCCTCACGTCATCGTCGCCGCCATCATCCTGCCGCTGGTGCTGCCGCGTCTGCATCCCATCGACCTCGGCGCCTATTTCCGCACGGTGTATCTACGCCCGCTGCTCGCCGCCGTGCCGTTCGCCATCGCCTGCTGGATCATCCGCACGGTGATCATGCCGGCGAGCCTGCCGGCCTTCTTCGGGTGGATCGCCGTCGCCATGCCGGTGTATCTGATTCCCTGCTGGCTCATCGCCCTGACCAGCGACGAGCGGACGCTGGTCCACGGTTCGACGTGGCAGCGCCTGCAGTCGCGGACCGCATGATGCCGGCGACTCGTTCAGGCGCCGCCCGCGCGCCGCGTCGCCTGCTGTTCCTGGAGGGCAACACCGATGGCACCGTCGGCGGCTCGCAGCGCGTGCTGCTCGAAGTGGTGAAGCATCTCGATCGCGATCGCTTCGACCCTGTCGTGCTGTTCTATCAGGACCACCTGCTGGTGCCGGCGTTCCGTGAGGTGGCGCCGGTGATTCTGCTGTCGAGCAGCAGCCTGCGGCTGCCCGTGCAGTATCCGCGGCTGTATCAGGCGCTGGCGCGCTTCAAGCCGCTGTTGATCGTCGCGCTGCTGCTGCAGAAGATCGTCAACCTGCTCTTCTACGTCCTTCCGCAGTTCCTGCGTATCGTCGCCGTGATCCGCCGCGAGCGGATCGATCTGGTGTGCCTCAACAACGCGCCCGTGCTGACGGATTGGCTGCTGGCGTGCAAGCTGCTCGGGCGGCCGTGCGTGTCGTACTTCCGCGGCACACCGTCGGAGTTGTTCCCGCTCCACCGCCGCCTGATCGGCTCGTACGATCGCGTGCTGTCGATTTCGCAGGCCGTTACCGACAACGCGAAGCGGCTGGGCGCGGATGTGTCGCGCTTCACGCTGATCTACGACGGCATCGACGCCGACGCCGTCCGGGCGATGGCGACGCGGCCGCGCGACCAGGTGCGCGCGGAGTTCATCGGCGACCCGGCCACGCCGCTCATCGGCGTCGTCAACAACCTGAAGCACTGGAAGGGACAGCACGTGGCCGTGGACGCGATGACGATCCTGCACCAACGTCGTCCCGAGGTCGTCTGCCTGCTGATCGGCGACGTCGCCGAGGGCGACCGCGGCTACGCCGATCACCTGCGGAACCTCGTGCGTGAACGCGGCCTCGAGACCTGCGTTCGCTTCACCGGCCGCCGCCTCGACGTGCCGGATCTGCTCTGCGCGCTCGACGTCGTGATGCACACATCGCTGCTCGGCGAAGGCTTTCCGCGCATTACCCTCGAGGCCATGGTGCTGGGCCGCCCGATCATCGCCTCCGACTCGGGACCGAACAGCGAGATGGTGGAGGACCAGCGCAGCGGCTTCATCGTCCCGGCCGAGAATCCCGAGGCGCTTGCCGCCGCCATCGAACGCGTGCTCGACGACCCGGCGGCCCGCGCCGCCGTCGGCGCCGCCGCGCGTGAACGCGCCGATCGCCTGTTCAACATCGACATCAACATGCGCCGCACCGAAGCCGTCTTCGACGAACTGCTCACGGAGGGCCGCTGACATGTGCGGCATCGCCGGTCTCGTCTACACCGACCCGTCACGGACGTGCGAGTTCGACGTCGTGCGCGCCATGCGCGACATCGCCACCTATCGCGGCCCCGACGATGACGGCGCCCTGATCGATGGCAATGCCGGCCTGGGCTTCCGCCGGCTGAGCATCATCGACCTTGCCGGTGGTCATCAGCCGATGACCGATGCGTCCGGCACGTTGCAGATCATCTTCAACGGCGAGATCTACAACCATCGCGAACTGCGTGAGGAACTGGAAGGCCGCGGCTACACGTTCCGCACGCGCAGCGACACCGAGGTGATCGTCAACCTCTACGCCGATCGCGGCGAGCGTTGCGTGGACGCGCTGAACGGCATGTTCGCCTTCGCGATCTGGGACACCCGCACGCGCACGCTGTTCGTGGCGCGCGATCGCATGGGCGTCAAGCCGCTCTACTACGCGGAAACACCAGCGGCGTTCCTGTT